>JBKPDL010000154.1:0-39345 GCA_046727855.1 Acidobacteriota bacterium
AGATTAGGCGGTTCGGCCACTCTCAACATCAACCGGCTGGATTACGGCATCAGGTGGAGTCAGGTATTGGATAACGGCTCGTTGGTGGTCGACAACAACGTTCAGATCGAGTTGCAGTTTGAAGCGATCAAACAGGACGCCAAGAAGTGAACTCGCGGCAGCTCTGCTGATCGCCTCGTGCGGCGTTCACGCATCGATCGCCCCGGTGATGGGGCAAGTCGCCGCGCCGGCGCAGCCCACTGACCTCAGCCTTCCTCGAGCTCTGGTCCCACGCAGCACAGGCTAAGTCCTGCGCGCTCCCCGCGTCCATCATGGAAATACGTGATATCGCACGGGCATGAAACCTCCTACGCTCATTTGTAGCGGACGCGTTGACGACACGCCACCACGTGAGCGAAGGAGGAATCGGTCATGCCCGAGAACAACAGGTCAAGCGGTGTCTGGGACTCCAAAGAATGCGCATTGCTGTTGATCGACTATCAACCCGGTGTCATGAGCTTCATCCAGTCACACGATCGCAAGCTGGTCGAACTCAACGCGCGCTATCTCACCAAGGCGGCGTTGGCATTCGATATCCCCATCATCCTGAGCACGGTCGGTGTCCA
Organism: Acidobacteriota bacterium; assembly: GCA_046727855.1. Taxonomy (GTDB): domain Bacteria; phylum Acidobacteriota; class Vicinamibacteria; order Vicinamibacterales; family UBA2999; genus DASPWV01. The sequence continues at coordinate 606 of JBKPDL010000154.1, forward strand.
GATGGGGTCAACCAGCCGACTATTGCATCGCTTCGGAGTGAAGTCCCGAACGTGCCGGAAATCGACCGGACCTCGATGGACTCCTGGGCTGACCGGGCGTTTGTCGAGGCGGTCAAGAAGACCGGGCGCAAGCGGTTGGTCATGTCCGGGATTGTGACGGAGGTGTGCCTCGCCTATCCCGTGGTGGCCGCGCTAAAGGACGGCTACGAGGTCAGCATCGTCACCGATGCCGCCGGCGGTCTGACAAGGGAATCGCACGATGTCGCTGTCTTGCGGATGATCCAGGCCGGCGCCGTGCCAAATACGACCCAAGCGATGATCACGGAATGGTTTCGCGATTGGGCGGGGCCGCTTGCTCCCGCCGCGCGAGAGGTCATCGTGCCTTTCCTCAAGGAAACAGCCACCCTGCAGAACATCTATCCCCCCCTCGGAGATTGCCAAAGCCGCGGACGCCACAGCGGCTAAATCCCGAGCCGCCCAGCCGACGCCCGCGGCCGCCACGCGTTGAGACGAGGCGACAACGATAGGCGGCAGCACAGGCCGTCGTTGATGAGATCAATTCGGCGGGGGATCCGCGGTGGCCAAGAAATTCGATATCAGCGAGGAGACCACGATGGCTTCAAACGAAGAGATTATCCGCAATCTGTACGCGGTCGCAGAGAAGGAACCCAAGAGGTTTCGGTCACTGTTCACCAAGAACGGCTACTGGTGGGACGTCCCTGCCGGAGTCACATACCGCGGCGACGAAGTCGCTCGTGCGGCCGACATCTACTCGGCTGCATTTCCGGACATGCACCGCGAACTCTCCCACCTGTACTTCGACGGTGACGTCGTCGTCGTTGAGCTGTCGCTGAACGGAACCCACCAAGGTGACCTTCCCATGGGCCTGGGAACGCCTCCCGCTACCGGTAAGGAATTCCACGTCCCGTGCATCGATGTCTTCCATGTTGAGGATGGGAAGGTGAGCGCGTTCGACTGCCACTACGCCGAAACCATCATGCTCGCCCAGCTCGGTGTGCTGGGCAACCTGGAGGCGGCGCTCAGGAAGTAAACGCTACTTCCCCGCGGGGCCAGGTCTCCGCGCCCAGGTCGTCAGCTGCACCGCCGATCGGAAGGGAAGACGGTCGCCCCGCAACCCGCGTAACAGACGGCATCAGGGAGATATGCATGAGTGATCTCGCGACACTTGCAATCGACGCGCATGGTGGTCTCGACCGATGGCGCCAGTTGAAGACCGTTTCCGCGCGCCTCGTGCAGGGTGGCGTCCTGTGGCAACTGAAGGGCCAGAACGGCGTTCTCGACGATGTCCACGTGACCGTCGATCTGCGCAAGGAGTGGGCGTCGCATCGACCATTCGGAGAGCCGGATAGACGCTCGGCCTTTCAACCCGACCGAGTCGCGATTGAAACGAGTAACGGCGACGTCGTGGAGGAGCGAGCCAATCCACGCGAGTCCTTCACGGGTCACAAGTTCGACACGCCCTGGGACAGCCTGCAACTGGCGTACTTCGCCGGCTATGCCATGTGGACCTATCTGAATACGCCGTTCCTCTTCGCCCTGCCTGGTGTCGAGACGGAGGAACTCGAGTCGTGGCAGGAAAACGGTGAGACCTGGCGCCGCTTGAAGGTCACGTTCCCTGAGCGCATTGCGACACACTCTCCCGAGCAGACGTTCTACTTCGATCGGCAGGGCCTGCTCAAGCGACATGACTATCAATTCGACGTGGCCGCAGGTGCTGCAGCTGCACACTACGTGTCAGCGCTCACAGACGTGTCAGGAATCGTCGTGCCAACCAAACACACGATCGTTCCACGTCAGCCTGACGGAACCTCGGCGCCGACGCCGGTCGTCGTGTCGATCGACATCAGCGAAATCGAATTCAAGTAGGCGTTATGACTCGTCTGGAGACCGCACCAACGGAATTTGTCGCGAGCGTAGGCATCACCTTCGCGTATCGGGCTCGGAACGCCGAATGGAATCCGGATCTGAGGAAGGCCCTTATGTCGACTCGGGACGCATGCCGCCAATGCTTCCTATCGTCGGAGTCGCGGACAGTCAGGAGGCTCGCCAGTGTTTGCAGTTCTTGGTGCTTCGGGGAATACGGGCAGGGTCGTCGCCGAGACACTCCTTTCGCAGAACAAGAAGGTCCGCGTCGTCGTGCGCGACGTCGCCAAGGGGCACGTGTGGAAAGAGGCAGGCGCAGATGTCTCCATCGCCGACGTTGAGGACAATGCTGCGCTCAAGCGCGCATTCAGTGACCACGGAAGGCGCGTACGTGCTTCTCCCTCCGAATTTCAGTTCAACCCACGTGCGCGCGGCCAACAATCGCCGCACAGGCACGATAGCTGCGGCCATCGAAGCCGCTGGCGTTCCCCACGTCGTCTTGCTCTCGTCCATCGGCGCGCAGCAAGCCGAGGGCACAGGTCCCGTGCTCGGCCTCCACGACGCGGAGGCCGTGTTCACTCGAGGCCGCGCTGCCGCGACCTTCGTGCGAGCGGCCTACTTCATGGAGAACTGGGGCGGCGCGCTTTTCGGCGTCGCTCAGGGAGTTCTGCCCTCGTTCCTCCTCGCCGACAAAACGATTCCGTTGGTCGCCACGCGGGATATCGGGATCGCCGCGGCACGTCTGCTCGCCGAGGGCGGTAGCGGCAAGCGGGTCATCGAGCTGGCAGGGCCGCGCGAGTACTCTCCGCGCGACGTCGCAGCGGCCCTAGCCCGCGCCGTCGGAAAGCCGATCGCGGTACAGGAGGCACCGGAGGACGCGATGGAGCCAGCGTTAGCGGCAGCAGGTATGAACGCTGAGTGGACTCGGCTCTTCAAGGAGCTCACCCACGGGCTGAATACAGGGATCGTTGTGTGGGAGGGCGGCCATCCGCTTTGGCGCGGAGAAACGGACATCCAAACGGTCCTCTCGACGCTCCTCGGGAAATGATCGCTTCAGTAAGCGAACGATGGCCGACACACCACGCGAGAGTCACACATGAAACCGAAGTACGCCGCATTTTCCGCGCTCGACCCGTTCTTCGAAATTGTGCAGCGAGGGCTTTCTGGCCTCGTTGACGGTGAGCATTACTTCGACACGATCGCTAAGAACGCGATCTTCGAGTTCCGCTATGACATGGCGGGATGGCCCAAACGGGTCGAGGGTCGCGACGCACTGATGGCTCTCTATCGCGGCTACGGCGAAAGCATCGTTCTACACGGTGGCGACGGACTTGTCGTGCACCGCTGCGACGATGGACGTGTCATCGTCATCGAGTACGAGGTCCATGGGCTTGTCGTCGGCAGTGGTGCGGCCTACGAGAACCGATTCGTCTCGATCGTGACGGTCGAGAATCGGACAATTGTGCACTGGCGCGACTACATGGACTCACTGTCAGCCATGCGCGCCCTCTCCACGAAGATCTGACGACATCAGCGAAATCGAATTCACCAGGGCTATTCCATGAGCACGACAGCAGGCAACAGGCGCAGCGGCATTGCGGGTAGCGCGTGGGCGGAGTCCGATCTCGAACAGCGCCAGCGGCTGCAAGCCGCCTTTTTTCCAGACGGTGTGATCTACGAGAACGGCGCTACTATTGGAACCACCAAAACGTCCCTGTTTTTCGCACGTTTTGCAGCAAGTGAGGTAGAGAAATCAAAATTGGTGGACCAGACTTTCACCAGTTGGAACCCACTGACCAGCTGGCGCAGGATCGAGGCGCTCAGGAGCGCCGCCTAACTCTGCCGCGCCGCGTCGTTCTCAATCTGCGAGTCGACTCCCGTCCGTCCCACCCGTCCACTCACGCTCGCCATACTGAGCATGGTCAGGTTGCGCGGCACTGACTGCCGAGATTCTCGCTCGATCTTGCGATCCTGGTCTCCGATGTGGTTCCGATTCCTGGCCGATCTCACCGTCATCGTCCACCTTGCGTTCGTGCTGTTCGTTGTATTCGGCGGTTGCTCGTGCTGCGCTGGCGGCGAGTCACCTGGCTGCACCTTGCGGCCGCAGTCTGGGGGGCGCCTGGATCGAGTTCACCGGCTGGCTCTGTCCGCTCACGCCGCTGGAGAACTGGTTGCGCGAGCGCGGTGGCAGGACCGGCCTACACGTCCAGCTTCGTGGAGCGTTACATCATCCCCACGCTGTATCCCGACTCGCTGTCGCGCGAAGTGCAGTGGGTCCTGGGCGGATTGGTGCTCCTGGTGAATGGCCTGGTCTATCTCGTGGTTCTTCGCCGCCGCCGTCCGTAAACCGACACATCTCACGGAGAACATCGAGCGGCGCAGCGCCCGGGTGTGGCGTTGCTCGTCCTGACCGACCGCACTGTGGAACACTACCGGTCGCGCCAGGTCGGGGGACGCTTCTGCAGGAAGGCGTCGATCCCCTCGGCGGCATCGTTCAGCGACATGTTGCGGGTCATCGTCTCGCTGGCCACGTCATACGCGACCGCGAGCGGGCGTTCGATCTGCTGATAAAACGCCGCCTTGCCCAACCGGATCGTTGCCGCGCTGCGCGAGACAATCTGATCGGTCAGCTGGCGAATCTCCGCGTCCAGCGCTGCGATGGGGACGACGCGGTTGACGAGACCCCACGCGAGTGCGGTGCGTGCGTCGATGGGTGCACCGGTGAGCAGCAGCTCCATCGCGCGCTTTCGGCCGATATTGCGCGCGACGCCGACCGCCGGCGTGGAGCAGAACACCCCGATGTTGACGCCCGGCAGTGCGAAGGTCGCTGTGTCGGCGGCCACCGCGACGTCGCACATCGAGACGAGCTGGCATCCCGCGGCGGTGGCGATGCCGTGCACGCGTGCGATCACCGGCTGCGGCAGCTCAGTGACCCGCGTCATCATCCGACTGCAATCGTCGAAGAGCCGGCGCTGCCACGCGGCGTCGCCGGCGTGCGTGCGCATTTCCTTGAGGTCATGGCCGGCGCAGAAGCCCCGGCCCACCGCCGCGAGCACGACCACGCGGCAATCGCCGTCGCCGGCGATCGCCCCGAGTGCGCTGTCCAGCGCCGCAATCATGTCCGACGAGAGCGGGTTGAACCTCGCGCCGCGGTTGAGCGTCAACGTCGCCACACCCTCTCGCGATTCGACGCGTATCAGCGGCTCGAAAGCCGCTATGGCTTCTGTGGTCATAACACGCCCCTGACTCAGTCTAAGCCCGGAACTCTGCGGAACTCACTCGAGTCCGGAACGAGTTCCGGGCGCTCTCAGCGGTCGGCTCTCAGCTTTCAGCCCTGTCTCCGAGCCGAAACCCGAAAGCTGACGGCCCCGACGGCCACCTCAAAATTCGCCACATCCAAATCAACGGCCAACGACATGTCGTTGAGCGTAGCATCAGGAGCCAAGCGATGTGTCTGCGCGGCATGACTGGACAGCCCTTTGGAGAGAGGAGAATGGGGCGGCGGAGGGAGGCTGCGATGGAGGCTCAATCTCTCAACAGCGCCTGCGCTTCGAGCAGGTCGGCATCCATCAGGTTCTCGGCGAGATCATGGCACGACGCACGGACGAGTTGCCGAGCCTCGTCACGTCTTCCGAGTCGCGAGTACAGCGCTGCAGCGTGACGTGATTTCTGCACCTTACAGGGTCGCTGATTTCAGCTCTTTAGATTTAACAACTCGGAGATGGTGGCCCCAGAGTGTCGCGAGTTGGAACCAGCTGGTAGTGTGTTTGTGGCAACTGGACAGACTCCGACAGGCTGGATGACCGTGATCCAAGCTGGCCGGGGAACGTCGCACCGAGGTGCCGCGGCTTCCACTGATGGAGGTGGGCGATGCTGAAAATCGAAACAGTTCATCATGTCAGCCTGCCCGCGAGCGATCTAGAGCGCTCGACGAAGTTCTACGAGGGTGTACTTGGTCTCGAGCCGATGGATCGTCCGGAGTTCGATTTTGACGGTAGGTGGTACAAGGTCGGTGACCGCAGTCTTCACCTGATCGTCCCGAAAGACAGCGAGGACCCGACGTTCAGACAAAGTAAGCCGATCGATTCGCATGACGCGCATTTCGCCATACGGGTCGGCAGCTACGCGGCTGCCGTAGCACATCTCGAGTCGAAGGGTTTCCGCCGAAGCACCGACCGGAACCCGAGGCCTACGAGCGATAATCCGCTACCGATGCGCCTGAGTCCAACGGGAGCGGCCGGGTTCCCGCAGATCTATGTGCTCGATCCAGACCACAACGTCATCGAGATTAACGCCGCGAAGGTCGACTGAGAAGACGACTCAGAACACGTATTTCAATCCGAGTTGAATCTGCCTCGAATCGAGGCGGGTGCTCGTGATCACGCCGTAGTTCGGCGTTCGCAGCTGAGTCCCCGGCTGACCGAAGATGGGATGATTGGGCAGGTTGAACGCCTCGATGCGCGCCTCGAGGTACCTCGAGCCCATCATGAACCGCTTGTTGGCGGAAGCGTCCAGGCTGATGATGCCCGGTCCGATCAGCGAATTACGCTTGACGGTGCCGTATCTGAACGGGCCGCCCGCCGGATTGCGATCGACGAACGCGTCAGTGTTGAAATAGCGTGTCCGCGTGCGCTCGTCGCCCGAGAGCTGCCAGTCGACGCCGGTGGCGTCGGGATAGCAGACGCCGCCGCCGTTCTGAACGTTGCCAGGACCGCACGTCACGGTGAACGGAAAACCGTCCTGCAGCGTGAGGATGCCGCCCACTTGCCAGCCGCCGAGCACCAGGTCTACGACGCCTCCGCTATTGAGCCACTTTCGACCCTCGCCGAACGGAAGATCCCATAACCAGGACGTCGTCCAGCGACGACGGAAGTCGAACGCCGAGAGTCCCGTCTCGAGACCCAGGTCGTAGTTGTTCGACGGCGTCAGCGAATCACCATCCGACGTGCGGATGCCGCTGCCGTTGTCGATCGATTTCCCGTACGAGAACGAGCTGAGGAAACTCACCCCCTGAGAGAATCGCTTCTGCAGCTTCAGATAGAGCGCGTTGTAGTGCGAGCTGCTCGGTGCCGCCATCACCTGGACGCTGCCGAACAGAGGAAACGGCCGCGCCAGGTTGGAGTTGGCCTGCTGGCTCGGCTCCGGGTTGTTGTAACTCATCAGGCGGCGGAGATGACGGCCGACCGATCCGAAGTAGGTCACCTCCATGGACATCGTCCCGCCCAGCTCGCGCTGGACGCCGAGCGACCACTGCCCGACGTACGACGACGGCTCGGCGTACTGGGCAGCCAGAATGAAGGTCGGTGCGCCGGTGCGGGCGAACGGCTGCTCGTAGCTCAAGTTCGGACGGAAGCTCTCGGCCGGCTCGTCGCGCCTGATCGTGAACGGCGCGTTCCGCACCGTGTCGAAGACCGCGTTGCCGATGTCTCGCACGTAGTAGATGCCCGCTCCCGACCTGATCACCGTACGAGGGGTAACCGTCCACGCGATGCCGAGGCGTGGCGCAATGTCGTTCTTGTCCGGTTTGTAGGCGCCCCGGCCGAACCGGCCGTCCCGCACGTACTGGATATCGGGCGCGAGGTGAAACGCGGGATCCCCTTCATACGGATCGCCGGTTCCGGCGCGGACGAAGATCGGCGGGTGCGTGTTGGCCCAGTCGAAGTCGATGTTCACGATCGCGTCGTTGGTATCGACGAAAGGCTGGTCGTACTCCCAACGCAACCCGTAGTTCATCGTGACCTTCGATCCAAGGCGCCAGCTGTCTTGGGCGTAGAGCGCGAAGTAGTTGGAGCGGAAGTTGGCAATCGGCGCGCCAACCTGCGCTTCGGATCGATTGAAGTTCCCGAGGAGAAAATCGGCGAACGCGGCGCCGCCCCGGGAGGCGGCCGGTGCCAGAGGATCCTGCGTGTAGCGGCCGTCAAACGCGAACCGGCCGCGCGTCACGACGCCGCCGATCTGGTCGTAGATCACGTGGCGCAGCTCGCCGCCCAGCTTGAAGGAATGTGAGCCCAGGGTCCACGTGAAGTTGTCGACGAACTGAAGCGTCTTGTCGTTGTTGATGAACGGCGCGTCGCTTTCTTCACCGAGCCCGGACAACCCCGTGACGTTGATGTTCGGGACGCCCCAATAGAGCGGATTGTCCGAGGGCAGGTTGATGCCGAGGGCCTTGACGACGTTCTCGTTGCCGGCGCGCGGTGAGATGTGCCCGTTCTTCAGGTACCCGAAGCCGATTCTCGCGTCGTTGAGCTTGTTGGAACCGATCGTGCGCGTGCTGCTGAACACGAGCTGATGCACGTTGGTGTCGGTGTTGATTCCCATGTCTGGGATCGCAAAGGGATCGTATCCGTGCTCGCGCGAGTAGCTGTGCCGGAACGTCCACGTCGACGGGCCATGCGTGAAGTCCAGTCGGTAGGTGAACTGGTCGGCATTGACTTGCCGCGCTTCGTTGTTCACGAAGTTGGCGCCGGTTACCTCCTGCGAGGGTCGCGGGTAGTAGGCGAGCAGCTTTTGCGAGACGGGGTCAATCCGATTCGCGGGAATGATATTGCCGGGAAACGGCCTCGGCGCCTGCAGCACGTTGCCGGCGGCGTCGAACACGCGCGTCGCCGGGTCGTAGATCGGGATCAGGTTGCCGCTCGCATCGCGAAGGCCGGAGAAGTCGCCGGTGCGCCAGGCCGTGAGCGGCAGCGAAGGGGTTTGCGTCAGCGACTTGTTCTCACGCAGGCCTTCCCAGTTGGCCATGAAGAACAATCGGTTTCGGCCATCGATCACCTTCGGCAGGACCACCGGGCCGCTCAGCGTGAACCCGTACTGGTTGCGCTTGAACGGCGGGATGGGATCGCTCGCCTTGTCGAAGTAGTTCTTCGCATCGAGGCTGGAGTTGCGCAGGAACTCGAACACCGTGCCGCGCAGTTGATTCGAACCCGACTTGGTCGACACGTTCACCTGGGCGATGGCGCGGCCGTACTCCGCATCGAAGATCCCCGAGATGACGTTGAACTCCTCCAGTGCGTCGACCGACGGCAGCAGCATGTAGGAGTTGAAGTTCAGGTCGGTGTTCTCGACGCCGTCGAGGGAGTAATGGTTGAAGTGGATGCGCTGGCCGGCCACGTTCAGCGCAAAGCTGTTGCGCTGGCCGCCCATGCGCTGTTTGCCCTGGCTCGACGAAGGCCCGTTGGTGGTGGCGCCCGGAATCAGCGATGCCAGCTGCAAATAATTGCGCCCGTTGAGCGGCAGCTCGACGATCGCGCGATTTTCGATAACCGTGCTGATAGCGGCGTTCTCGGTCTGGATCAATGGCGACTGACCGACGACGGTCATGGTCTCGGCGACGTCGCCCACATCCATCGTGAAGGCGATCCGGCTCGCACTGCCCACCTGCACGATGAGACCCTGCCGATCGATGGTTCGGAAGCCGGCCAGTTCGGCTTTCAAGTCGTAAGTTCCGGGAGGGATGGCGGAGATCACGTACAGGCCAACCTCGTTGGTCTGTACGACCCGGGCCACATTGGTCGCCTTGTTGGTCAGCGTCACCGTCACGCCGGGTACGGGGAGCCCACTCGAGTCGACGATCGTCCCGCTGATTTCCCCCGATGGCGTTTGCGCCTGCACCGGAGCGACGACCGCGAGGAGAAGGAAGAGCAGCGGAACGAGGCGTGTTCGACCGAGCATTGCAGCCTCCCTGGTTGTGTCGGAGTTGCGGGCGAGAGTGTAGCATGTGCCTTGACGTGGCGGCACGAGTGGGACGTTCCCGAGTGAGGTGATTGAATGCTCAAGGCGTGTTCGGCCCTCGCCGTGTTGTGCCTCGTTTCCTTCTTGGTACCGCCTGCCGGCTCCGCCCAGGCCCCTCCGGCCAGCGAGTGGCTTACCTGGGGCTTCGATCAAGAACGCTCCGGATGGAACAGAGCCGAAACGACGCTCTCGAAAGAGAATGTTTCCGGGCTCGTGTTGCAGTGGAGCGCGCAGCTACCCATTCAGCCCCGAGAGATCGCGTTGTCGACCCTCACTGCGCCTTTGGTGGTGGAAGGCGTCACCACTTCACAGGGAAGACGGACGCTGGTGTTCGTCGTCGGCAGCGACGACACGGTGTTCGCGATCGATGCTGACAGCGGGAAAGTGGTCTGGCAGAAGGGCTTCCCGAACACGCTCACTCCGCCCCAGATCGCCACCTGGCTCTGCTCCAATACCCAGAACGCGACCCCGGTCATCGACAAGCAGAAAGGGATCATCTATCTCAACACGAGCGACGGGAAACTCCGCGGCCTGAGCCTCAGCACGGGCGAAGAGCGCATGACGCCCGCCGATTTCGTCACGCCGTTCGCGAGGAACTGGAGCCTGAACCTGATCGACGATGTCGTCTACTCACCGACCGCGCGTGGCTGCGGCGGGGCGATCGCGAACATCTCCGCTATGGATGTGAGCGATCCTCCGCATCCGCGCTTGTCGCGTCTCTACACGAGCGGCGGCAGACCGGCTGGCGCGTGGGGGCGGGGTGGCGTGATCAGAGGCCCCAGGGGCATCATCGCGCAAACCGCCGACGGTCTGTATGACCCGGCGGCGGGAAGCTTCGGCGAGACGGTCATGACGCTCGCTCCGAAGGAGTTGAGAATCGTCGATTCGTTCACGCCGTCGAACTGGAAATATCTCAACAGCAGAGACCTGGATCTTGGATCCACAGGTCCGGTCGTCTTCCCATTCCAGGGACGAACGCTCGTCGCCACTATCGCCAAGGAGGCCGTGCTGTACCTGCTCGACGCCAACGCGCTCGGCGGCGCCGACCACTCGACGCCGTTGTACAAGTCGGCTCGGCTCGGCAACGATGAGGAGATGCTCGCCGGCCGAGGTGTCTGGGGATCGATCGCCACCGCAGCGGATGCCCAAGGTCGGCGATTCCTGTACGTGCCGATGTGGGGGCCTCCCTCGAAGAGTGCGCCGCGTTTCACCTTCAGCTACGCCGACGCGCCAAAGGGAAGCGTCATGGCGTTCCAAGTCTCCGGCGAAGGCGACAAGTTGTCGCTGATCCCGACGTGGATCTCACGCGACATGCATGTGCCGGATCCACCGGTCGTCGCCAACGGCGTCGTGTACGCGATCCAGACAGGTGAGAACACGGTCCAGAACCCGCGTCCGGGCGGAGACGTGAGGGTCGATCCGGATGCCGCGGGCGGCGCCGCGCGCGGACCAGCAACACCGGCCGGCCAGCCTGGCGCCGCGCAGGGAACCACGCCGGGCGCAGGCGGCGGTGCGGGCGGGCGTGGCGGAGCTGACGCCGTAGCGACAGCACTGGCCGCAGCCAAGCTTCGCGCCACGCCGGTCACCAACCTCGTTCTCTATGCCTTCGACGCGCAGACGGGCAAGCAGCTGTACTCGAGCGAGAAGATCATCCAGGGCTGGGTGCACTACGGCGAGCCGGTCGTGGCCGCGGGCAAAGTCTTCGTCGTGACGTGGGATGCCCACGTTTACGCGTTCGGACTCAAGAGATAACCGTACGGTTTCACGCGCGCTCATTCAGGAGGCCGATATGTTGCATCGCCGCGAGTTCATCGGGGCCACTTTGGGGGCCGGCGCCGCTGTGGCCGCGGCGAGCCTCGTCCGGCCATCCACGGTGTGGGGCGCTGTTGCTCATCGTCCGCTCGACCCCGTCAATCCGGACATTCTTTTCGGGAGCACCAGCTCGCTTTGGAGCCAGCAACACGACATCGAATGGGCGATCAAACGGATCGCTGCGCTGGGATTGCAGGGCATCGAGCCTTACGCCCAGCAAATTGAGAAGTATCGGAGTGATCCGCGACCGCTCAAGAAGCTCTTCGATGAGGCGGGCATCACACTCATCGACGTGTCGAACGGCGCGCAGGGGCAGTCGACAAACTTCATCGATCCGGATCAGATCCCGAAAACGATTGCCGACCACGTGGCGTTCGCGCGCGACTTTCTCCAGCCGTTCGGCGCCACTCTCTGGAAGTGCAATATGGGTGCAAGGCCGGGAAACGGCCCGAGCGACGATCAGCTCAAGAGACTGGCCAACACTCTCAACGAGATCGGCAGGCACACGATTGCCATGGGGATCAGACTGGCTCCGCATCCCCACATTTGGGGGCCCATGGAGCGCGAATCCGACGTGCGTCGCGTGATGGAACTCACCGATTCCAAATATGTCTGGCTCACCACGGACACCGGACATCTGACGTTGGGCGGTATGGATGCAGTACAGATCATGAGCGATTATTTCCCGCGCATCGCCGAAGTGCACCTCAAGGACACATACGCCAAATACCGCGGTAACACCTCGACGCCGACGCAGGAGCAGCACCGCGTGGCGAGCGTCTATCACAATCTGGGCGGAGGCGGCGTCGACTTCCCGGCCGTCTTCAAATTACTGCGCGACCGGCACTACAAGGGCTGGGTCGTTTTGGACATGGACGGACCGAGAAAGGGCGACGACGGCTTCGACGCGATCGGTGGAAACATGGATCTCGCCGTCGATGACTACATCGCGCACAACATTAATTATCTAAGGGTCATGCTCGGCGTCAGGCTGCCGCCACTCGGTTGAGCAACGATGGTCGGGGGATGAAATGAGCAGACGCAATTTCATGGGAGCTGCCGCTGTCGCTCTCGGCCTGATTCTTACCGGGATGCTGGCCTTGTCTCAATCGCAGGCGCCAACGGAAGGGCCTGCCGTCGGGGAGACACCAGCCTGGTTTCTGCAGGGATCGTTCCCCGACCCAGGTGGACGAACGGTCGTCGATTCGGGTGGACATGTCACCGTACCGCCTCGCGGAGGCTCCGGTGGCCTCGGCGCGCCGGCCGCCGGGGGGACGCCGGCATGCAGTCACTCGCCACTTTGCGGTAACCGGCTTGGCCGCGGGCGTCAGACCTTGCAGCGCGTACAGTGGAAGCAAACGTTGGGCTACACGTTCACGTACCCATATGTGTTGCCTCCCGGCTTTGGCGGTGTCCCCGCGGTCGCCCTCGATTCGAAAGGAAACCTGTGGGTCTTTCAGCGCGCAGACGCCGGAAAACCGCAGCTGTTCAAGTTCGATCCGAATTACAAGCTTGTCCATCAGGTCGGCCACGACGTGATCGGCTACCAGGACAAGGCGCACGGCATGGCCGTCGATGCAGAGGACAATGTCTGGATCACCGCCGCGAACGGCGCCACCGTGATGAAGCTCAGTCCCGAGGGCAAGCTTCTCATGACGATCGGCGTGAGCGGACGCAGGGGGGATTGGAATGAGGCCAAAGGACAACGGCTTTTATGGCAGCCGGTGATGGTCGCCTTCGCTCCGAACGGCGATGTCTACATCGGCGAGGGACATGCGAACGAGAGCCCCAACGACACCGATTCAGATGACCCGGCCAACAACATCGGCGCCGCGCGGATCCTACACCTCGATAAGAACGGCAAATTCATCAATCAGTGGTACGGCAACGAGGTCGGACCAGGAAAATTCAGTTCGGCCCATGGGTTGGCCGTCGATCCCACGAATGGCGATGTCTGGATCGGCGACCGCGAGGAGTATCGTATCGTCGTCTATTCTGGCGACGGCAAGTTCCTCAAGACGATGCAAATGAGAAACCTCGTGTGCGCGCTCTATTTCGACTCACACGGCCAGCCATGGATGGCGAGCGGTCAGGATGGCCAGTTCTTGAAGCTGGATCGAAATGGCAAGGTACTCGGTGCGATCGGAAATGGCATGGGTATAGAGGCCGGTCAGTTCATCGAAGCCAGCTACTGGACCATGGACAACCAAGACAACCTGTATGCCGGCGACACGAGCGTTGGCCGCGTCACGAAAATGGTCACGGCCAGGAAGTAACGAGCGGTCCACGAAAAGAGCCCGGGAAGAGCGACCGCGAGCGACCTTCGTCTGCATCATGAGCGGAGGTTGACTTGCCGAGCCGACGCTCGTTCGCAGGCGGCCCCCTCGCGGCGTCAGCCGTTCCCAAATCTTCGAGTCGCCGACCAGGGCGAGTCAGTCTTCAGATCGGCGGATGCCGACGAGACGTTCGTCGGGGGGATCTGGGTCCGGCGGCGCGCCGAACCCAGACCAACAAGGACCGAAATCAATTGCCGGCGCGGTGAGCGAAGCGACGCGAAGGCGGGCCTGTTCTGTCTGACGCCAACCACCGCGGATCGTCCGCTTTGGGCCGGCCGCGAGAGTGCCGGCAAGTTCTTGTCATCGTGATGCATACGCTCACCCGCCGCGTCCCTACCGAAGCCGACCCGCTCGCCGTCCGCTGCAGGTACCTGCGCTGTACGCTCTGCCCAGACACACAGTCGCATCCGACGCGGAGCGCTGCAGCCGCCCTCAGCGCAACGTTGCAGCTTCCCCCTACAACAACTTGTCGATAAGCGCGAATCAAGTCGGGCGATCACGCGTCAACCTTACGTCCACGCGTATTGCTGCCGGCGTTACGCCCGCACCTGCGCTCCGCGTAGTCGGCGCGCCGGCTCTAGGCCGGCGCTTGAGCGAGCACCCAGCACAACACGAATTGTGAGGCTTCGCGTTCGCGGGGAGCGGTCATGGAGCTCGTCGAACATGCGGATGACAGGCCGGAGCCGATCTGATCGCGCGCTGCCGGGAGTTGCTCGGCGAGGAAGCGGAATGGATGACCGCTCAGGAGGTCGCGTTGATCCGCCAACACGCGGAGACGACGGCGTGCATCGTCGTCGAGATGTACCGAGAGGGTTGTCGGATCTCCTAGTAGAAGGTTGTGCCTCGCAAACGCAGCTTGCCCGAGCGGCGAATGGATCTACGCTGCCAACCATGGTCGGCGCGGTGATCTACGTTCGCGTCAGCACCAACCTTCGCTCATGACTCCGGAGGCGGAGCTTCGGTTGGCAAGCGCAGGAGCAGACCGAAAATCTCAGCCTGCCGACCCAGCTTTGCGCGTGCGAGGAGTACTGCCGTCGCCAGGGATACGAGATTCTCGAACACTTTTACGAGGAAGGGGAGAGCGCCAAGTCCACGGATCGCAGCCAGCTTCAGAAGCTGTTCACGTAATGCCGGTTGAACAAGGGCCCCGTGCATTTTGTGGTCGTCTTCACCTGACGCGATTCGCGCGGGACAAGTACGACCACTTCGCGCTGCGCTCGCATTTGCAGTCGCTGGGCATCTCGCTGCGGTCGGCACCGGAGCCGATCGACGACACGTCCACCGGCAAGCTAATGGAGTGCGGGCTTGCCGCATTCGCCCAGTTCGACAACGACGTGCGCCCGCGCGCGCCGCACGCGATCATCGCAGATGAGGCTTTGCAAACGCGACGCCAGAACCACTCTTCAGATAACGCTCTAGCCTCACGGCTCGTTCCTCATCGGCGAACTCAATGACGACGTCGACCTTCCACGGCCGACCGGTGGCGGTATGTCGGCATCGGCCGGCGTTGTGCGCGGCGAGCCTCGATGAAACATCCGCGGCTAACCCGGTGTAGTACCGCACCGGTTCCTGCACACTCTTGAGAACATACACGCGCGATCTCGGAATGGTCATGCCCCCGACTGTGCAAACGGCTGACCGGCGGACTGTCTGGTGCACTGTGGGGCACTGGACCGATTCCAAGGCACCGCGGCGCAGGTTCTGCGAGGGTTCATGCGTGGGCTCTACCGCAGAATCTGCGAGAGTCTGAGCAGCCTGCGGTCCACCTTCGCTGCTACGCAGCTACGGTGGACATCCTTCGCATGAAGGTGAGCTCGGACAGGATGGCCGCACACGCTCGGCGTGAATCCTGAGCGGAGGTTGGCTTGCCATCCGAAGCTCGCCCGAAGGGCGAGCGAAGGATGGTGGACCAGACGGGAGTCGAACCCGTGACCTCATGAATGCCATTCATGCGCGCTCCCAACTGCGCTACTGGCCCACCCGGTTGGAACTTCTAATCATAACACCCACCACAGCAGCACGGCCACACCGTGCGTCGCTGACGAAGCGTGAGTTCGCCGCACGATTCGCGCTTTGCAGAAATCGTTACTCGACTTCAGAGATACGGCAGCCACTGCACATACGACGACCTTTTCTGCCAACCACCTGTAGCGGCAAATCGTAGCAGACGGTGCAGGTAGAATGAGCTTCTCGAAACGGAGCCACGATGCGCATATCTCGACGAACGTTTGTGCACGGCTCGTCCGCCGCTGCCACGGCCATGGCAACGAGCGGAATGCAGTCTGCGATAGCGCTGGCGCAGGGTGCGGCATTGCCGCCTTCAGTTCGGGCGCTCAAGCCATTCCCCGGCAAGGCCGTGCCAATTACCGACACCGAGCGTCACGGGCGCATCGAGAAGGCGCGTCGCCTGATGGTGGAACACGGCATCGGCGCGATCGTGCTCGAGCCCGGCACGAGCACGTCGTACTTCGTTGACGTGCGCTGGAGCTTGAGCGAGCGTCCGTTTCTCGTTGTTATCCCCGCCAAAGGCGAGCTCGCGTACGTCTCGCCCGGCTTCGAGGAACAGCGTGCGCGCGAGATCACGAAGTTCACCAACGACGTTCGCGTGTGGCAGGAGGACGAGGATTGGGGAAGCGTTGTCGCCGGCATTCTGAAGGATCGCGGCATCACGACGGGAAAGGTCGGTGTCGAAGAACGCGTTCGCTTCTTTATCGCCGAAGGCATTCGCGCCGCGGCTCCACAAGTACAACTCGTCCTCGCAACCCCGGTGACCGCCGGCTGCCGCATGATCAAGTCGCCTGCTGAAATCGCGTTGATGCAGCGTGCCAACGAGATCACGATCGCGGCGTACAAAGCCGCTTTTGCTGCGCTCGCTGAAGGGATGACGCAGTTCGAGTTTGGCCGCAACGTGCGCGCGGCGTTCGACGCACTTGGCGCACCGGGTGGATCCGCTGGTGTGCAGTTTGGCGAGTACTCGGCGTTTCCTCACGGCAGCATTCAGCCGCAAAAGTTGAAGCACGGCGACGTCGTGCTGGTGGATGGCGGCTGCAGCGTTGAGGGATATCAGTCGGACATCACACGCACGACGGTGCTTGGCAAGGCGTCGAAGCGACAAATCGACGTCTGGAACTTGGAGAAGATGGCGCAGACGGCTGCGTTCAAAGCGGCGCAGGCCGGCGCGACGTGCGAGTCGGTTGACGCAGCAGCGCGCAAGGTCATTACCGATGCCGGCTTCGGACCCGACTACAAGGTGCCCGGCTTGCCGCACCGCACGGGGCACGGCATCGGCATGGACGGGCACGAGTGGACAAATTTCGTGCGCGGCAACAAAACCCGGCTCGCGCCTGGCATGTGCTTCAGCGACGAGCCGATGATTGCGATCTACGGCGAGTTCGGCATCCGGTTGGAGGATTGCCTCTACATCACCGAAAACGGTCCGAAGTTCTTCACCGAACAGAGTCCGGCGATCGATCGGCCGTTTGCGTAACTTAATTCAAACGCGCGATATTTTTCGCCAGAAGCGATCCAGTTGCCGCACCCGCGACCGCGCGGCGGCGATGCGCGTCCGCTGCCGCGCCGCGCTTCATCAGCGACGCGGCGAACTCCATTTCAGCGTTGTTGCCCGCCAAGGCTAGAGCGCGCTCGATAAAAGCGTCGCCGGTGAGGTCGCCCAGCTCGCGCGACACCCACTCCTCACGCGCCTGGTTGCTCGTCCAGCGGTGAATGCCAGCGGCCTGACGGAAGGCTTCTATTGCATAGGCCGCGTCGAACAGCGGCATCGGGTCGCGCGAACCCGCCGCCTGCGCGGTGAGCGCGCGGCCGAGAAGCG
This sequence comes from Acidobacteriota bacterium, assembly GCA_046727855.1. Taxonomy (GTDB): domain Bacteria; phylum Acidobacteriota; class Vicinamibacteria; order Vicinamibacterales; family UBA2999; genus DASPWV01. The sequence goes on from JBKPDL010000154.1 coordinate 18,198, forward strand.
CCGTCAGAAGCTCGAACGCCTCGTCGCGGCTTTGCGACGCATAGATCGTGGCGCGGCGAAGGTTTTCCATGCGCGCAAGAACCGGGCTGTCCGGGGAGAGCAGCCGCAGGGTGTCCGGCGTGAGGTTGCGTACATCGTAGGTGGCATCCGGCGTATTCCAGCCGGGCGCGCTCGCCCACGGCAGCAGCCGCGCCGGGCCGGTCTCAAACGGATGGCAGATCAGTGGCGGTCCCGCCTCCGCGGCGGTGGCGGCGACGAGCAGCGCTGTCGCGCAGATGAGGTGACGGAAGTTTCGAACTGTGGCCTTCGGCATGATGCGAATCTCCTGGCTTGTGAGACGGCGGACACACATCGAATGTCGCGCGATTCGGAGAGCGATTGGCGTGAATTGGGGTAAATGTCACCGTTAAACGGCCGACGCCGTACTGGAACATGAGCGATCATCAGCACGTGGGCCCTTCGCCCGAGGCTGTTCGCCAACAGCTCGAACGCGTCCTCGCCAGCGAGACGTTCGCGAACACCGGCCGTCTGTCGCGACTGCTCCGCTACATCGTCGAACGCACGGTCGCAGGCGAAGGCGAACACCTCAAGGAATACGTCCTTGGTGTCGAGGTGTTCGATCGAGGCGATCAGTACGATCCGCGGATCGACTCGATCGTGCGCGTCGAAGCCCGGCGGCTGCGAGCGAAGCTCGAGGAGTACTACGTGGAGGCGGGCGCGCGCGACGCCATCGTCATCGCCGTTCCGCGCGGAGCCTATGTGCCGACCTTCGAGGAGCGCCGTGCCGCACCACCTCAGCGGGCGTTCGCGCGCTCGCGGCGCGGTGCCCTGGCCATGACGCTGCTCGCGGCGGCCGTCCTGCTGCTCGTGCTGTCTGTCGCCTGGCGAACGCGTTCTGCGGCAGCACCCAACGTCACGATTGCAGTGCTGCCGTTCGAAGAGTTCTCCGGGACGTCCGACGGCAATCGGCTCGCCGCCCGGATCACCGATGCCGTCACATCCGAGCTCGCGCGGCTCGGCACGCTCGCCGTTATTTCGCGGACGAGCGCACGCCAGTTCGAAGGCGTTCGCCGGCCGCTGCGCGAGATCGCACGGGCGCTCAACGCGCAGATTGTGATGGAAGGCACCGTCGATACAACATCGGGCGTCAAGGTGACCGCGCGGCTCGTTGACGCGACCACCGATCGCAAGATGTGGGTGCAAGAGTTTGCCGCGACAGGCGCGGACGTCGGTGTCCTGCCATCGCAAATCGCCGCCCGCGCCGCTGAGGCGGTCCTGCGGCGTCAATAGCACGACTTGACAGCGGCGGATGGATGATCAACTCTCCCATCGACAAACGATGGGAGAGCCTGCGCCGCCGGATCTACTCCCCGGCACGCTCGAATTGCTGATCCTGAAGTCGCTCACCGCCGGAGCGCAGCACGGTTACGGCATCGCGCAGCATCTGCTCACGGTGTCGGGCGACGTGTTGCAAGTGGGCGAGAGCTCGCTGTATCCCGCATTGCAGCGGTTGCTGCTCAAAGGATGGGTGCGCGCGCAATGGGGCGTGTCGGACAACAACCGGCGTGCGCGCTATTACTCGCTGACGGCAGCGGGTCGAAAGCAATTGACCGCCGAACGCCGCGAGTTCGATCGACTCATTGTCGCGATTCAGAAAGTTCTCAAAACGACGTGACGGGCCAATGCGCGAACTTCTACGTCGTCTCCGCTATCTGATTCGCTACCGCCGCAACGAGGATGATCTTGCCGAGGAGCTCGAGTTTCATCGCGAGATGAAACAGCGGCGACTGCAGAGCGATGGCCTGGATCCTGTGTCGGCGGCAGCGGTGTCGCGGAGAGCGCTCGGCAACGCGTACCGCTCTCGGCAATACGCCCGCGACGTTTGGATCGCACCGTGGCTTCAGGAAGTTGCGCAAGACGTCCGCTTCGGCATCCGTCTCCTTGCACGTGAACGCGCGTTTGCGGCCGCCGCGATCCTGGTGCTTGGCTTTGGGATCGGCGTCAACAACATGTTCTTCACGGTCCTTTACGCGCACACGATGCGCGGGTTGCCGCTGCCGAACGCCGAGAGCTTGCTTTACATCTCAACGTTCGACGAGCGGATCACCGATCGCCCTGTCTCGTTTGCCGAGTTTCAGGATTTGAGAACCGCGGCAAGGAGCTTCGCAGGTCTCGCCGCGTTCATGGCGTCTCCGCTGATCGTAGGCGACGAGGGGCGCGCGCCGGACCGCTTCGAAGGCGCGTACGTCTCGGCCGACGCGTTTGCCGTGCTCGGCATTGAGCCTGCGCTCGGCCGATCGTTTGTTGCCGCCGACGACCATGTCGGCGCAGCACCTGTAGCAATCCTCGGAGGCGGCGCGTGGCACAGCAGGTATGGCGGGAATCCTGCAATCCTCGGCAGCAGCATTCTGATCAACGGGTCGCCTGCCATCGTCATTGGCGTGATGGCGCCGGCTTCGGGATTCCCGAGTACAGCCGAAGTGTGGCTGCCGCTGTCGCGCGCCCCCGGCCTGCAGCCGCTGCAGCGCGACGCGCGCACGCTGCGCGTCTTCGGCCGACTGCGCGATGGCGTTTCAATCGAGGATGCACGCGGCGAAATGCAGTCGATCTTCGCTGGCTGGTCGCGTGAGTACCCGGAGAGCAGTCGCGGCAGCCAGCCGCAAGTCGTCTCGCTCAATGATCGCGTCCTCGGACGATCCGCTCACGATCCCACCTGGCTCGCGTTCATGGCTTTTGGCTGCCTGGCGCTGCTGATCTCGTGTGCGAACGTCGCCAACCTGATGCTCGCGCGTGCCGTTCATCGCGGCCGTGAAATTGCCGTGCGGGCCTCTCTCGGAGCGACGCGCCTGCGCGTTATCCGGCAACTCCTCGTCGAAAGTGCCGTGGTAGCGGCAATGGGCGCTCTGGTCGGCGTCGGCGTATCGCTCGCAAGCGTGCGGCTCTTTCGCACCGCTGTCCCGCCCAACGTGCTGCCGTATTGGCTCGACTACAAGATGAACGCGTCAGTGCTCGGTGCGCTCGCGGCAGGCGCGATTGCGTCCGTGTTCATCTTCGGATTAGTGCCGGCACTCTACGCCTCGAAGGACAACGTCGCTGCGGTTCTGAACGCCGGTGGCCGCGGCATCGTCGCTGCTCGTGGTCCACGGCGATGGATGACGACCTTTACGGCGATCGAGGTTGGGTTGAGCGTGCTGATGCTGTCCTATTTGGTGCGCGATGTGCGGGCGCCGCGCAGCGACGTCGCTTCGGATGCGGGGATTGAGAGCGGGGATGTTCTGACGGCGGTCGTGACCCTTCCCGTCGAAACGTATCGCGATGGCGACCAGCGCCAGCGCTTCTATAATCGCCTCGAGGAGCGACTGCCGTCACTTCCGGAATTGCGCTCCTTTGCGCTCGCGAGTGCACTGCCGCGACGAGGGGGCACCGAGCAGCGGCTTGAGGTCGAGGGGCAGTCGCGCGGGGCCGGTGACCCGACCCCGAGCGTCTGGACCGTTGGCATTACAGCGCAATACTTCGGGACCCTGGCGTTGCCACTCGAAAGAGGCCGGGAATTCGCTTCTGCCACTCGCGCGCCAGACGCCAACACCGTCATCGTGAATCGCCGCTTCGTGGATTTGTTCTTCCACGGCGAGGATCCCATTGGTAAGCGCATTCGACTTACACCGACAACACGCGCCAGCGCGCATGCGTCGGCGTGGCTGACGGTGATCGGGGTCGCTCAATCAATTCGTCAGCGTACGCCGCGTGTTCCCGACCCGGTGGTGTACGTCCCATTCGCGGCGCTCGCGCCGGCCACCGCGAATCTCCTGCTGCGGTCCGCCGCCGATCACGCAACGCTCACGGCAGTGTTGCGCGACGAGATTCGCGCGCTCGATCCCAATCTTCCGATCTACCGCGTGCTGACGATGGCGCAGGTGATTGAGGAGGTGGAATGGAACGGGCGTGTTGCCAGCCGACTGGTACGGTTGATCGCGATCATCGCGTTCGCCTTTGCGCTCGTCGGTCTCTATGCGATGACTGCGCACGCCGTTGCGCAGCGCTCGCAGGAAATCGGCATCCGCGTGGCACTAGGTGCCCGTCCGGCGCGCGTCGGCCGCATTGTGTTCGCTCCGGCCCTTCTCCAGGTCGCGCTCGGAACGGCGCTCGGACTGGCCGGCACCGTGGTGTGGGACTCCGCTTTCGGAAGCGGATTGGAGGCCCAGCTCACCAGCCCCGCCGTTCTTGGATCGATCGCGGGTCTGCTTGCGCTGGGAACCCTCGCCGCGTGCGCCGTCCCCGCGCGGCGCGCAGCCGCGCTCGACCCTGTCGTGGCACTAAGAAGCGACTAGCGGTGTCTAACGCTCCATGCTCGAGGCGCGACACCTCACCAAACGTTTTCACGGCATCAGCGTCGTCAACGATGTGAACTTGCTCGTCCGGCCCGGCGAAGTGATGGGCTATCTCGGTCCCAACGGGTCGGGGAAAACGACGACGGTCAGGATGCTGACCGGACTGCTGGAACCGTCGAGCGGTAGTGTGATGTTCGACGGCAAAGACATCGCGGCCGATCTCGTCGAGTATCGCGGGCGCCTTGGCTATGTTCCCGAGGAACCGCATCTTTACCCGTTTCTCTCGGGCCGCGAGTATCTCGAGCTCGTCAGCTGTCTCCGAGAGTTGCCGGCCACCATCATCCACAAGAAAATCCCGAGCCTTCTTGAACTCTTTGGGATTGCCGAAGCGGCGGATCAGAACATCGCTTCGTACTCGAAAGGCATGAAGCAGAAGACGCTGATCATCGCGGCGCTGCTGCATAACCCTGACGTGCTGATTTTCGACGAACCCGACTCGGGGCTGGATGTCACGATGACGCTGGTCATGCGTTATCTCGTGAAGCAGCTCGCCGACGAAGGCAAAGCCGTGCTGTACAGCTCGCACGTCCTCGAAGTGGTTGAGAAGTTGTGCTCCAAGGTGATGGTGCTGCACCGCGGCAAGACGGTAGCCGATGCGCCCATTGAAGAGCTTCGCAACGTCGTGGCCAGCCACTCGCTCGAGGACGTGTTCGCGCAGCTGGTGCTGCGCGAAGATCCGGTGACCACGGCGCGCGACATCGCAGGCGTCGTCACGGCCGGAGCGTGAGCGATGCGCAAGTCGCTCGCTACGCGCCTTCTCGTTCGCCACTTTCTTCGACGGTTCTTCGAGAACGACCTGATCTCGCCACACATCGATCTCCACGACAACATCGTCCAGCTGTCAACGGGCTTCATCTGCCTCACGCTTTTTGCGAGCGTATTCATCGGCAGCAAATACCTGATTGGCATTCCACCACCGGGCGTGGTCGCGATGTCGTCGCTCTTCGATAGTTTTCTCCTCATCAGCATCTCGATGTTCGCGATGGCGCTGGTCGCGACGGTCCAGTGGGACGCGATTTCGCTCGATATCCGCGACGCCGCAAATCTTGCGGTACTCCCGATTCAGAGACGCACGCTAGTGACGGCAAAGCTCGCAGCCTTGGCGGTGTTTGGGACCGGCCTGGCGATCACGTTGAATCTCTTTCCCTCGACGATTTTGCAGGCGGCCACGATTGTGAAGATGCCCCTGGGATTATTCGACCTCGTCCGTTTGACGTCGGCACACGCCGCCGCGTCGCTGCTCGCGAGCGCGTTCGGGTTTCTCGCGATCGTTGCGCTGCGCGAGAGTCTCCGGGCAGTGTTTGGAGACGCAGGATTCGCGCGTGTATCGGCGCTCGTGCAAGGCGTACTGGTTCTCGCCCTCACTAGCGCATTGCTGATGACACCAGGGTTCGCGAGCGCCGCGACCGGCAGCTGGTTGCGGAATGGCTTCCCGTCGTCGTGGATGCCGCCGCTTTGGTTCTTCGGCCTGAAGCAGGTGCTCGCCGGCGACATCATCGCGGATGTCGCTGGTATGTATGTCCCGCGCCGGATGGTCGACGCCAACAATCGCGCGCTTGCGAGTTACCAGGTGTACGATCCGTTCTTCTCCGAATGGGCGAGGTTCGCAGTTATCGCGACAGTCACCGTCGTATTCGTTGCCGCCGCGACCTACGCGTGGAACCTTCGGCGTCCGCTCCAGCCCATCGCTTCGTCGAAGCGGCGGCGGATAGCAGTTTCGCGTATCAGCGCGATCGCGGTGCCGGGTGACAGCATCCGCCGTGCGGGCTTCACGTTCGCACTGCTTGCCATGGTTCGCAGCGCGCCGCATCGGCTTGCGATGGCCGGTGCCGGGGCATTGGCCATCGCACTTTCGATCGGACTTCTCAGCCGCACCGGATTTCGTCCCGCATTGAATCCGTGGACGCCGCCTGTGTCTATTCTGATGATTCAAATCGCCTGCATCACGATTCTGCTTGCCGGATTCCGCCGCGCGGTGCGAGTGCCGGCGGAACTGCGCGCGAACTGGATGATGCAAATCGCGTGGCGTGATGGCGAACGACGGTTCGTCTCCGGCGTGAAGCGCGCGGCTGTCATCGGCGTCGCCCTGCCAGTCTTGCTCGTGCTCGCGCCGCTTCACGTCTGGCTGCTGTCGCCGCAAGTCGCGGGTCTTCACGTTGCGCTTGGCGTGTGCTACTCCGTCGCGTTCGCCGAAGCGCTGTTCTCTCGTTGTCGCAAGGTGCCGCTGGCATCGAGTTACGAGCCGCTCAGCAGCGTCAAGACGGTGGGCCCTATCGTCTTCCTTCTGTTTCTGGTGTTTGTCAACGCGTTCGCGCGCATCGAGCGTCAAGCGCTGCAGTCCGTTGATGGGATGATCAAGCTTGCGTTGACGCTGCTCGCGGCGGCCGCCGTGTTTCGCACGCTCGACTACTGGACGCTGCGCAGCGCGCCGCAGATGAAATTCGACGAGCCGCCAGATCCTGCCACGCAGTGGCTGGGACTCAGCGGCTGACGCATCCGATCTGCAGCTCCTGCGAGCTAACCGACCACCCTCGCGTAATCCTCCGGCGTGTCGATGTCCTGATACGCACCCGCGTCGTCGATCGGAACGTTTACGAGCTGCGCCTCGTGCGCGCGCACGACAGCCTTGGCGCCGACGTTCAGGTCAGCGCGTCTCAGTTCGTCGAAGATGGCCGCATCGAAGATCACCGGATGCCCGTGTTCGCCGCTGCGTGCCGGTCGTACGATCGGCGCGCGCGACTCGTTCCATGCATCGAGCAGCGTGCGCACCGTCTCGGCGCTCACGAGGGGAACATCGATGAGCGCGATCACAGCCGCTTCGATCCTCGCCGGCGCCGGGAGATCAAGGCCCGTCAGCAGCGACGATAACTGCCCCGTTTGCCACTGCGGGTTGTGGACAAGCTGCACGCGGGGATCGCGAGGGCACGCGGATCGCGTCGCGTCGGCATGCGCACCGCTCACGACCACGACCTCGCGAAGCCCGGCCGCGAGCATCGTCTTGACGATGCGGCTGAGGAAGGTGTCCCCGCCGGAGCCAAGTGGTAGAGCTGCCTTCGCGCGACCCATCCGCGACGAGGCGCCCCCGGCGAGAATCACGCATCGGACCATCGCGTCAAAATCATTGCACGACAGGCGGTTAGCGCGTTTGGGACGAACGGAGTAAACGCCCAGCTCCTTCGGGACGTATATCTTGACTTCCCATCAGAGTCCTGCCTACACTTGCGCGCGATTCCGGCTCGACAGCCAGCGACCGCATTACATCCGCTCGGCCTCATAGCAGATACCACAGGTATCGTGATGCGGCAGCTTCCCGGGTCGCCCCGGGGGGGTTCGGGAATCGGAGGATACGGGTATGCCGACCGGGACGATCGCACGGCTCCTGATAGACAAAGGCTTTGGGTTCATCCGCGATGAATCCGGCCTGGAGCACTTCTTTCACCGCAGTTCTGTGCGGGGGGTGGTGTTCGAGTTACTTCGCGAAGGACAGCGGGTCGAGTTCTCCGTGGAAGAATCTCAGAAGGGGCCACGTGCGGGTGATGTGCGCTTGCTTGACAGCTAGGATTGCTTCCCCTCCCGGCCCCGCCAGGGGCCGGGGCATTGACTAGCCTCCCACCGCGCTTCCTCTCGCCCCCGCGGCTGAAGGAACTAAGAACTAGGCAAGGGCCCTGCCCTTGATATCCGGCTAACTCCGCGGCCCTAGGCTTAGGCTAGTTCTTGTTGTTGGCTTGGCGCGCTCCGCGCGCCGTAGACCGTTATGCGGGTCCACAACGCGTACAAAATTCACGTCTGTGGCCGCATAAACGGTCTAATGAGGCCCTGCCTCAGGCCGTCGAGGATGTTGTGGTGACTGTCGATCGCTTCGAGCAGTCTGAGGCAGGGCCTCGTTAGAAAAAGTGGAGCCCCGGGAGCCGGCAGGGTTGAAACCCTGCGCCTAAGTAATTGACCCTCTTGGGGTCGGTGGCCACATGGGCCGCGCTCTCCGGGAGCTCCAAGACGATGATACGCAAAAGCGTCGCCGAAATCCTCGATCAGCACGTGACCTTTGAATTGGAAGCGATCGACCGGATGTACTTGAATGCGTACGTGCCGTCGCTCCAGACGGGTGGGGGCGTCGTGTATTTCATGAAGCAGCACCTCGGGGCCTGGCGGAAGCGCCTGGGAGTCGAACCCAGCCTGCCCCCTGGAGGGCAGCGACCGATTTTGAAGACCGGGAGGGCCACCGGGCCCCGTTCGCTTCCGCCTTCTAGTCTATCGAAGCAGTTCCGCCACCGCGTTCGTGTCGCTGAGATCCGGCAGCACCACGTCGGCGCCCGATTCGCGAAGCTGCGCGAGCGAACACCCGCCAGTGGCCACCGCAATCGCGCGCGCGCCGATGCTGCGCGCGCACGCCACGTCATGCGGCGTGTCGCCGATCACGATCGGGTTCTCGCGCGCAGCGCGAGGAACGTCGCGGTCGGCGGCACGTGCCAGCGCGACACGCGCCAGCTGCTTGCGATCGGGAGAATCCTCGCCGAACGCGCCCCATGAAAAGAAATCGCCGACGCCGAAGTGCGTCAGCTTGATGCGCGCCGCCGCTTCGTAGTTGCCGGTCAGCAAGGCCGCATGCAGCCCGTCGTCAGCGGCGAGCCGTTGCAGCAGCGGCAGGACGCCCGGCATCAACCCGCGCCGGCCGCTGCCCGGCTTCACGATCTCTTCGGTGAGCAGGTCGAGATATGCGGCGCGAAAGCGCGCGTGTGCGTCACAGGTTTCAACCAGACCGGCACGTGCGAGTGCTTGCGAGACGAGAAAGGAATCGGTGAAGCCGGCGACGGGAATGCCGTCGAAGGCGTCGCTTACGCCGAATGCGCGCTCGAACGCCCGCGTCATGGCGCGCACCCCGGCGCCTCCGCTGAGCAGCAGCGTACCATCGATGTCGAACAGGATGAGCGCGCTCAATCGGTTTGCTCGAAATGAATATCGGTGGCGCGCGGCCCTTTCGGCGTCGACTCGGGCGCGAACACGACGCGCTCGTCGAGCCAGATTTTCGCGAAATCAGCGCCACGAATACCCTCGCGCACGAAAAACCAGTCCATGCCGGCATCGTCCACGAGGAAGCCAAAGCCGTGCTCCGGCACGATTCGCGTGATGTGTCCGTGTGGCATCAACGAAACAGCTTACGCCAGAGAGCGGACGGCTTGAGCGCGCCGGTTGCCGGCTCGTGCGTGAGAATCTGTCCGCCCAGCGCGCGAGCAAAGGCTTCGTCCGCCGTGATCGCAACCACCGACAACCGCCGCGCCACAGCGATGCTGGCGAGATCCGACGCGAAGCGGCTGACGGCCTCACGCGGCAGCGACGCGGACGGATGTTCCGCAAGCAGCAAGCGCGGGTCGAGCGCAAGCGCGCGCGCAAGCCTGACGCGCGCCGTCGCCTCTGCTCCCGCACGCGCGACCGGCGTCGGCCATTGCGACTGCTGCAGGCCGACCTCGCGCGCCAACGCTTCGACCGCTGGCCGGAGGTCCGGCTGGATCGGATCGATCTCGAGCGTGAACGGCATCGCGATGTTCTGTTCCACCGTGAACTGCTCGATGAGCACCGCGCGTTCGGTCAGGATGCCCACGCCGTCCAGCATCGCGAGCCACTCGTCGCTGTCCGCGACATCGGCGGTCGACCGATCGAACAGCCGCACCTGGCCCTCGTCTGGCAGGAGTGCCCCGGTCAGCAATCCGACGAGCATTTCGGCCGCCGGAGCGTCGAGCCCGTGGAGCGCGACGATCTCGCCTTCGTTTACCGTGAGTTGCTCGATGCGAAGCGGGCGAAGCGCCTGGTAATTCTTGACCAGCTTGTGCACCGAGATGAGCGGCGTCATCGCTTCGCGCGGGCGGCCAGCGCATCGAAGTCGGCGCGTGGCAGCGTGACGCCGCCGAGGGGCCGTCGCACATCATCGCCGTGATAATCGGAACCGCCCGACACGAGCAGACCCAACCGGCCAGCGGTGGCAATCGCGGCGTGCTGCATCTCGGCTGTGTGATCGCTGTGATACGCCTCGATGGCATCCAAGCCTTCGTCTGCAAGCGGGGCGATGAGCGCGGGCTGTCTGGTCACGCCCGGGTGCGCCAACGATGCGACGCCGCCGGCTGCGTGAATCGCAGCTACGACTGCGGCAGGACTCGGCGCCGTTCGCGGCACAAAGGCTGGTTGCCCCGAACCGAGAAAGCGATCGAACGCCTCTTCGAACGAGGTCACGTGTCCCGCGTCGATCATTGCGCGGGCGATAACCGGCCGGCCCACCGACGAACCCGGACTAGCCGCGGCGTCGCGCAGCAGCGTTTCGACGTCGATCGGACGTCCCAATTGCGAGAGCCTCGCCGCGATCGCACGCGCGCGATCGAGGCGGTGGGACCGTTGTTCGGTCAGAAACCGCGCCAGATCAGGATCGGACTGGTCGATGAAATAGCCGAGGATGTGAACGTCGCGCTGCGCGTGAACAGAGGTGATTTCAATGCCCGACACGAGCGTCATCCCGGCCGCGGCCGTCTCCTTCAACACGTCAGCGAGCGCCGCAACGGTATCGTGGTCGGTGACGCTGATGGTCGAGAGGCCAACGGCGGCGGCACGCGCAACCAGCGCCGAGGGCGACAATCGCCCATCCGACGCGGTGGTGTGCATGTGGAGATCGATCAACGACCCTTCGGCCCTGCTCAGGGTCGTCCTGAGCTTGTCGAAGGACGAGACGCGTGGCGCGAGGCGGCGCGACGTGCAGGCTTGCCTTTGCTCTTGCGCTGGCGGCGAGTCAGCGCGCGATATTCGCGAATCAGCAGCTCGAGGTGGTCGCGCTCCTCGTCGGCAAACTCGAGAAACACCTGCTTGCCTTCCGAATCCTCGAAGCGCTCGCCGTAGCGCTTGAAGAATCGGTGAGAGCCGCGCTCGCAGCGGATGCCGATGCGGTAGGCTTCGAAATCGTTGATACCCTCGCGCAACAGCTCGTCGGCTCCACGAGAAAACAATCCGTTTGCCGCCCCTTTGAAGAACAGGAATGTCGGACGGGATTCGAGCAGCGGATCCTGATCGAGGAGCCGCTTGTAACGATTCTCGAGCGTGCTCAGGTGGTGCTTTTCTTCCTCCGCCAGATTCTGAAACACCTGCCGCCCGCGCGGGTCTTTGGTAATCCGCGCGGCACGCGTATAGAACTCCAGCCCGCTTCGCTCGGTTGCAATCGCAATACGCAACGCGTCACGGGCAAAAAGCAACTCGCTCGTCGCGCCTTCTTCCGCCGGCGCTTTGCCCGTGCGACACGATTCACAGGTCCCGTAAATCTGGACGACGCTCTGCCGCGCTGTGAAGCCGCGCGCCGCGGCGATCTCCTCGACGAGTGCTTCGATATCGGAGCTGAGGAATTCGTACGAGCGATTGCAGCTCTTGCAGATCAGATGGAAGTGACGGGGATGGCGATATGAATGCTCGAAACGGAAGCGCCCTTCGCCGAAATCGACTTTACGCGCGATGCCAGCATCGACCATCCACTGCAGCGTCCGGTAGACGGTGGCGCGGCTGATGCGATGGTCTTCGCGCTTCATCAGCGCGACGAGATCGTCCGCGCTGAGATGCCCCTCCTGGCGGACGAACACGTTGACGATCTGATCGCGCTTGCCGGAGCGCTTGGTGCCGGCGGGCCGCAGTCGATCGATATCCGGAAGAGTGATCGCCATGTTGGAGGACAGGGAGATTGGGGAGATTAGGGAGATCCAAGGAAAAGTCTATACGTTTCTTCTCCCTGATGTCCTCAATCTCCTGTGCTCAAAACTACACGTTAAAGGATTGGCCGCAACCGCAGGTCGACGTTGCGTTCGGGTTCTTGATGGTGAACCCGCCGCCGGTAATCGTGTCGACGAAGTCCACTTCGGCGCCGCGGAGATAGCTGACGCTCACCGGATCGATAAACAGCCGGATGCCGTTGGATTCAAACGACTGGTCGCCGACGCCGCCGCTTTCCTCGATCATCAGGCCGTACTGGAAGCCGGAACAACCGCCGCCCTGCACGAACACGCGCAAACCGCTGTCGTTTTTGCCTTCCTCGGCGAGCAATTCCTTGATTTTGGTGGCCGCCGCTTCGGTCACCGTGATGTCCGGAGTCGATGGCGGAACGAGATTCTGAGTGCTCGACTGGGTCTCTGTCTGCATGATGGGTGGCTCTTTCTGCTTTCTATCTTAGCAAACTCGGCTAAAACCGGGCCGTCGCCAGCTCCGCCAACCGGCCCGCCGATTCCTGCTCCAAATCCTTGTGAAGACTGTTGCCGTGCGCATCCATGGTAACAATTGCCGGGAAATCCTTGAGGTGCAGATGCCACATGGCCTCCGGCGTGCCGAATTCCATGAACGACACGCCGTCCACACGTTCGACGCAGCGTGCATAAAACTGCGCGGCGCCTCCAATCGCGTTCAGGTAGACGGCACCCGCCTCTTTCAACGCCGCCAGCGTCTTCGCGCCCATGCCGCCTTTCCCGATGACGGCTCGGACTCCGTACTTTTTGATGATGTCGCCTTGATAAGGTTCCTCGCGGATGCTCGTTGTCGGGCCGGCAGCCGTGACTTTCCAGCCATCTCCTAGCTGCACGACCACGGGGCCGCAGTGATAAATGACGCTGTCGCGGAGATCGACGGGCGGTGCGTGGCTGACGAGATGATGATGCACGGCGTCGCGGCCGGTGTAGGCGGGTCCGCTGAGCATCACAACGTCTCCGACCGCGAGTGCGCGGACGGCGGCTTCGTCCAACGGTGCGTTGAGCGCCACCTCGCGACCCGTTCGCTGGAAACCAGCCTGGTCCATCATCGGAATGGTCGCGACAGCGGGATCGCGATAGAGCCACTTCTCGATCGCGCCGGTCTTCGCACTCAGAACGACACCAAGCCGTCTGAACGCCCAGCAGTCGTACGCAACCGAAACGAAGAAGCTTGCCGGCAGGCGGTTGAGCACGCCAACTTTGCAGCCAATCAACGACACGCGGCCGCCAAAGCCCATCGCGCCGACGCCAAGCGTGTTGACCGTGCGCATGATCTCCGCTTCGAGCTCCGCGAGCCGCGCATCTTCATTCACGTCGTCGATGCTGCGGAACAACTGTTCTTTGGCGTGCACGTAACCGGAGGTGCGATCACCGCCGATGCACACGCCGATTGCGCCAGGTGCACAGCCCTTCCCTTGCGCATTCCAGACGGCGTGCAAAATGCACTTGCGCACGCCCTCAAGCGTGCGGTCCGCGCGGCCAAGGTTGGGCAACTCCGTGGGCACTGAGTACTGCGCGTTCATGTTCTCGCAGCCTCCGCCCTTGAGAATCAGCTTCACTTCGATGTCGTCGCGTTCCCACTGCTCGAAGTGCACGATCGGCGTGCCGGGGCCTAGGTTACTGCCCGTGTTCTCACCGGTGAGAGAGTCAACCGAGTTCGGCCGCAGCTTGCCGCGCCGCGTCGCCTCGGCGATCGCGTCGCGGATTTGCTGCTTCATCCAGATTTGATTCGCACCGACAGGGGCTTTGACGTCGAACGTCGGCATGCCCGTGTCCTGGCAGATCGCGCCTTCGCCTTCGGCCGCTTGATCAATGTTCTGTCCGATGATGGCGAGCGCCTGCGCCGCTCGCGAGCCCTCTGGCTCTTCGTTCATGGCGATGCGCATCGCCGCACGCACATCGGGCGGCAAGTCCGTGGACGTCTTGATGATGAGGGAAACGAGGGAGTCGAAGAAGGCATCCATAGCAATAGCTCATCGTACGCGAACATCGAGCCCGCCGCCATCGTCTCTAGGTAGATGCGACACGCTCTTCGCCGCTTCTTCAAAACCCCCGTTTTCTCGCTCACGGCCATCGTGACGCTTGGCGCCGCCATCGGGGCGAATGCGCTGATCTTCAGCGTCGTCAACGGGGTTCTGCTCAAGCCGTTGCCGTTTTTCGAGCCGGAGCGGCTGGTTAGCGTGTGGCACGTGGCCCCTGGAGTGATGCCCGGGCCGCTGCCGCAGGGGCCTTCCACCTATTTCATCTATCGCGAGGAAGCGCGGTCATTCGAGGATATCGCGCTTTGGGACGACGGTTCGGTCACGGTAACGGGGCATGGCCAGCCGGAACAGGTGGACAGTCTGGTTTTCAGCGATGGCGTGCTCCCACTCTTGCGCATGAACGCGGCAGTTGGCCGAGTGTTCTCGAAGCAGGATGACGCTCCAGGCGGGCCGGCCACGGTGATGTTGAGTCACCAATTCTGGAGGCGCGTATTCAACGGGAATCCATCGGCGATCGGGCAACAGTTGATGATCAATGGCCGTGCGCACGAAGTGATCGGCGTGCTGCCCGAAGGATTTCGCGTCCTTCGTTACGACCCGGCGGTTGTAACCACCTTCCGGTTGAATCGCGCTAAGGTCGTTCTAGGCCAGTTCAACTATCAAGGGATCGCGCGTCTCAAGCCCGGCGTGACCATCGAGCAGGCTAACACCGATATCGCCCGTCTCATCCCAACTCTGATGGATCGCTTCCCACTGCCGCCAGGATTGACGAAGACGATGTTCGAGGAGGCGAAGCTCGGGCCGCTCGTGCGTCCGCTCGAAGTGGATGTTGTCGGCGACATCGGTAAGACCTTGTGGATTCTGCTCGGCGCGGTCGGAATCCTGCTGCTCGTCGCGTGTGCGAACGTCGCAAATCTGTTCCTGGTGCGGGCCGAGGGACGTCAGCAGGAGCTGGCGGTCCGCCTCGCACTTGGCGCGGGCACACGACGTGTAGCCCGTGAATTGCTCGCCGAGTCCCTTCTACTCGGAGTAATAGGTGGCGTGTTCGGAATCGCGCTTGCGTATGCCGGCATCCAATTGCTCCTGTTTCTGCAGCCCGCGCGGCTTCCTCGCTTGCAGGAGATCACGCTCGATGCAAGTGTGCTCGGGTTCACACTCGCGTTATCGCTCATCGCCGGCTTGTTGTTCGGCCTGATTCCAGTGCTCAAGTACGCGCGGCCGCAGCTTGCCGATGCGCTCAAGGACAGCAGCCGCGGCGCGAGCGACGGGCGCGACCGTCATCGCGCGCGCAACACGCTTGTCGTCGCCCAGGTCGCGCTCGCCGTGGTACTGCTCGTCGGCTCGGGCCTGATGATTCGCACATTCCTTGCCATGCGGAACGTTCCGCCCGGTTTCGTGTCGCCGGAGAACGTGCTGACCATGCGCATTGCAATTCCGAGCGGGCTGATCAGCGACGAGGCGCAGGTCGCGCGTACCCATGAGCAGATCGTGCGCCGGCTCGAAGCAATTCAAGGTGTGCAGTCGGTGGGATTGTCTTCGTCGATCACCATGGACGGCAACAGCAGCAACGATCCGATCTTCGTCGAGGACTTCCCGCGCAACGACGGCAAGCTTCCGCCGCTGCGCCGCTTCAAGTGGATTGGCGAACGTTACTTCGAAACGATGGGCAACCCGATTATCGCTGGACGCGCGATCACGTGGGACGACATCCACAACGCCAGGCCGCTGGTCGTGGTGAGCGACAATCTCGCGCGCGAGTATTGGAAGGATCCGGCGAAAGCTATCGGCCGCCGGATCCGACAGTCGCCGAAAGATCCATGGCGCGAGATCGTCGGCGTGGTTGGCAACGAGCGTCAAGAAGGTGTGACGCAGCAGGCGCCGACGATCGTCTATTGGCCGATGCTGATGAAGGAGTTCTGGGGCAACGCGGTTTACGTACAGCGCGGTCTGGGCTACGTGATTCGCTCGTCGCGTCTTCAGTCTCCGGACTTCATGCGCGAAGTGCAGCAGGCAGTGTGGTCGGTAAACGCCAACGTTCCGCTCGCCCGCGTGCGCACGTTGCAGCAGATCTACAACGAATCCATGGCGCAGACCTCGTTCACGCTCGTCATCATCGGCATCGCCGCGAGCGTCACGCTCCTTCTCGGTATCGTCGGTATCTACGGCGTCATCGCGTATGTGGTCGCACAGCGGCGGCGCGAGGTCGGCATCCGCATGGCACTTGGCGCGCATGCACGGACGGTACAGCGGCTCTTCGTCACTCGCGGCTTGGCGATCGCGGCAGCCGGGTTGGTTGTCGGCTCAATCGCCGCGCTGGCGTCAATGCGGCTTCTCACCGCCGTGCTCTTCGGTGTCAGTCCGTTCGATCCGGCCACCTATCTAGTGACGATCGCCGGCCTGGCGACAGTCGCGCTGGTGGCGACATGGCTTCCCGCCCGCCAAGCGACCACCGTAGATCCCGCCATCGCGCTGAGGGGCGAGTAAGCTAAAGATGTGGGACAGTACCGCACCGAGCACGACCCTCTCGGCGAATTTCGCGTTCCCGCAGACGCCTACTATGGCGTCCAAACGGAACGCGCGCTGCAAAACTTTCCGATCAGCGGGCTGAAGGCACCTGACAGCCTCGTGACCGCAACTGTCCTCGTGAAGCGTGCGGCCGCGGAAGCGAACCGACAGGTCGGCCGTCTCGACCCGACCGTGGCCGACGCCATTATCAGCGCTGCCGACGAAGTGCTGTCCGGACGTCTGCGCGATCAATTTGTCGTCGACGTGTATCAGGCGGGCGCGGGCACCTCGCACAACATGAATGTCAACGAAGTGCTGGCGAACCGTGCATCCGAGCTGCTCGGTGGGACCCGCGGCACGTACGACAGGGCCCATCCCAACGATCACGTCAACATGAGCCAATCCACCAACGACGTGTTCCCAACCGCGACGCGGCTCGCGCTGCTGCTCGAACATGCGGCGCTCGCGGTGGCGGCGCACGCGCTCGCCGATGCCTTCGAGCGGAAGTCGCGGCAGTTTGCGGACGTGCTCAAAGTGGGACGCACGCATCTGCAGGATGCGGTCCCGATCACGATGGGCCAGGAGTTGAGCGGCTATGCCGCGTGTATTGCGAGCGCGATCGACACTTTCGAGCACGCAGCGGCCGGCCTCGCCGAGCTCAATCTTGGCGCGACCGCCGTCGGCACCGGACTCAACGCGGGTGATGACTACACAAAAGCCGCCATCGCCGCGCTCGCGGCACGCACCAATCTTCCGCTCACCCCGGCGCGAAACCGCTTTCGCGTGACTCAGAGCATGGGCGACGTGGTCACCTACTCGGCGGCAATGCGCCGCCTCGCCGTGGAATTGGGCAAAGTCGCAAGCGATCTGCGGCTGCTCTCCATGGGACCCCGTGCCGGCATCGGCGAATTGCGGCTTCCAGCGGTTCAACCCGGGTCGTCGATCATGCCGGGCAAGGTGAACCCGTCGGTCCCAGAGATGGTCAATCAGGTTTGCTATCAGGTGTTCGGATGCGACACGACGATCTCCGCCGCGGCCGAAGCCGGACAACTGGAGCTCAACGTGATGATGCCGGTGATCGCCTGGAACGCGCTCCACGAGCAGAAGATCCTCACCAACGCAATGCGCGTTTTTCGCGAGCGCACTGTCGAAGGACTCGAAGCCGATACTGCGCGCGCGCGCGAGTTGATGGATCGAAGTACGGCGGTCGCGACCGCGTTGAGCCCGTATATTGGTTACGAGGCGACAGCAGAGATCGCCAAAGGCGCGGTGGCAAGCGGCCGCTCGATTCGCGATCTGGTGCTCGAGCGTGGGTTGCTCAAAGAGGAAGATCTCGATCGGATACTCAGCGCCGAAGCTATGACCCAACCAGGAATTCCCGGGCCGAAGCGGTGATGCTCAGACGCACACAAGGTGTCCTCCTCGTCCTGCTTGCGCTCGCGGCCGTCGCGGCCGCACAAACTCCGCAAACGCCGCAGCCGCGCCAGCACGGGCTCTTTCCTCCGAAGGATCTCGGCCTGCTCGATCCGCCGGACCGCGACACCTGGCAGCGGCCGGATCAGATCATGGACGCGCTTGGCATCGCCGATGCCTCGGTCGTTGCCGACGTCGGTGCGGGCAGCGGGTTTTTCACGATTCGCCTGGCACGACGCGTTGGCCCCAACGGGATTGTCTACGCGCAAGACGTTCAACAGGAGATGCTCGCCGCGATCACCCGGCGGGTTCAGCGCGAAGGATTGACCAACGTCCGGCCGGTGCGCGGCGAAGGCAGCAATCCCAATCTGCCGCGTAGCAAGCTCGATGCGATCCTCATGGTCGGCGTGTATCACGAAATCGACGATCGCGTGACGATGTTGCAGAACCTGGCGGCTGCGTTGAAACCACAGGGGCGGCTCGGCGTGATCGATTTCAAGCTGAACGGCGGCGGCGGTCCAGGCCCCGCCCTTGAAGAGCGCGTCGATCCGCAGATTGTCGTGCAGGACGCCGAGCAGGCAAAGCTACGGCTCCTCGCGCAGGAGTCGTTTCTTCCGTATCAGTATCTTTTGATTTTCGGACGCATCAATGCCGCACCCACTTCCACACCATTGGCGGCACCGCGCTCGCAAGGCAAATCAACATCAGGTCCGCGACGATAAACGGAAAAAAGCCGGCGGCAAGGGCAGCGCGCAGGCCAGCCGCAGGCTGACCGGCCGTCCCCGGCGCAACGTAGGCGAGCCACAGCACACCGCCGGCGAAGATGGTCATGCAACCTGCGAACATCGCGAGGGTAGAAGTGAGATATCGCCGATCGAATCCGCGCGAGGCGAGCCAGCCCGTAATGAAGGCGGCAAACGGATACGCGAGCAGATAGCCGCCGGTGGGCCCGAGCAGGCGCGCCGCACCTTGCGACAAGAGCGGAGACGCCGCAAACACCGGCAGCCCCACGATACCGAGAACAAGATAGAGTGCCTGGCTGGCGAAGCCGAGACGCGGACCCAACACCGCCGCGCCCACCAGAACGACCATGGGCTGCAGCGTGAGCGGCACGGGCGTGAACGGAAGATGCACGCTCACCTGCGCGGCGGCCGCGGTCAACGCGGTAAGAAACAATACGGATGCAACGCGGATGCTCGTCCATGCGGCAGCGGAGGCGGCGCCGACGCTGACATGCTCGAGCAAGGTCGAGTCGTAGGTCACAATCGGTGCGCGGGAGTTCGGCATAGCGTCGGATTGTAACGCAAATGAAAACAGCGCTGACGATTGCGGGAAGTGACTCAGGCGGCGGCGCGGGGATTCAGGCCGACCTGAAGACGTTCGCGGCATACGGCGTGTACGGGACCTCGGCCGTGACCGCGCTCACCGCGCAAAACACAACCGGCGTGACCGCGGTGCACACCGTGCCGGCAGAGTTCGTGACCGCACAGATCGAAGCCGTGGCGTCGGATTTTGGTTGCGATGCCGTCAAGACCGGCATGCTGGCCACGAGCGCCATCGTCGAAGCGGTAGCCGCGGCCGCGGAGGAACTGGAACTCCCGAATCTCGTGGTCGATCCGGTGATGATCGCGAAAGGCGGCGAACGTCTGCTCGCGGTCGACGCTATTCACGCGCTGCGCGCTGTTCTCCTGCGCCTCACGCGTGTGGTCACGCCGAACGTGCCAGAAGCGGAAGCTCTCGCGGAGATGCCTGTCCGCAACCTCGCCGATATGCGCAGCGCGGCGCGGAAGATTCTCCGTCTAGGTCCTTCGGCAGTGCTCGTGAAAGGCGGTCACTTACCGGGAACGCTGATCGTCGACTTGCTGGTCGAAGGCACAACTGAGATTGAAATCGCGGGACCGCGCATTGAGGGGCGCCATACCCATGGCACCGGCTGCACCCTCGCGGCGGCGATTGCTTCAGGCCTTGCGCTCGGACACAGCCTGGAGCGCGCGGCGCGCGACGCGCGGGAATATGTCGCGGGTGCGATAGAGCACGGAATCGATCTTGGCGCCGGTCATCGTCCGCTCGGTCATTTCTGGCGGAAAGTTCCACGAGTTGGAGCGCCGCCTGCACCTGGGGGACAATGAACCGCAGCCGTGACACTCACACGCATCACGACCGACGTGCTCGATGTGGCGGCACTCGTGCGGCTGGTCGGGGCCGATAAAACGGGTGCGATCACGACCTTTCTCGGTCTTGTGCGCGATCACAATCAGGGCCGGCGCGTTCAGCATCTCGTTTACGAAGCGTATGAGCCGCTCGCCGAGCGGGCGCTCGCCCGTATCGTCGACGAAGTCCGCGGCCATTGGCCGTCCGCGACACTCGCGGTCCATCATCGGGTTGGCCGGCTCGAGATCGGCGAAGCGAGTGTTGCCATCGCGGCAGCGTCGCCGCATCGAGCTGACGCGTTTGCAGCGTGCCGCTATGCCATCGAACGCGTCAAACAGATCGTTCCGATCTGGAAGCACGAGTACTTCGAGGGCGGCGACGTCTGGATAGAAGGCGCCACCGCCCATCCGGATGACGCGGCTGCGCGCGATACGGCGATGAGGATTGCGTGCGCGTGACCGTACGGCTGTTTGCGCGCTTGCGGGATCTCGTCGGCAGTGGCGAGTTGGAGCGCGAGGTGCCGGCAGGTGCAACAGTTCGCACGGTGTGGGAAAGTCTGGTGCGAGACTATCCGGCTCTTGCGCCGTACGCGCAGTCGATGTCCTGCGCCGTCAACATCGATTACGCGCGCATGACCACGGGTGTAAGTGAAGGTGATGAGGTGGCATTCCTGCCGCCTGTGTCGGGCGGGTGAGGAGAAGGGAGAACAGGGAGAACAGGGAGATCAGGGAGATCAGGGAGTTAACAATACCGTTATGCGGCCACAGACGTGAATTTTGCACGGTTGTGGACCCACATAACGGTCTACGGCGCGCGGAGCGCGCCAACCCAACAACAAGAACTAGCAAAGCGCCGCGGAGTTAGGCCGGATATCAAGGCGCAGGGCCCTTGGCTAGTTCTCTTCATGCCTGCTGTTCGCTGATGCCACACTCCTTCATCTTGTTGAGCAGCG
>JBKPDL010000155.1:0-22168 GCA_046727855.1 Acidobacteriota bacterium
TGACGCGCGACAAAGCGGCAGAAGTAGGCGCTGCTGCGATCGACCTTCGACGGATCCTTGCCGCTGAACGCGCCGCCGCCGTGCCGTCCCCAGCCGCCGTAGCTGTCCACGATGATCTTGCGCCCGGTCACTCCAGCGTCGGCCGAAGGACCACCGTGAATGAAGCTACCGGTGGGATTGACGTAGAGCGCCTCGTCTTTGCGCCACCAGCTCCCGAGCACGCGCGGTCCGAGCTCTTCGCGCACGTACTCCGTAATCATCTTCTGATCGGCGTCCGGCGTGTGCTGCGTCGACACCACCACTGCGGTGACTTGGCGCGGTTCGTAGTTTTCGTAGGTAACGGAGACTTGCGACTTGCTGTCGGGGCGGAGGAAGCTGACGCGGCGCGACTTGCGATCTTCGGCGAGCCCGCGGGTGAGCCTGTGCGCGAGCAGAATCGGCAGAGGCATCATCTCCTCTGATTCGTCTGTGGCATAGCCGAACATGATGCCCTGATCGCCCGCGCCCTGGTCGCCGCTCTGGCTCGTGGTCGCGGTGACTCCCTGATCGATCTCGTTCGACTGCTTTGTGATGAGGGGAATCAGCTTGAGCGTCGAGTCGCAAAACGGTTCGCTGCCGTCGGTGTATCCGATCTCCTTCACCGCCTGCCGGACGATCTTCTCGTAGTCGATCTTTGCATTGGTCGTGACCTCGCCGGCGAGGACGACTTGATCGCTTTTGACGAGCGTTTCGCAGGCAACACGGCTGCGCGGGTCCTGCTCGAAGCAGGCATCGAGGACCGAGTCGGAAATGTAGTCGCACACCTTGTCAGGGTGGCCTTCGGAAACCGACTCAGAAGTGAACGTGAACTGCGACATGACGCTCCTTAAAGCAAAAAAGCCCGCTAAGTCGCGGGCCTGCGACTTAGATAGTGGATGAGAACCACGCGCGGCCCATCAAGT
The DNA here is from genome assembly GCA_046727855.1 of Acidobacteriota bacterium. Lineage (GTDB taxonomy): Bacteria > Acidobacteriota > Vicinamibacteria > Vicinamibacterales > UBA2999 > DASPWV01. Next base: position 942 of record JBKPDL010000155.1, read on the forward strand.
CGTGAAATCGCCGCGCACACACGACCCTCAAGTATCCTGTGCAGTTCAGGCGCTGTCAATGGCTCAGTTCGTTTTTCTGGTTCATCACGGCGATGCGTTGGCCGCTGAAATCGATCACACGCGGCCGCTTTCGCCGCGCGGCCGGGAACAGGCGGAACAAGTGGCGCTCGCCGCGCTCCAACAGGGCGCCAGGCCCGCAATCGTGTGGCACAGCGGCAAGTTGCGCGCCCGGCAAACCGGCGAGGCCTGGCTGCGCATCGTCAACCCGTTCGCACAGTTTGTCGCGGTTCGCGGCCTTCAGCCCGATGATGATCCGGACATCGTCGCGACGGCGCTCGCAGGAGAAGAACAGGATCTCGCGATCGCGAGTCACATGCCGCTTCTGCCGGCGCTGTTGCAGCGGCTAATCAGCGGACGACGAGATGGCACATCGGCGCCGTTTCCGCCGCATGGGTGTGTCGCACTCGAGAAGGTAGATGAAACCTGGGAAGAACGCTGGCGTGTGGCGCCGTGACTCGTGTGCACGTGAATCTAGAGATCTCGCGATCTGGAGATGTGGAGCAAATTTGGCGATCTCCAAATCTCCAAGTCGCCAGATTCACGGATCACTTTTTGTGTTCTTCGATGTACTTCAGCGCGAACTGCTCGAGTTCCGGGCTACGCAGGCCGATCAGCTTTGCTTCCTCCGTGGCTTTCGGCACGGCCCAGCCATCCTGAAGTACGCGCTTCACTAGCCAGTACGCGCCAACGCGGTTTGCCGATCCGCAATGGATGTACGCGGGCTGATTCGACTTGTCGCCGATGGTCGCGAGGAACTGATCCATCGTTTTTGGGTCCGGCGACTGGCCGTTGACAGGGATGTTGACGTAGTTGAGGCCAAGCTCTTTTGCCTGCGCCGCGTTCTGCTCGATGTTGGCGCCGGGCTCGGAGGGCTGGCGAAGGTTGATGATCGTCTTGAAGCCGTCGGCTTTGAGACCGGCGAGCGCCGATGTCTCGGTCGCGCCGCCGCACGCGATAACGGCGTCGACTTTTGTGAAGTTGGTGATGCCGGGACGTTCCATTTTCTGTTGTGAGGAAAGAGTAACACCCGCGAGAAGCGTCAGAACAAGGCAAAGGCGCATTGATTCACCTCCGAGTGGGCCATCATACCCGCCTTCGCTCGCGAGCGGAACCGGCGCGAGCTGGCCACGGAGGCGGGGCGCCTGTCCTGTTCGGCTGGGCTAAAGCCCCCCTGACTGATCGGTGATTTACTTTTCAACTGTGACAGACAGCGGTTGCTGCACGCGCACGCTCACGGTTGAGCCTGCCGGAAGCACCGCCGGCTGCCGGCTGCCCGCCATTGTCGCCGCAGTGCCGCCCGCCGCCCCGATCGAACCGCCGATCGCAGCGCCTTTGCCGCCGCCGAGAATCGCGCCGAGGATTGCGCCGCCTGCTGCAGCACCGCCAATCTTCGCGGCGCTTTCTTTCGACGGCGACGGACCTTCGCGCACCACTGAATCCGTTTTGATGTTGAGCCGAGTGCCATCCGCGAGCACAACGGTGTGGAACCGAATCCCAAGCTTGGCGCGCTCCTTCACCTTGCCGCCGCGCTCCACTTCCATCACGGATCCCTGCACGAGCGCACCTGCGGGAATCGCTACGCGATCGCCAACGCGCACATCGCGAGTGACGCGCGCATCGACGCGATCTTCCACACGTGCAAGCTCACTTGTGACGGTTCGTTCGATCTGCAGACCGAGCACGGAATCCGAAGGAATCGTCAGCTCCATGTATTCCGGCGCCGGCGGGGGCGGAGGCGGCTCCGGTTCGCGCGGCGCACGCTCGGGCTCAACGCTGGGGCGCGGCTCCCACATGCTGCCGCTCGACGATGGCGCTGGAGCTGGAGCAGATGATGGTGTGTCGTGGCGCGTCGTGCGTGGAGCAGGAGTGACGGGAACCGGGCTCGGACGCGGCGACGGTGTTGTGCGGCTCGGACGGGGCGCCGATTCGCGGCGCGGCGTGGCCACCGGCGGCGGCTGCACACCTGAACGTGCCGGCGCTTCGGCCGCAACCGGTGTGGAGGGTGCCGGCGCGATCACGCCTTCCGACTCCGCAACCGCGCGCGGCGCATCCGGCGCGGCGGCCGGTGCGCTGCTGTCGGTTGTGGGCGGCGTGGCTGTGGTCTCGACGCGCGACGCGGGCGAGGTTTGACGCGCCGCGAGATAGCCGCCAGCCCCAGCTGCCGCGAGACAGCCGAGCGCGAGACCGGCAAAAATGAGCTTGTTGAATTCCATGGTTTGTCCGGCCGAAGGTCCTCAGCAACGAGGACACCCCGTCCCCCGGTCCCTCCTTTGAGCAAGGCCCGTACCGTATTTGCCCAAGGGTAACGCGCGAAAAGTCTACAACTTCCGGGCCGTTTTGCGCTAACCGCGTGTCTCCCCTGCAGGACCGTGTCCCCGGCGCGATACACTGAACAGCTGTTCTAGGAGGATCGCTCATGAAGACGACGGTCACGCGCACAGCAGTCGCGTTCGCTCTGGCCATCGCGCTGGGCGCGTCAGGATCGGCGCAGGCACCGAAAGCCGCGTCGCAAAAACTGGATGGCGAGTATACGGCGAAGATTAAGGAGTATCTGCAGGACGCTCGCATCTCAACCGAGCTCGTCGATCACCTGCCGGCGTCGGACACGGTGCCGACACCGCTGAAATTCCTCGGTCGTGTCGTCGGTCAGCCCGGCGAGCTGACCTACGCCAAAGACATTCATCGCTACTACGAAGCCTTGGCCAAGGCGTCGCCGCGCGCGCGGTTCTGGAAGATCGGCACTACGGAGGAAGGTCGCGACATTGTGGCGCTCGCGATCGCAGACGAAGCGACGATCAAATCGCTCGACAAGTACAAGGACATGCTTGGCGCGCTGACCGATCCGCGCAAGACGAGCGACGCGCAGGCGCAGCAGCTGCTGAAAACCGCGAAGCCGATTTACTACGTCGTGAGTGGCATGCACTCGCCCGAAAACGGCGGGCCCGAGATGCTAATCGAGCTGGCCTACCGCCTGATCGTCGAAGAGACGCCCTTCATCCAGAGCGTGCGCAACAACGTAATTTCGATCATCACGCCCGTCATCGAAGTGGACGGGCGCGAAAAGCAGGTCGACACGTATTACTTCAACAAGACGCGCGCGGCCGGCGATGCCCGTCTACCATTGATGTATTGGGGCAAGTACGTGCAGCACGACAACAACCGCGACGGCATGGGGCAGTTCCTCAAGCTGACGCAGGCTGTCACGCGCACGCAGCTTGATTGGCACCCCACGATCATGCACGACCTGCACGAAGCGCAGACCTATCTCTACTCCTCGACTGGCACCGGTCCCTACAACGATGCGCTCGATCCGATAACGGTGAGCGAATGGTGGACGCTCGCCGAAGCGGATGTGATGGAGATGACCAAGCGTGGCGTGCCCGGCGTGTGGACCTACGGGTTCTACGACGGATGGGTGCCGAACTACATGTTCTTCATCGCGCACAGCCACAACGCGGTGGGCCGTTTCTACGAAGTTCAGAGCTACGGTCCTGACAACTACGTGGCGCGCGCCGGCGCCACCACCACGAGCAAGGAATGGTTCCGTCCGAATCCGCCGCTGCCCGAAATCAAATGGGGACCGCGCAACAACACCAACATCCAGCAGTCGGCGCTGCTGTTCTCGCTGCAGCACGTCGCGAAGAATCGTGAGCTCTATCTCGAGAACTATTGGTTGAAAAACAAACGCGCCGTCGACAAGGGCAAGAATGGCCCGACCTACGGGTGGGTGATTCCCGCGGCACAGCGGCGGAAAGCCGATGCCGCCGATGCCGTCAACGAGTTGATGCGGCAGGGTCTCGAGGTGCACCGCGCATCAGCTGCGTTCAAGGCCGGCAGCGTGAACGTTGCCGCCGGTGATTACGTGGTGCGCGGCGATCAGCCGTTCCGCACGCTCGCCGACATGTACTTCTCGATTCAGAATTACCCGCCGCAGAATCCGCGCCCCTATGACGACACGGGCTGGACGTTCCAGTACATGCGCAACATCAAGATCACTGCTGTCGCAGACAAGGCGCTACTGGAGCAGCCCATGACGCTGATCGCGGGCAACGTCAAAGCGCCTGGCGGCATCGACGGTACCGGCAATACGCTCATCGTCGAACACACTGCGGACAACAATCTCGTGACCTTCCGCTTCAGGAACGCCGACGTGAAGATGCTGGCGGCCGAAGACGATTTCGAGTTGAACGGGCGCAAGCTGCGCGCCGGAGCGATCATCGTGCCCAATTTCGATCGCGCGAAGCTGGAGCCGACAGTGCGTGATCTCGGCCTGACCGGTCTCGCCGTGGCGTCCGTTCCCACGGTGAAGACGCATGACCTCGACGTCCCTCGTATCGGCTACGTCCACAGCTGGACGCGAACGCAAGACGAGGGATGGGTGCGCGCGGCCCTGGATACCTACGGCTTGCCGTATACGTACTTCGCTGATCAAAAGTTGAAGGAAGGAAACCTCCGCGCCAAGTACGACGTGATCATCTTTCCCCACGTCGGCGGCACCGCGCAGTCGCAAGTGAACGGCATGCCGGTGACCGGCCGCGCGCCGCTTCCGTACAAAAAGACGGACAAGACGCCAAACCTCGGATACGTCGATCAGAGCGACGATATTCGCGGCGGCATGGAGCTCGCCGGGCTTCTCGAGCTCGCGAAGTTCGTACAGGAAGGCGGCACGCTCATCACCGAAGGATCGACGACGACGATCTTTCCGGAATACGGCATCACGCAGGGCGTCACCGTGGAAGAACCGGCGCAGCTGTTCGTGCGCGGCTCGATTCTGAGGAGCAAGTGGAGCGACGCGAAGAGTCCGATCGCGTATGGATACGACAACTCCGCCGATCTGCCCGTCTATTTCAACCAGGCACCCGTGCTGAACGCGTCGGGCGGCGGTATCCCTGCCGAGTTTGCCGCCGTCTTCGGTGCGGGCGGCGCGGCAAACGCTGGGCTCGGTCAGAACATCACGCCCAACGCGGTGCCGGTCAACATCTCGCCGTTCGAAGCGGACGAAGCCGCGGCACGGGCGAACCAGCGGCCGCAGGTGGACGCGGCGGCCGAGTTCCGCAGCATGGCGCGTCAGTTCGGCATGAACTTCGACACGGTCCGGCCGCGTGTCGTGCTTTCTTTCCCGCAGAACCCCAACGACATGCTGTTGTCCGGCACGCTTGCGAACGGGCAGTTCCTGTCAAATCGCGCCGCGGCGCTCGATGTAGCGCTGGGCAAGGGACACGTGGTCATGTTCGCGTTACGTCCATTCTGGCGCTGGCAAAGCCAGGGGACGTACTCGCTCGGCTTCAACGCAATCATGAATTGGAACGATCTCGATGCAGGCAAGCCGTCGCAGCCTTCGCCGACGACGCAGCAGTGACTTCGCAGCAGGGGTGACTTCGCAGAATGTGGCGATCTGGAGATTTGGAGATTTGGAGCAAATTTGGAGATCTACAAATCTTCAGATTTGGCGATTTTCAAATTTCCAGATCTGCTCCAAATCTCGACATCTCTAGATCGCCAACTTCACCTGAAGCGTACAGGTACCGTTCCCAATTCTCGCGCCGATGGAACTCCTGCGAGACTTTCGGCTTTCACCACGGCGCGCACGATCGCTTCGGCCATCGCGTCCGCCGCAAGGGCGCCGATCACGGTGACGTTCGGCTCGCCGGTCCACTGACCCGTGGCGAGGGAGAACACCGTGTCGCCATCGCCCAGCGTGTGCGACGGATTGATGGCGCGCGCGAAGCCGTCATCGGCCATCAACGCCATACGAGTGGCTTGCGCTTTCGTCAACGCAGCATTGGTGGCCACCAGGCCGATGGTCGTGTTCTCACCTGCGCGCGGTGTCGGCGACAACGCGCCTGAGCGTACGAGTGCACGCACGTCCGCGATCGTGCCGTCCGCGTTGCGAGCGCCGGCGACGACTTTGTTGGTTTCGGGATCGATGACGTCGCCCACCGCGTTGACGGCGACGATGGCCGCCACCACGAGACCGTTGGGAAGCCGGCGCGATGCGGTGCCGAGCCCACCCTTCATTGCTCGATTGAGACCGGTCATCTTGCCCACGGTTGCGCCTGCGCCCGTGCCAACGTTTCCCTCAGCGACCGGTCCGTCGCTCGCCGCGAGCGCTGCTTTATAGCCGCAGTCTGCGGTCGGGCGGATCTTCGGATCGCCGCCGAACCACAAGTCGATCAAGATCGCCGACGGCACGATTGGAACCACACCCGCCGAGCCGACTTTCCACCCGATCTTGCGTTCTTCGAGATAGCGAACGACACCCTGCGCCGCGTCGAGTCCGTACGCGCTCCCGCCTGCGAGGACAACGGCGTTGACCTTGTCGACGAGGTTGACCGGATCGAGCAGATCGGTCTCACGTGTGCCGGGCGCCCCCCCGCGCTGCGCAACACCACCCACGGCGCCCTCACCGTCGACGAGGATCACCGTGCAGCCGGTGGGTCGTTCGACGAGCGTGTGGTGCCCGACCTTTATGCCGGGCACGTCGGTGAGTCCGCGAACAGGCGACATGGCGGATTGCGTCGGCGCGCCTCGCTGCTGTCGTGGCGTGGCGTAGACCGCGCCGAATGCCACCGCGCCAAGCGCGGCTAGCACGACGGCGTATTTCACCGCAGCCTCCTTATCCAGCCAACTCTAACAGGCTGAGGGCCAGAACTTTCGTCGCGTTGATGAGATCGTCAACTTCGCAATATTCATCCGGCTGGTGCGCTAAGTCGAGAATTCCCGGGCCGTAGGCAATGCAATCGCGCACGCCCGCAATGCCCGCGACGTGCTTGTGATCGTAGGTGCCAGGGCTCGCCACCAGTGTCGCCGGTCGTCCGAGCACGCGCTCAATGGCTTGATCGACGACGGCGATCACCCGCGAATCGTCAGGTGTGAGCACCGGCTGCACGACCCATAAATCGCGAAGCTCATAAGATATGTCGGGTGCGGTTGCCGCAACGTGTTCGAGCAGCGCGCCGATCTCCTCGCGCGTACTCTCGAAGCCCTCCTCGATGAGAAAGCGGCGATCGAACACCGCGCGGCAGCGATCCGCGACACATGGCGTCTGAATGCCTTGCAGCGATTGACCGCCCTCGATGGCGTTGACGTTGAGCGTCGGATGACGCGCAAGCTCCGGCACCACGGGCATGTCCGTGATGCGCAACGAGAGCGCGGGCACGAGGTCACGATAAAAGGACTCGAGGATGAGAGTCATATGCTCGATCGCGCTGGTGCCGAGGAACGGCATGCTGCCGTGCGCAATTCGTCCGTGCGTGATGACCTCGAACCAGTAGACGCCGCGGTGGCCAATGCAGATGCGGTCGACGTTGAGCGGCTCCGGGATAATCACGAAATCAGTTCGCGGCGCGGCGATCCGTCCCTGCTCGCACAGCCATGCAACGCCGGCAAACCCTCCGCTTTCTTCGTCAACCGTGCCGCTGATCTCGACGCTTCCGCTCAAGCGCACACCGGCGCGGCGCACGGCTTCGGCGGCGTAGATCGCGGCCGCCAGACCCGCTTTCATGTCGCAGGCGCCACGACCGTAGATTCGCGCGCCGCGCACGATTCCAGCGAACGGATCGACGGTCCATGCTGAGCCGGCGGGGACGACATCGAAGTGGCCGTTGAAATGAACGAGCGGGTGTGCGAACACGCCTTTGCGCAACCCGACAACGTTGATGCGTGGATGACTGCGCGTGTGCTCGGGACGGCCGTCGGCTTGCACGTAATCGACCTGGAAGCCGCATTGCCCGAGCCGCGCGCCGATCAGGCGCGCACAGTCGGCATAACCCTCGCCCGGCGGATTCACGGTGGGAATGCGAATCAGATCGCGCGTGAACTCCACGATCTCGTCCGCGGCCGCCTCGATTTCAGCGAGCACACGATCGGTCATGTCGAACGCAGTGTAATCTGTGGCTGCCGGCATGACGCTCTTGACGCTGCTCATTGTGTACTCGCTCGCGCAGATCATGCTTGGCCTGTGGGTGGCGCGCCGGGTGAGCACCAGCAGCGATTTCTTCGTGGCCGGGCGAAGCCTTGGCCCTGTTTGGCTGTTTGCCACCGTGCTTGCCGCGAACATTGGCGCGGGCACAACCGTCGGCGCCGCCGGGATCGCCTACACCAATGGCATTGCGGCGTGGTGGTGGGTCGGTTCGGCCGGCATTGGTTCGCTGGCGCTCGCCTTTTGGGTGGGTCCGGCAATCCGTCGTACCGCTGCGAAATACGATCTGCGCACCGCCGGCGATTTTCTCGAATGGCGCTTCGGCAGTCGCGTTCGAGCGGTCGTCGCGGCGCTCCTCTGGTTCAACACGCTCACCATCCTTGCCGGGCAACTGATCGCGATTTCGTTCATCTTCAACGTTGTCGCCAGTGTGCCCAAGGCCGTCGGTTGCATCCTCGGCGGCGTGGTGATGACGACCTACTTCGCCGCCGGCGGATTGTTATCGTCCGCTGTCGTCAATCTCGTGCAACTGGTTGTGCTGCTCGGCGGCTTCGTGATCGCGTTGCCGTTGGCGCTCGACCTCGTCGGTGGCCTCGATGCGTTGCGCACCGTGTCGCCGACCCCGGACTACTGGAATTTCATGCGCTCAGGAAGCGCGAGCTGGACGTATCTCGCGATGCTTGGTCCCTCGTTCGTTGTTTCTCCCGGTCTGCTGCAGAAGGTTTACGGCGCCCGCGACGATCGCGCGGTGCGTCTTGGCGTCGGTGCCAACGCGGTGGCGCTTCTGCTATTTGCCTTCATGCCCACACTAATGGGCATGGTTGCGCGCGTGTTGCATCCGCAATTGCCAAGCGAAGGGCTTGCGCTGCCGACGCTGTTGGCCCGCGATCTGCCACGCGGGGTGGGAGCGCTCGGACTGGCGGCGCTCTTCTCCGCCGAGGTGAGCACCTGCGACGCCATCCTGTTCATGCTCGCGACGTCGTTGTCGCAGGATCTCTACAAGCGGTTTGTCAATCCCTCAGCCGACGATCGTCGCGTGCTGCAGGTTGCGCGCGCGGCGGCGATTGCCGGTGGCGTGCTTGGCGTAGCGCTTGCGATTGTCGCCGAGAGCATCATTGCTGCTCTCACGATTTTCTACACGCTGATGACCGTAGTGCTGCTGGTGCCGATTGTGGGCGGGTTGTATATTCGGCGGCTCGGCTCGACCGAGGCACTTGCGGCCGTCGGCGGAGGCTTGGCCGCCTTGATTGCCCTGCAACTCGCTGATGCCAGCGGCGGAATTGGCCGCTGGCCTCCGGTGATCGTTGGTCTCGGCGCCGCCCTGTGTGCGTGTGGCCTGGCGATGCTCGTTCGGTCCCAACACCATGCCGAATCTGTTTGACCTCACCGGCAAAGTGATCGTCGTGATCGGCGGTGGCTCCGGGATCGGCGCGGCCGTGACACGCGGCGCAGCGCAGCACGGCGCGCGCGTGCTGTGTTTCGACCTCAAGACTGACGGCCGCCCGGAAATCGAGATACTCGACATCCGCGACCACGAGGCGGTCGATCGCGCACTCGGCGCCGCGCGCGAGCGCCATGGACGTCTCGACGGCGTGATCTGCACGCCGAGCATCAACGTGCGCAAGAAGATCCTCGACTACAACGACGAAGAACTCGATCGCGTGCTGACGCTGAATATCAAAGGGAACTTCAACGTCCTGCGTGCGGCCGGCCGGATCATGACCGCCGACCGTCGCGGCAGCATCGTCCTGTTTTCCTCGATCCGCTCGCAGGTGGTCGAGCCCGGCCAATCTGCATACGCCGCGACCAAGGCGGCCATTCTGCAGATGGCGCGCGCCGCAGCCGCAGAATTCGGGCCCTTCGGCGTGCGTGTCAACGCGATTGCGCCTGGCGTGATCGAGACGCCGCTGACCGAACCGATCAAGTCGAACGAAGCGTGGTACAGGGCCTACGCGGAGAAAACGGTGTTCAAGCGGTGGGGACGTGCGGAGGAAATGGTCGGTCCCACGCTCTTTCTGGTGTCCGACGCCGCCAGTTATGTGACCGGAACGCTGCTTGTGGCGGACGGCGGATGGCTTGCCGCCGACGGTCGCTTTACTCCGCCCGGCATGTAGATCCCATTCCCTTGATGCCCGCGATCGTAAAGTCGGCGATGTGCGCGCCCGCGGCTTCGATGTCACTGAGCAGCGTTCTCCACGAGGCCGGCGCGCGCCGCGGCACCGGGCGCGCAAAGATCAGGCATTGGCTCTGAATCCCCACCAGCACGTGGGCAATGCGCGGATCATTAGGACGCCATCCGGCGAGTGCGCAGACGATGCCGGCGAGGTATCGCTGCCGTGGCTCGATCACTTCGTGAATCACCAAATCGAAGGCGTCGGATGGATCCTCCATCTCGTGCATCATCAAGCGATGAATCCACGATTGACGTCCGTTGGAAGTGATGCGAGTGAGAAAGATGCGAATGTACGCCCGCAGTTGATCGTCGGGCGTGCCGCCACGGCCCGCTTCCACCGTCAACTCGTTGGTTTCCTTCATCCTCTCAATTGCGGTCTCGACGACGCGGCGATAAAGACCAAGCTTGTTGCCGAAGTGGTAGTTGACCGCTGCCACGTTCGCCCGGGACACGCGGCAAATCTCGCGCACCGTCACGCGCTTGAAGCCGCGCTCGGCAAAGAGCGCCGCCGCCTGCTCCAGAATCCGCGCGCGCGTCGCCTGGTCGCGGGGACTCGTCATCACAAGGTCCGCTTGAACAGCAGCGTCGCCGCGGTCATGGCAATGGTTGAAAACGCGAGCAGAAACGCGAGATCGAACGTGATCGCGCCAAAGCCGGTGTTTTTCAGCAGCAGGCACTTGAACGCGTGCACCGAGTAGGTGAACGGATCGACCGCGGCGATCGCGCGCATCCATGCCGGAAAGGCCTGCTGCGGATACACCGCGCCGCTGGGAAAGTAGAGCAACGTGTTCAGCAGTCCAAAAATGGCGCGCGGGAGGAGCGGATCGCGAACCCGCACCATGATCAAAAACATCATGCTCACCAGCGCGAGCGCGGTGACGACGATCACAATAAACAGGCGGAGCAGCCGCAGCGGATCGAAGGCGTCGGGCACGCCCGCGATGAGCGATCCGAGCGTCATCAGCACAATGCCCGCCAGCACCGCTTTGATCGTTCCCGACAGATTGAATCCGGCAATGAGCTCGAGACGCGTGATCGGTGTCACCAGATATCCCTCGTGCAGCCCGCGCGCCTTGTCGTCGATGAAGATGATGCCGCCGCCGATCATCACCATCATGAAAATTGACATCGTAATCGAGCCCGGCAGCAGGTATTGGATGTACGGCACGTACGGGTAGACCTCGACGAAGTCGACTGTGGTCACCGACTTGGTGCGCGCGGTCGTCACGCTCCCCTCGTTGAACGCGGCGACGAGCCCGTTCATCGACCCCGCAAGCGCACCGGCGACGAAGTTGTCGGTGTTGTCGGCGATGAGCGCGATGTGCGGCGTCTGCTGCGACAACGCGCGCCGGGAAAAGTCCGGAGGAATCGTCAAGACGCCGTTGACGCGTCCGGCCCGCAGGTCGTCCAGTGCAGCGCCCTCGTCCGCGTACTCAACCGTGTCGAACGTCCGCGCGTTGGCCGCCACCGCCGACGCGAGCTCGCGAATGCGAATCGCAGGCAACCCGTGATCATGATCCACGACAGCGACCGTCAGGTGCCGGACGTTGCCGCCAAACGCATAACCAAGCACCACGAGTTGGACGAGAGGGAAAATCAGCGAGAAGACGATGAGTGTCGGACTGCGGCGAAAGCGGCGCAGCTCGCGTTCGATGATCGCCCACGTACGCATGGCTTATCGTCCTCGCATCGAGACGTGACTGAAATCGTGCGGCGCGCGCTCCTGCAGCGCGTCGCGGAGCTGGCTGCCGGTGTAATGTACGAACACGTCGTCGAGCGTGACATTGCTGCCGGGAATCGACGCTTTGAGGTTCGCGGGCGAATCGAGAGCGACGAGTCGGCCGTGATCGACGATGGCAATCCGATCGCACAGCCGATCGGCTTCGTCCATGTAGTGCGTCGTCAGCAGCACCGTGAGATCGCGCTCGGCCTTGATCTTGCGAATCATTTCCCACACCGCGATCCGCGACACGGGATCGAGACCGGTGGTCGGCTCGTCGAGAAAGAAAATGTGAGGCGAATGCACCAGCCCGCGCGCGATCTCCACCCGCCGGCGCATGCCGCCCGAGAGATACATCACCTGCTTGTCGCGCCATTCCCTGAGATCGACGGCGGTGAGCAGCGTGTCGATTTGCTTCCGCCGCAGATCCCGCGGCACGCCATAGAGTTTGGCGTAGATGATCAGGTTCTCTTCGACGCTCAGTTCGAGATCGCTGGTCATCGCCTGCGGGATGACGCCGATCGTCTGACGCACGCGCTCGGGCTCTCGGGCAACATCGAACCCGCCCACGTGCGCCGTCCCCGCAGTCGGTGGCAGCAGCGTGGTGAGCATGCGGATGAGCGTCGACTTGCCGGCGCCGTTTGGGCCGAGCAGGCCGAAGATCTCTCCCGGCTTCACGCTGAAGCTGACGTCATCGACGGCCACGAACTCGCCGAACGCCTTACGGATGTTGAGAACTTCGATGCCCTTCATGGCTGCACCGGCAGCAGAACGTATACCGTCATGCCGACGGCGAGGCGGCGATCTTTGTTATCCACGCGCAGCCGCGTCTCGAACGTGCGGATATCGCGCTTGGTGCGGCTCACGTCGCGCTGCGTGGCAAACGACGCATCCGCCCGCCGATAGAACACCGTACCCGTGCGCTCGTCACCGGACGGAAGACGGACGGTGAAGGTGTCGCCCGTGCGGATGCGATCGATGTAGGTCTCTTCGACGTCGACCCGGATCCAGAAGTCATCGGGATTGAGAATCGATACCACCGGTTGTCCCGCGGTCACGACCTCGCCTTGACGCGCGGCACGAACGTCGACGATACCGTCGATGGGCGAGGTGATGTTGGTGTAGGAGAGCCGGACATCGGCTTTCGTACGCTGCGCGCCTACCGCTGCGAGCTGGTGCTGGTTGACGGCCACGGCGCTCTTGCGCGCCGCCACCTGCTCGGCGTTCGAGCGCGCGAGCTGGAGCGCCGCACGCTGACCGTCGAGCTGTTTGGTGATCGCGTTCAACCGCGTCTCGGCGGCGTTGAACGACGCGCGCGAGTCGTCAAGTTGCTGCGGCGACACGATGCCGCTCTTCGACAGCTGCTCAGTGCGATCGAGCGTCGATTTGGAGGTTTGCAAATCAGCCTCGGCACCGGCGCGCTGCGCTTCCGCGGTTGCAACGGCCGCTTCGGCCTGCCGAATCTGGTCGGCAAGCTGCCGCTCCTGCAGGCGGAGAGTGGCTTCGCTCTCCTTCACCTGTGCGGCAAGGCCGTCGGCGCTGTGCTCGTAGTAGGCGCGATCGGCTTGGAGTTCGTCAGGCGTGATGACAGCGAGGAGTTGCCCGCGCTTCACGTCATCGCCCTCGGCGACTTTCAGGTCGGCGATCTGTCCCGCAAGCTGTGAGCTGACCACGACGTCCTGGGTGGTGACGATGCCGGTGAGGACGAGCGCGTTGGAATGGGTGCTGACGACGTAATAGCTACCGCCGGCGGCGAGAGCGAGGGGAACGAGGAATCCAAGGCGTTTGCGCATGGGTCAAACAACTGTATGAAACACATGTTTGAATCGTCAAGTGGTGCGACAATGAGGCGTTGACCTTTCGCGTTTTCTCCTCCCCCTCTGCGTTCGAGCGCCTCGCCACTGCGCGGCGCGCGTTGAGCACGGTTGCGCCGGGCGCGCACGCCGTCATCGTGGGCGCGACACGGGCGGCTGCGGACGAGCTGGCTATCTCGCTCGCCGTTGATCGCGGGGGGTTATTCGGTGTCACACGTGTCGGCTACCAGGAGCTGATTACACGGCTCGCACTGCCGGCGCTTGCCCGCGAAGGGCTGAGTCCGACCGGCGCGCTCAGCGACGAGGCGGTGGCGGCGCGGGCCGCGTTTGAGGCGGCGCGCGAGGACGCGCTCGACTACTTCACGCCGGTGGCGACGCTTCCGGGATTTCCGCGCGCGCTGTCTCGCACGTTGAACGAGCTGCGCCTTGCCGGCGTGGAAAGCCGCGACCTGCACGGCGTCGACCAAGCCGGCGACGATCTCGCGGAGCTGGCGGATCGCGTGAGAGAGCAATCGGCCAAAGCCCGTACCATCGATCGCGCGCGGCTGCTCGAAACAGCCACGCGTGTTCTGGACGAGGGTTCCAGGACATACCGCGGCGCCACGATCATCCTGCTCGACGTGCCGATTGCGACAACCGGCGACGCCACGTTTATCCGCGCCCTCGCCGCGTCCGCCGGCTCGATCGTTGCCACCGTCCCTTTGGGCGATGAGCGCACGCTCGCGGCCGTCGCGGACCTCGAACTCCGGAAGCTCGAAGCTCGCAACCTCGAAACGCAGGAACCTCGGAACTCCGGACCGGCGAAGGCTATTCACCGGCTTCAGAATTACCTCTTCTCCGAGTTGCCGCCGCCGCGGGGCGAATCAGACGAGAGTGTGGTGCTTTTCTCAGCGCCCGGCGAAGGGCGCGAGTGCGTTGAGATCGCACGTCGCGTCCTCGAAGAAGCCGCGCGCGGTGTGCGCTTCGACGACATCGCCGTACTCTTGCGCGCGCCAGGCACCTACTTTGGTCTTCTCGAGCACGCCTTCATGCGCGCCGGCATTCCTGGCTGGTTCGATCGCGGCACGCGCCGACCCGATCCGTCGGGCCGTGCCTTCCTCGCGCTGCTCGCGTGTGCGGACGAGGATCTCTCCGCCCGGCGCTTTGCCGAATATCTCTCGCTCGGACAGGTTCCCGCGGAAGAGCACGCGCCCGCGGAGTCGTGGTCGACACCGGTCGACGAAGTCGTCGAAAGCGTCGTGCCGGTGACCGAGCGAACCGAGGATCACGATCCCGAAGAGGACGCCCGCCGCGCGGCGCAGGAAGACGCGAGTGGACGCGTGCTGGCAGGCACGCTGCGCGCGCCGTGGCGATGGGAGGAACTGCTCGTCGAATCGGCTGTCATCGGCCATTTCGATCGCTGGGAGCGGCGTCTCAACGGCTTGCGCCACGAGTACCAGCAGAAGCTGCAGGAAATCGCTTCCGACGAACCCGAGTCGCCGCGCATCATTGCGATCCGCCGCGATCTCGATCAACTCGATCATCTGCGCGCATTTGCGTTGCCGATCGTGCGCGAGATTGCGGCGTGGCCGCGCGCAGGTGCGCGTTGGGGTGATTGGTTGAAGCTGCTCCGGGCACTGTCCGCGCGCGTCCTGCGACAGCCCTCGCGAGTGCAGCGAGTGCTGCAGGAGCTTGGCCCGCTGGCCGAAGTTGGCCCCGTCAGCTTGCGGGAAGTACGCGAGGTGCTTACGCCGCGGTTGCTCACCCTGACACACGAACCGCCGCGGCGGCGGCATGGCCGCGTGTTTGTGGGGACACCGCATTCGGCTCGCGGCCGCGTCTTCCGCACGGTGTTCGTCCCGGGTCTGGCCGAGCGCGTCTTTCCTCAGCGCCTGCGCGAAGACCCGCTGCTGCTCGACGAGCCCCGCCGGCAACTGTCGCCGCAGTTGACCACGCAGAAGCAGCGCGCCGATGAAGAACGCCTGCAGCTGCGGCTCGCGATTGGCGCGGCGGCGCAACGGCTTTACCTGTCGTGGCCGCGGCTTGAATTGCAGGAATCGCGTCCACGCGTGCCGTCGTTCTACGTGCTCGACGTCGCGCGTGCGATGGAGGGCCGGATTCCTGCGTACAGCTCTATCCGCGATCGCGCGTTTGCCGAAGGCGACGCGACGCTTGCCTGGCCGGCGCCCGGGGCACCCGATCGCGCCATCGACGAATTCGAGCACGACCTGTCGATGCTGTATCAACTGCTGCGCGACCCGAATCGCGCGGCTGCAAAGGGTCGCGCGCGCTATCTCTACGAATTGAGTCCGCATCTGCAGCGCTCGCTGCTGGGCCGTTGGGCGCGCTGGCAGAATCGCTGGCACCACGCCGATGGATTGATTCGCACTACACCGGCAACGGCGCCGGCGCTTGCACGACAGCGACTGGGCTTTCGTCCGTTTTCGCTGTCGGCGTTGCAGCGCTTTGCGGAGTGTCCCTATCAGTTTCACCTGTCCGCGATCTACCAGCTCGCGCCGCTCGAAGAGCCCGCGCCGCTGCAGCGGCTCGATCCGCTCACGCGCGGCAGTCTGTTCCACAGCATTCAGACCGAGTTCTTTCGGGCACTTGAAAAGAACGGGCTGTTGCCCGTTGATTCCAGGCGTGCCGACGCGGCGCGCAAGATGCTGGAGTGGGCAATCGCGAAGATCGCGAAGAAAGCCTACGACGATCTCGCCCCCGCAATCGATCGCGTGTGGCACGACGAGATGGCGTCGATTGCGCGCGATCTCCGAGGCTGGCTCGACATGCTGATCGAAGACTGCAGGCAGTGGATTCCTGAGCGATTCGAATTCGCGTTCGGTCTTCCCGGCGATCCCGCCCGCGATCCGCGTTCGGTGGCGGAGCCGGCGCGCGTCGACGGCCGCTTCCTGATTCGCGGGTCGGTCGATCTAGTCGAGCGCCGCGTCGATGGCAAGGTCCTTCGCGTGACGGATCACAAAACGGGAAGAAATCGCACGAAGCTCTCGACCATGGTTGAAGGCGGACGGGTGCTGCAGCCGCTGTTGTACGGCATGTCGCTCGAAGCGATCACGGGCGAGCCGGTCGAAGAAGGACGATTGTCATATTGCACGTACGTCGGCGGGTTCACTGTCCGGCCGATTTCGCTCAACGAAGTGAGCCGGCGCCGCGCGCTCGAAGTGCTCGAAGTGATCGATCGTGCGATCGAGCACGGCACGCTCGCCGCACGCCCGGCCGAAGGCGCCTGCGATCGTTGCGACTTCACGCCGGTGTGCGGCTCCGATGAGGAGCGCCGCACGCGCAGGAAGCGCGGCGCGTTGTTCGACGACCTCGACGAGCTGCGGAGGATTCCGTGACTCGCGTCGTGGATGAACGGCACGTCATCAGCGATCGCCTCGACGACACGCTCGTCGTCGAAGCGGCGGCAGGCACAGGCAAAACCACGCAATTGGTGGCGCGCATTGTCGCGCTTCTCACCACCGGACGCGCGCGTCTTACCGAGAT
Organism: Acidobacteriota bacterium; assembly: GCA_046727855.1. Lineage (GTDB taxonomy): Bacteria > Acidobacteriota > Vicinamibacteria > Vicinamibacterales > UBA2999 > DASPWV01. Next base: position 18,113 of record JBKPDL010000155.1, read on the forward strand.
CGTCGCGGTGACGTTCAGCGAGAAGGCCGCGGGTGAGCTGAAGCTGCGTCTTCGCGAGGAAGTCGAACGCGCGCGGCTGGCGGCGGTGCCGGGCAGCGACCAAGATCGCCGGCTTGACGCTGCAGTCCGCGAGTTCGAAGAGGCGCACCTGAGCACGATTCATGGATTCTGCGCCGAGCTCCTGCGCGAACGTCCCGTGGAAGCGCAGATTGATCCGTCGTTCGAAGTGATGACCGAGACGCAAAGCGATCAACTCTTCGATCAGGCGTTCAACGCCTGGTTGGAGACGACGCTCGAATCCCCGGGCGAAGGTGTGAAGCGATCGCTGCGCCGGCCGCGGCAGGTCTGGTGGTGGCGTGACGACGAAGAGGAGGACGGACCGATCGCGCGGCTGCGCAAAGCCGCACGCGAGCTGCGGGAGTGGCGTGATTTTCCCGAGCCTTGGAAACGGCCAGTCTGGGACCGGCCGGCGATGATCGACGCGGTCGTGCAGTCGGTGCTCGATGTCGCCGCGATGACGGCCACGCCGATTTATGAGCACGACATGCTGTTTCACGATACGACGTCGCTGCGACGTGCGGCGGCGGAGATCAAGCGTCTAGCGGCGCAGTCGCCGCGTGATTACGACGGTCTCGAAGCGCAGCTCGCCACGCTTGCGAACGATCGCGATCTTGCCGGCAAACGCAAGGGCAGCGGTGCGATGTACTCGCACAGCGTGAGCCGTCAGGCCGTGCTCGAAAAACGCGAAGCCCTGTCATCGCTGCTGAAGAACTTCAAAGCGGTCGCCGACGCCGATCTTGCCGGGCTGCTGCACGCCGAACTCCAGGGCTGCATGGAGCTGTACCAAGAGCGGAAGCGTCGCACCGGCGCCCTCGATTTCCTCGACCTGCTGATTCGTGCGCGCGATCTCGTGCACGATTGCGCGCCGGTGCGTTACGGGTTTCAGAAGCGCTTTAAATACATCCTCGTGGACGAGTTTCAAGATACCGATCCGCTTCAGGCCGAACTTCTCCTGATGCTGGCGTCGGATGACAGCGGCAGGCCGCGCCGCGGGTCGCTCTTCATCGTCGGCGACCCCAAGCAATCGATCTACCGATTCCGCCGCGCAGATGTCGGCGTCTACCTGCGCGTGTGCGATGACCTGCAGGGCGAGGGCGTCAGACCGGTGAAATTGAAGCAGTCGTTCCGCAGCGTCCCAAACCTGCAACGCTTTGTGAACGCCGCGTTTCGCCCTGAGATGAAGTACGACCCCGAATCGCTGCAGGCCGACTACGTCGAGCTGGCGGAACATCGTCCTGACATCGCGGGGCAGCCGTCGGTCATCGCGCTGCCTGTGCCAAAGCCGTACGGCCGGTTTCGCATCGCCAGGAAGAGTATCGACGAGTGTCTGCCAGACGCGGTCGCTGAATTCGTGCGATGGCTTCTGCAGGATAGCGCTTGGAAGGTCACCACGGCCGACGAAGGACCGCGGCGCGTCGCCGCCAGCGACATCTGTCTCTTGTTTCGCCGGTTCATCGCCTATCAAGACGACGTGACCCGCCGGTATGTCGAGGCGCTCGAAGCGCGAGGCGTGCCGCACCTGCTCGTGGGCGGCAAAACGTTCCACGAACGCGAAGAGGTGGACGCGGTGCGCACCGCGCTTGCGGCGATCGAGTGGCCGGAAGACGAGCTGTCGATCTTCGCAACGCTGCGTGGGCCGCTGTTCGCGTTAGGCGACGAGGAGCTGCTCGAGTACCACGCGTGCGTGCGCGAAACGCGTCACGGTCACGCCTTCCATCCCTATCACGTTCCAGCCGATCTGCCGTCGCACCTGCAGCCAATCGGCGACGCGCTCGGCATGATCCGCGAGCTTCATGCCGGCCGCAACTATCGTCCGGTCGCCGACACGATCGGGCGGTTGATCGACCGCACGCGTGCGCACGCCGGGTTCATGCTGTGGCGTGGCGGCGAACAGGTGCTCGCCAACGTCCTCCACATCGCGGAGCTGGCGCGACAATACGAGGCCGAAGGCGGGCTCTCGTTTCGCGGATTCGTCGAGATGCTTCGCTCGGCCGCCGATCGCGCACAGGCTCCCGAGGCGCCGATCCTCGAAGAAGGCAGCGACGGCGTGCGCCTGATGACCGTGCACAAGGCAAAAGGTCTCGAATTCCCCGCGGTGATCCTCGCCGACATCTCGTGCGGCCTGAGCCGGGAGGACGCGCAGCGCTATATCGATCCTGCCGGTAAGTTATGTGCGGTACGGCTCGCAGGCTGGGCGCCGCTCGACCTGCTGGAAAACAACGATCGCGAAGCCAAGCGCGATCGCGCCGAAGGCGTGCGCCTGGCGTATGTGGCCGCGACGCGCGCGCGCGATCTGCTCGTGGTGCCCGCTGTTGGCGACGAACCGTTCGACGACAGCTGGCTCTCGCCGCTCAATGAAGCGTTGTATCCGCCGCTCGAGGATCGGCAGTCACCGAAAGCCGCGGTTGGTTGTCCGCCCTTCAAGGGAAAAGACACCGTGCTGGAGCGGCCTGACGGCGAGCAACCGGGGTCGGCAACAGTGCGACCCGGTCACTACGACTTTGTCGATCCAGGATCAAACGATCGCGTGTCGGTGGTCTGGTGGGATCCGCTCCTGTTGCAGGGCACGGGAGACGACACACGCGGCTTGCGACGTGATGACTTGATCTCGAAGGAAGCGCGTCCGGAAGACGTCGCCGCCGATCGCGCGCGATACGACGCGTGGTGTGCGGCGCGCGTGAGCGCGAAGGAGATGGGCGCACAACCGTCGCTGTTGGTGATGACCGCAACAGAATGGGCTCACGCTGTCGTCGAGGGCAGTGCGGACCCGCGCCTCAGACCGACAAGCACGGAACGGAGCTTCACTCCCGCCAATGTGTCCACGGAGGACGCCGGCGTCGCCGGCACGCGGCCGAGCGGCAAGCGGTTCGGCGTGCTCGTGCATGCGCTACTGGCCGCCGTGCCGCTCGACGCCGATAGCGATCAAATCGACGAGTTGGCGCGCCTGCACGCCAAAGTCATCGGCGCGCCGGACGAAGAGCGTGACGAAGCGGCACGCATTGTCGATCGCGTGTTGCGTCACCGCGTGTTGAAGGCAGCGCGTGAGGCGGCCGCATGCCGCCGTGAGGCGCCAGTGTCGATCGTCGTCGACGGCGTGCTGATCGATGGTCAAGTGGACCTGGCGTTCGAAACCGACGAGGGATGGACGGTCGTCGACTTCAAGACCGATGCAGAAATTGGCGGTGCCGACGAGGTGTACCGGCGCCAGGTCGGCCTCTATGCGCAGGCGATCGCACGCGTCACAGGCCAGCCAAGCCGGGGATTGCTACTGCGAGTCTGATGCCGCAGCTATCGCCCGCGGCCAGCGACGCGGCAAGTTACAAGTTCAAAGTTCAAAGTTCAAAGTTAAAAGTTAGTTGTGGAGTGGAAAGTTTGGAAGTGCAAAGCTCACGCCCGTTCAACTTTCCAACTTTCAACTCACTTTGAACTTTGAACTTTGAACTTTGAACTTGTATCTTCGCGCTCGCTTGCGAGCGTTGATTCGATCCGTCGATCCGGAATCAGCCAGACCAACGCAACGCCGACGTACAACACGTCGCTGATTGCCTGATGCACAAAGGCGAGCGGAATCGCAGCGGCGTACATCAGGAGCGACAGCTTTCCCTTCCTGTCGTGGCCGACGGCCCTCGCCAGCCGCGATGTCGGTCCATCCGCTCGGATGATCACGCTCTGAAGGATCGTCCAGGCGAGCGCCGCGCACAGCTGCACCACGCCGTATGCGGCCGTGGGCAGCGGCGCGAAGTGGTTTTCGCCCATCCAACCGGTCACAAACGGCATGAGCGACAGCCAGAACATCAGGTGAAGGTTGGCCCACAATACGCCGCCGGTCACGCGCGCGGTGGCATGCAGCAGGTGATGGTGATTGTTCCAGTAAATGCCCAGCATCACGAAGCTGAGCACGTAGGTGAGCACGACGGGCAGCAGCGGCTGCAGCGCCGCAAGATCGGTGCCGTGCGGCACGCGCAACTCCAGCACCATGATGGTAATCAGAATTGC
>JBKPDL010000156.1:0-41295 GCA_046727855.1 Acidobacteriota bacterium
GAATCAAGGGTTTACAGCGTCGCCGCCAGAAGGGTGTTAACGGTTTAGCAACTAGCTACCACATAGCTACCACGCGGATCAGGAGCGCGGTCGATGGAGACGTCGATCGTGGAGATCGTCGTGCTCCATGTCGTCGAATACGCGGCTCGGTCACAAGGCCAGACCCTCTCGGGCTTCATCCGCGACGCGCTGTTCACGCACATCGACGAGGTGCTCGGTGACGTTGAGGACGATCTCCACGATCGACGTCTCCATCGACCGCATCGCTGATCCGCGTGGTAGCTTTGCGGTAGCTAGTTGCTAGGCCTTTAGCACCCTGCCGACGGCGACTCTCTAAACCATTGATTCTATTGATGTTTTGGTGAGCCCGGAAGGAATCGAACCTTCAACCAACAGATTAAGAGTCTGCTGCTCTGCCAGTTGAGCTACGGGCCCACTCGGAACGCAGCGTGCCGCTGGGACCGCGGCGACGGGCGGAAACGTCAACTATAACATCCGCCATTAGTGGCGCCAATTCGCGGCCGATCGGCCGAACGCGCCCCACATCGTGAGCAGAAGATGCGATTTCCGCGTCGACACCTTGTGGACACTCGTTTCAGAGCGAGCGCGGAAAACGACGATATCATCGGATCCGCGGAGTACGGGCGATGACCAAAATTGCGAGGCTGAATACGGCCACGTTCGTCGTCGTGGTTGCCACACTTACGTTCTTGGGAATACTGGTCTGGATTGCGCTCTTGCGGCTTGTCGACTGAGGCGCCGAACCACGACTGAAGACGGACAAAGTCGGAACCGCGAAACGGCACCGGGGATTAACGCTGCCCGCGTGCGCGAAACCGCCGCAGCTTTTCGCGATTCCCGCAGGTCTTCATGTCACACCATCGGCGGCTCGCGTTCTTCGTCTCGTCCACGAACCACCAGCCGCAGTCAGCGGCTTCGCATGCATGCACGCGCGCGAGGCGCGGCGAGGTGAGCAGGCGCGACGCGGCGCGCGCGATTTCCCACAGCACGCGATCGAGATCGTCGCCGCCGGCGTAGATCCACTGCAGCGACTCGCCGGCCGGCGCGAGCCGGCCGTGTCGATACCAGCCCGCGAGCCGCACGCTCAACTCCTCGAGCGTGGGTGCCGTGGGTGCGCCGCCGGACGCGGTGGCGTCGAGCGTTGCATGCAGCAGCTCGCGCAGCTCGCGCGCTTGTGCGACCACGCGCTCGGCCTCAGCCTGGCGGCGCTTCGCGCGTGACGACAAACGGTTCGCTTCCTCCGGCTTCAGCACTCCCCCGTCGCGCGCCCACGCCAGCAGCGCCTCAAACGACACCAGCTTCTCGCTCGGGTTCTCCGTCGGACGGGCGCTCAGCGTGTTGATGAACGACAGGCAGCGCCTGATGTCCAGTTCTTCAGCTGGGACAGCCGGCCCTCGCCGTTGCGGGCTCATGCCCAAGTGTACGCCAGCTGCTGTAACCTTCAAAATGTTCTTGACAGGTTACCAGTGCAAACGGTAGATCTGGTAACTACTGATATCGTTTTAGGAGGTTACATGCCCACCGAGACCAAGACGTATCCGGAAGGACTCACCGCCGCCGTGCTCGCGCGCACGCTCGAAGAAGGTTATGGCCCCGGCGCCTGGCACGGCCCGGATCTGAAAGCCGCGCTCTCCGACGTCGACAGCGCCGGCGCGTTCTGGCGGCCAGCGGCCGATCGCCACAGCATCGCGGAGATCGCGGTGCACCACGCGTATCACCTTCACAACGTGCGCAGCCGGCTGCTCGGCGAAGCGCCGTCGCCGTTTCTGCTGGCCGGCGACGACTGGTTCGCGCTGCCAGCCGCGTCGGATTTGAGCTGGTCTCAGATTCAGGATCTGGTGGAATCGGGTCACAGGCGCGTAAGCGAAGCGGTGCGCGACATCGCCAACGGCCACGTGTCGTCGCCGCTCAGCGCCTCGAATCAGTTCGATCTGGTGCTCGGGATTACGTCGCACGCGGTGTATCACGCGGGTCAGATTCAGTTGCTGAAGCGGCTGCGCTGATCTTCGCGGGCGTGAGGCTTTCGCCGGCGGCGTACTTCGGCGGCGAACGAAGAACGCAGAACGCAGAACGCAGAACAAAGAACGCGCTTGGCTCGGCGTCGCGCGAGGTAATTTTGGAGCCTCTGTCCGGTTCGAAGCTTTGCAGGCATCGCACGATCGAATCGAGCTCGTTGATTGATTGCCTGTTACATTCTTCGTTCGTATTCGCGCGTTCGTTCTTTGTGCACGCGGTCGGCGACTTCGGGTTGGGCGTCGTCAAAACACTTGATGAAGGCCTCGTTGACGAGCGCCGTCGGCTGCAGCGTATGTCCGTGGCGCTGCGACGCATGCAGCGCGCGTGGCTCGCCGCCGCCGCGCTGGTCTGGTTCTTCGTCACCCTGTCGTGCGTCGCGTACGCGTGCGCATTCGCGGGGTGGGCAGTCCACGACACTACGCCGTTGGCGCATGAATCCGCCAGTCGTCAACCCTGGCACTCCAAAACGGATAATCCTCCCAAGTCAGAGTGATGCGCACACCGTCCAGGGTGGCTGTGAGGTTCAGCGGCGGAACGAGCACTCCTGACCCGCGGTTTACGACCCTCACGTAGTCGGCGGAGGGCGGACGGGATCCGCGAGCCCGTTCACCCGCAGACCCGGGGATTCCTGAACGATGGTCGAGGAAGGTGAGCCCGGACTAATCGGCCTTGGATCGACGCGCGGATTGTCCAGGAGGCGCGAAATGCCGTACGCGCACTCCTTCAGTTCTAAGTCTGCGAGGTGCCGGTGAGTTGCCTCCAACCGCTCGCGCCCACGCCACAGGCAATAATCGCGAGGTCGACACCGGTTGCAGCAGATGCCATGGCCGTCGCGCGTCGGATGGCTGTGACGCGCCGTCACGCCTGTTGGTCCACAATGGCAGTATGGCGAGTTGGGCCTACGGGTCAGTCGGTCGCGATCGGGCGTGTTGGGCACGACGAATCTGTTGGCTGGCAGCACACAATATACGGTTGTCAAATTTGACGGCCACATTGCTGACTGGGAGGATGCATGGCAAAGAGCGGGCAGCTACGCGCCAGTGATCGGACGCGAACTCCTCGGCTCGGCCTCCTGACGGTCGGCGAGACCTCACGGATCCTTGGTGTCAGCCCGTCAACTTTACGTCTGTGGGAGAATGTCGGGCTGATTTCGCCCGCTCGGAGCAATGGCCGATACCGGCTTTACGGTCGTGAGCTGCTCGAGGATCTGAAGCGCATCAAGTATCTCCGCGACGTCAAACGTCTGAACCTGCCCGGAATCCGCGAGCAGCTTACCTCCGGTAAGCAGGCTTCAGCCAAAACGAAGAAACACCAGCCGCGGGCCGATGGCGCGCAGAAAGGTCGCGACCTCGGGCCTAAGCTGCGAAAGCTTCGCCTCCGCAACGCCATGGGCGTGGTCGAGGCCGCCCGCCGCGCGAAGATCTCGCCTGGGTTCCTGAGCGCGATTGAATTGTCACAAGCCAATCCATCCGTAGCCACGCTGCAGCGACTTGCAGCAACGTACGGAATGACGGTGCTCGACTTCTTTGATGTGCCGAAGCACAGACGTCGGCTCATTCGACCGCGTGAACGCCGCGCTATGGTGCTCGGTTCGGGCATTCGCATCGAGGAGCTGTCGGTTGGCGCGAAGCAGCTCGAAAGTCAGTTGTGGAAGATTCCGCCCGGGGCCGGCAGCGACGGTGCGTACTCCCATCAAGGCGAGGAGTTCATCCACGTGCTGCAAGGCACGCTCGAGATCTGGCTCGACGAGCTCGAGTGCCACACGTTACACGAAGGCGACAGCTTCTGGTTCGAAAGCACGGTTGGTCATCGGTGGTTCAACCCGTCCGATGAAGAAGTGATCCTCCTGTGGGTCAACACGCCGCCAACGTTTTGATCGATGCAGACTGCCAGCCTCATGTTCTTCGGTTGGAGCCCGCAAGAAGAATGTCGTGTCCTTCAGTCCGCGCGGCCCTTCCCGTTCTACATCAGCGACCGCTACGCGTCAGGGCAGTGATGAACGTGCGGGCTTCTTGGAGCACCTCGTCAGTGAGTCCTATGTGCCCGGAAGGCGACAGCGTTCGGACGGACGTTTCACCCTTGCAGCCTCCTTATACTTGCCAGAATGTGCGCCCAATCGATAAGTCATTCAGTTCGTTAGCCGCGTCTTCGACACCGTGACCGGGCTGGCCGGATCGTGGAACACGATCTTGCCTTTCACCAGCGTCAGCTCGGCTTTCATGTCCTTGATCTCGTCGGTGTCCACGGCGTAGATGTCGCGGTCCCAAACCGCGATATCGGCCTCCTTGCCAACCTCGATCGATCCGATGCGGTCGTCGAGAAACATCTGGTGGGCCGCCCAAATCGTTTGCGCGCGCAGCGCCGACCTAATGTCGACGGCTTCCTGCGTTCCGAACGGTTGGAGCCCATGCGTGGCATTGAGGGTCTTCCTCGCGACAGAGGCCCACAAGCTGTATCGCGCGGGGAAGGGCGTCACCCCGTAATCGGAGCCACCCGCCCACTTAATCCCTCTGTCCACGTACGTCTTGAAGGGTTTAAGACGGCGGGAGCGCTGCGGTCCCAGGTTGGCCGCATAGTTGTCGCCAATCCACCACAGGAACGTTCCTTGCGCTTCCGGGTATCCGGCGTCGAACTCGCGCTGGAGCCGGGCCATGACGTCGATCGCGTGGTCGGTCGGCACGTTGGCGTGAATGACGCCGTGCCGCAGGCCGCGCGTAGGCGTCGCGGCGAGCGCCTGATCGTAGCTGTCGACAACCCAGTCGATGCCGCGATCTCCGATCGCGTGAGTGCTCACGTGGATTCCTGCACCGTGTAACAGCTTGACCGCCTCGCGATACTGGTCGGGGTTGAAGACGGGATACCCTTTGTTGCCCGTGTCCTTGTCTGTGAAGTCCTTGTTCCAGTCCTCGTACATCCAAGCCGTTCGCGCGCCACCGCTGCCGTCGATGGCCAGTTTGACGCCGCCTGACAGCAGCATGCCGTCGCCGAGCGATGCCGGCGGGCGCGGAAGCTGTGTGAGGCGTGGGATGGCGGCCTTGACTCCTTCCAGCGTGCGCTCGCGCCAGAGCACGAAGACGCGCACGGACAGCTTGCCTTCGTTGAGAATTTCCTGATAGAGGTCCCACTTGCTCTGGGAGATGCCGGGGTCCTTGACACCCGTCATCCCTTCTTTGTTGAAGGCCTCGATGATTTTGAGTATCCCGGCCTTCTCTTGCTCGCGGGTCAGTGGCGGGATCTTGCTACGGACTAAACTCTGCGCCGCTTCTTTCAGCACGCCTGTGGCGTTTCCACGCGCGTCTCGATCGATCGTGCCGAACGGTGGGTTCTTGGTCGTGTTAGTGATGCCACCGATCTTCATCGCGGTACCGTTGGCGGTGCCGTAGTGTCCCGTAGTATGCGTGAGATAAACAGGATTGTTTGCTGCGACGGTGTCGAGGTCGGCGGCCGTAATGTATCGGCGCTCGGCAAGCTTCCCCTCGTCCCAGCCGTCGCCAAGAATCCATTGGTTCGGCACCGCTTCCTTGACCCGGGCGGCAACCCGTTCGAGCACGTCGGCTACGCTGGTCGCACGGCTCAGATCGATGCTGTACAACTCGTCAGCCGCGCTGAAGTGCGTGTGCGAGTCGATCATCCCAGGCGTTGCAGTCCGGCCGTGAAGTTCGATGACGCGGGTCTCGTTGCCGACGCGCGCGCGGATGTCGTCGTTCGAACCAACCGCGACGATCTTCCCCGCCGTGACAGCGACGGCCTGTGCCACAGTGTCGGTCGCATCCACGGTCAGGATCTTTCCATTCAGCAACACGAGATCCGCTGGATCCGCCGACTGGCGCTCACACGCGACGCATGCCAATCCGCCGATCAACGTCAGAGTCGCCATTACCCTCGTCGCACACGCCACCATCGTTATCCTCCTCGGCCACAGACTGTAGCGCCCGGGCGCCAAAGATCCGCCCAGCATGTCTGAATCGAACGGTTGTCCGACTGCTGACAGTCAGCGCGCTCGATGCCCTCAGCCAGTCGATCGACCACCCGGGTCGCCGCTGACGCGACGTGGCCCGATCGCCGTCGTTCGAGAAGCGGGATGACCGGGATCAGCAGAGAGCGTCCCCTTCCGGCCTGGTAGGGTTGTCTGCGATTACCCGGGCAAGTGTCAATCACTGGGTTCGCGCGTCGCCGGCGCGCGCCGAACACAGCGCGATGGACAAGGCTATCCTGTTCGATGAGCCAACTTCCGCGCTCGATCCAGAGTTGGTTGGGAAGGTGCTCGCGGTGATGCGCGGTCTCGCCGAAGACGGCATGACGATGGTGGTAGTCACGCACGAGATGGCGTTCGCGAAGGCCGTCGGCGATCGCGCACTCTTTCTCGACCGAGGCGTCATCGTCGAAGAAGGGCCGGCGCGGGACGTGTTGACGAATCCGCGGGAAGAGCGGACGCGCGACTTCCTCCGCCGCGTCACGCACCCGATTTGAGGAGCGGAGCGCCTGTATTTTCGCAGCTGCAATCGCCCCGTATGGGTTCAATGCCTCGGCTTGCAACCTGCGGCCGAGAGGACCGGGGCGCCCTTTCTCAGGTGCGCCCCTCATCTGCCGTTAGAACTCGTAACGTAGCGCGAACATCGCGCGACGCGGATTCGCGATCAGATTACCCACTGCGAAGTTCGAGCTCGTGGCCACCTCGCTGATCCAGGTCAGCGGCGTGTCGATGTTCAGCACGTTGATGATGTCGGCCATCACCGTGACTCTCGACGTGGCGCCGAACCGGAACCGCTTCTCGAGCCGCATATCGACGAAATTTTGCGACGGCATCCGGAGCGACCCATCGCGCGGCTGGAGGAAGACCGTCTGGGTGCCCTGAGGCAAGTTTCCGACGCTGAAGCGTCGCGTGTAGGGTTTTCCCGCCACCCACTGCCAGTTCGACGAGACGACGATGTCGTACGGGAAGGCATAGCTGCCCTGCAGCTTGAACATCACGTCGCGATCGCCCGGCAGCAGCCCCGCCGCGTTGGTCAACTCGTTCGGATCGTCACCGAACGTGCTCGCCGCCGAGCTCTGCGACGACGCCGTCGTCAGGTTCGACGCCGAGTGGAGTCCTTCCGTCTTCGAGATCGTGATCGATCCAATGGCCTGCCAGTTCTGCGACATGCGCTTGGTCAGCGTCAGCAGGAACGCGTTGTAGCGCTGCCACCAATCCTCCGCGCAGTAGGTGCACGTGTCGGGGCCGGGGTTCGTCAGCCGCACCAAGCGCGCCGTCGCGGGAGAGGTGCGACGATAGACGGTCAGCGGCGCACCGGTCTGCGGGTCGCTCCGCGTTTCCGGCTCGAACGTGCTGCCGACATCGACGCGGCCGACGAAGTCCTCGGCGCGCTTGTGGATGTAGCTCGCGCCAACTGCGAGGTTGCGAATCAGTTCGTGGTCCACGCCGATCGTGTACTGGTCCGTGTAGGGCGCCTTCAAATCCGGATCGACCACATAGGTGCCGCGCGGATCGGTGATTTGCTGCAGGATGTCGTAGGCCTGCGTCACCGGGTTCCACCCGAAGCGCCGCGTCACCGCCTGCGCCGGAGATAGCGCCGAGAACAGGTTGGTCGTCGAGCCCTGATAGTAGCGGCCGTAGCTCGCGCGCATGACAGTACCGGACTCACGCAGCTTGAGGTTGACGCCGAGCCGCGGCGAAATCGTCTTCCAGTCGACGAGATCCTTAATGGTTTCCGCCGTGCCGACCTCGTTGCGCGCCGCGTCCAGTATCGGCATCTCCGGGAGGTCGCCCGTGTTCAGGTCGAAGCGCACGCCGGCGTTGAGGGTGATCCGGTCGGTCATCGCCCAGGAGTCGTCGGCATACACGCCGAACGCGCGGACGTGGCCGCCCGAGATGCTGGGATCGCGGACGTCGATGTAGCCGGGTGCGCCGTCGCGCAGCGTGATCTGACGGCCACCGGGCCAGACCGACTCACTTTGTGTGCCGCCGTCAGTGAACTGCAGGCCGACGCGCACGTCGTGCTGCTGACCACGGAGATTCAGGAAGCGGCTCAGCCTCGCGGTGACCCCTGTGGTGTACGGCGCGAGGTTGCTCCAGCTGTAGTTCTGGTAATTCACGGAGTATTCATCCCTGATCTCGTCGTACACGCCCGGCGTGGTCAAGTCTTCGGTAAGGCCGCGCGTGCTGCTCCAGTTGTAGAAGCCGCCGTAGCGCAGGTCGAACGTCGTGTTGTCGTTGATCACGCGACGCCATGTCGCCGTAAAGGTTGGATTGTGACCGCGTCCCATGCTCGCCGCGTCACGCGGCAGCGATGGCGTAATCGTGTCAGGCAGCCGCCAATGGTCATTGTGGTAGGCGAACAGCAGATTGTTGTTCTGATTCAGCTGCCATGTGAGCTTGCCAAACACGCGGTCCTGCAGGTCTTGGGTCGGAAACGCCGGGTCAGTGCCTGGTTCGGAGAAATAGTCGCGGCGGTACTGATACGACCCGAACCACCACATCTTGTCGCGCATGATCCGCCCACCGACCTGCACGGTGGCGTCGTGGAACTTCTCGCGGTGGTAGGGGAACTCCTCATCAGGCTGATTGTTGCCGGTCGTGGCGTCGTACTGACTGAACCAGTTGAGCAAGCCTTTGAGCGTGTTACCGCCGCTCTTGGTGACGATATTGAACACCGCGCCCTGCATGTTGCCGTATTCGGCGGGCGCGCCAACGCCAACCAACTCCATCTCCGCGACGATGTCGGTGTTCGGGTAGGGCCACATCTGCCCGGCCGTGGGCGACGTGATGTTCGTGCCGTCGATTTGGTACTGGTTTTCGTTCGTGTTCGACCCGAACGCCGAGGAGGTCGTGGAGTCCTGCACCTGGGTCGAGGCGATTCCCGGTGTCATCTGGAAGTAGTCGAAGACCGAGAAGCGCAGTACCGGCGTGTCGTGAATCAGCTCCTGGTTGTAGTTGACCGTGACGGCGGACTGCGAGGTGTCGATGAGCGGGCTTTCGCCGGTGACGGTGATCGTCTCCGCGACACCGCCCACTTCGAGGCGCAGGTCGACGTCGAAGGTGCGCCCGACCTCGACACGCAGTCCTTCCATCACGATGGACTTGAATCCATCGAGCGTTGCTTTGAGCGCATACACGCCAGGCGTAAGAGCCTGGAAGCGATACTGGCCGTTGGCGTCGGCCACGGCGGTCTGGCTGCCGGCGGCGCCGGTCAGTTCGACCGTGACGCCGGGCAAGATCGCGCCGGAGGTGTCGGTCACCGTCCCGCGAAGCGTTCCTGTAGTCGTCTGAGCAAACAGCGGAGCAGTTCCCAAGACAAGCGCCGCCAATAACACACACACCTTTCCGAGCATGTCATCCTCCAATGCCGGGTGGGCCCCGGCAAATCGCCGCCAGTGCCCTGACACTAGGAGCACGAAGCCGTGTTGTCAACAGCGAAAGGTGTGCCTCATGCCGGTTGTTTTTGCCCCGGTATTTCCCAGCCAAACCGCCGCGGCGTCCGCGGGCGCATGCCACCCTGTACGAATGTTGCAAGCTTGTCGAGTCGACCAGAGCCCGCGCCTTCCTCGTCGCGTGCCGTTGACAACATTGCATCGTTCATGTAAGAACGAACGTCTATGAACAGCGTTGCCACCGACATCGATGTTACGAGCGGCGCGGGAATGGTCGATGCGTGCCGCCGGCACTCACTCTTCGAGTGGTCCGCGCAAAGCCACGTGGATCCCATTCCTGTGGCCCACGCGAAGGGCGTCTACTTCTGGACGCCCGAGGGGAAGCGCTTTATCGATTTCAATAGTCCGCTGATATGCATGAACATCGGACACGGGGACGAACGCGTCATCCGGGCAGTGCAGGACCAGGTGGCACGCCTCGCATACGTGAACCCGTTCCTCGCGAGCGAGGCTCGTGCCCGACTCTCGTTGAAGCTGGCCGAGTTGTGCCCCGGCGACATCGACACCTTTAACAGTCATCCGCTGGGGTGCGCCGCGGCGCTCGCGACGATTGCGGTCTACGAAGAAGACCGTTTGATCGAGCGGGCGAAGGAGCGCGGCGCACTCATGACTTCACTGCTTCAGGAGGTCGCGGCCGTCATCCCTCGGTCGGAGCGATCCGTTCGATTGGTTTGTTCGGCATCGTCGAATTGGTACGGAACCGGACGACGCTCGAGCCGATGGCGCCGTTCAATGGTACGTCACCGGAGATGCAGGCGCTGGCGCGATCGTTTCGCGAACAGGGACTGTACACGTTCGTGCGCTGGAACTCGTTCTTCACAAATCCGCCGCGCTGCATCTCGGAATCCGAGCTGCGCGAAGGCTTTGCGATGATCGATCGCGGCCTCGCGATCACCGACCAGGCGGTGGTCTCGTGAGCAGAGGCGGCCGCGCGCACTCACTGCCGGCACAGGACGCCGGCTTTCGCCGATCGCTCGGGCTATTCGACTCGACCATGGTCGTCGTCGGCGCGATGATCGGCTCGGGCATCTTCCTCGTCTCCGCCGAGATGGCGCGGGTGGTTGGGTCCGCCAGTTGGGTGCTAGTCGCCTGGGGCCTTACCGCGGTGCTCACGCTGGTGGCAGCGCTCTCTTACGGTGAGCTCGCGGCGATGATGCCTCGGGCCGGAGGCCAATATGTATATCTGCGGGAGGCGTTCTCTCCCGTGGCGGGCTTTCTCTATGGCTGGACGCTCTTTGCGGTAATCCAAACTGGAACGGTAGCCGCAGTCAGCGTCGGGTTCGCGAGATATGCCGGTGTGTTGTTCCCGCTCATTGGCGAGGATCGCTATCTCATCGCACCCATTCACCTTACGACTGGCTATGCGATCTCGCTGTCGAACGCCCAGCTACTTGCGCTTGCTGTTATCGCGCTCTTGACATGGACCAACACGCGCGGCATCGACTATGGCCGCATCGTCCAAAACGTGTTCACCGTTGCGAAGACAGCAGCGGTGGTAGGACTCATCATCGTTGGCCTCGCGCTTGGAACCAACGCAGCCGCGACGAGCGCCAACTTCAGCCAGCCGTGGACGCGCGTTGCCCCGGCAGCGATCGTAGGCGGGCTCGATGCCACGTCGTTCTACGGCTTGCTCGTCGCCTTGGCGATTGCGCAAGTGGGTTCGCTGTTTGCATCCGACGCCTGGAACAACATCACGTTCACCGCTGGCGAAGTGAAGAACCCGAGACGTGACGTCCCGGTCTCGCTGGCGCTGGGAACCGGCCTCGTCATGGTGCTGTACCTGCTTGCGAACCTGACCTATTTCGTGACGCTGCCGATTGAGGCCATCAAGACGGCGGCGGCCGACCGCGTCGCCGCGGCATCGCTTGAAGTGGCGCTGCCGGGGATTGGAGCGAGGCTATTGGCCGTCGGCATCATGATTTCGACGTTCGGTTGCGCCAATGGAATGCTCCTCGCAGGAGCGCGAGCCTACTATGCGATGGCGCGCGATGGGCTGTTCTTCCGATCAGCCGGTGTGCTCAACGAGCGCCGCGTTCCCGGATGGGGCCTTGTCATCCAGGGGCTTTGGGCGTCGTTCCTCGTACTCCCTCGCACGTTCAACGCGGAGACTGCGACGTACGGCAATCTGTATAGCAGTCTGCTCGACTACGTCGTATCGGCGGCGCTCCTCTTTTACATACTCACCATCGTCGCGGTGTTTCGGTTGCGGCGCACACGGCCAGATAGCCCGCGTCCGTATCGTGCAATTGGTTACCCGCTGCTACCTGCGTTGTATGTCCTTGCTGCCACGGCGATCTTGGCAGCACTCGCAACCTACCGCGCGTCGACCACATGGCCCGGCTTTGCCATCGTGCTTCTCGGCATTCCCGTTTACGCGCTCCTGCGGCGTTCGGCGCAGACCGCGCGCGCGCTAACCTCTTCGGAAACCCTGTAGCGTGCGGTCGCCACGAATTGACGACATTGTAGTGTTTGTGTAGGCTTCACACACCTCGTTGTAAGGACGGCAGCGTGATGTCGGTCGGTGGCGTCTCCTATCTCTTCGGCCGAACGGCGCAGGGCTGGAAAATCTTGTCGTACACGGGAACGCAGAAGGGCAAGCTTGTCCGCTGCGATTGAGGTAGCCGCAGAGGCCGCAGACAGCCGCAACTGGCGCAGAGGGCCGCAGATGACGCAGATGGCGTAGCTAGCCGCCGACGTGCGTCACCTGCGGCTTCTAGTTCGACGTTCTCGTGGTCTTGGTTAGGAACGGATACGCCCTCCGCTCCAGCACCTCGCCGACGGCACGGTTCGCTTCCAGAAATGCGGCATCCGTATGCGGACTCGCGGCGGCATCAGAGTTCGCAATCGTGATCAGCCCGAAGGGCTGCCGCGCGACGACGCACGGCCGCTCGTTGGTGGAGGTGAACACCCACTCGAGTGGATCGGTAAGGCTGTTGTACGTGTACGCATAGCCGTGCGGCCAGCGATTGACTGTGATCGCCGCAATATCGCGCGCCGGATCGAAACCACCCTTGCCGAGTACGCGCGCGAGCTGATCGCGAATGTTGCGCTCGAAGGTTTCGAACGAGGTCGCCAGCAGGTCGGCCCGGCCGATCCGGTGCTGCTCCTTGCGCGGCTTGCCCGGCGCACAAGGATGCCGATCCATCCGGATGACGATTGGCTCGTTGGGATTGCGTGGATGGTGTAGGTCGCCGAGGTCTACGGCTTCCGACAGTCCCATACTGTCGTGGTACATCGTTGGCGTGGAAATGTTCGCTACGCCAAGCTTCTCAAACGCGGTCCACCGTCGCAGTGCGACGCTCGTGTAGACCAGCGGCCCCTTCACGCCATAGAGTAGCGCTTCCTTCTGCTTGGCGGGCAAGTCCGGCGTGAGGTACGGGATGAACATGTTCCAGCACGCCATGACGCATGCGCGGCCGCGCACGTCGAAGACCTTTCCGCCCTTGCTGTAGGTGACCACTACTTCCTTCGCCGTTTCGATAGGACCATCGTGGCGGACGTTCACGACCGTGCTGCTCAGGCGAATACGCGCGGTCTGGCCTTCGCGATCCAGTCGTGAGTAATCAACGGGTGCCGCACCCACGTCTTCCTGTGTGCGGCCGGGAACGGCTTCAGGAATGAGCCAGCGCACCAGCAGGCGCGCGAGCGTCGCATTACCGTCCGGGAAATGGATGCTGCCTCCGCCGCCAGACGCCTTCTGCCGCCCATGGTGGCCGCCAGGCAAATCGGCGAGCACTCCGTCTGGTGTCGGTTCAAGCTTCAACCCGGCGAATCCCGGGACACCCATCTCCCAGCCGAAGAGCGCAGGCACGGCATCTGCGCCGACGCAGAAGACGCCGCGCCCGGTCGTCATGAAGAACCAGAGGCACTGTTTGTCCACCTTCGCGACGTTGAGCAAGTAGTCTTCGACGCTCATGCGCGCGAGGCGCTCTTTCTTCTCTGCCGAGTTCAACCCTGGCATGTAGTCCGGCTGACTGGGATCCTGCAGGCGGAGCATGTCCTGCCGCGCCTTGGGCGAGAGCGGCATCTGCTCGAGGTACTCGGCCGGGAACCCGCCTCGTCCGCCGCCGCTTGCGGCCGGCGGGCGAGCGACGAGACGATCCTCGCCCCACGTTTCCTTGTCGAAGAAATGACCGCTCCGCAGTCCGAGCGATGAGTACAGAGTCCGATTGCTCTCGTTGGACTTGACGAACCGGTCGAGATCGACGCCGATGCCTTGCAGCAGCCGGCGCGCCGGCAGGTTGTAGCGGAGCGGTGACTCGATATTGAGCGTGCCGCCGTTGAGCGCCAACAGCTTCCCCTCGACGACGAATTCGTTGCGTTTGGCATGCCCGCCGAAGTCGTCGTGATTGTCGAGGACGAGCACCCGAGCCGATCGACCGACGTTCGTGACGAAATAGTAGGCGGCGGCCAAGCCGCTCATCCCGCCGCCGACGACGACGAGGTCGTAGGTCTCGCCCGTGTGAGCGGCGCTGGCGAGATCGACCGTGCGGCGATCGCGCAACTGGTGCGCAACCTCGAACGATCCAGCATGGCTGCCGCGCATCCCGGTGAGGCGCGGGGGATAGTCGGCGGGGACATCCGCCTGCAGGGCGGCGGCGTCGAGCTCGAGCGCCCAATTCCATTTGGGCAGCAGGGAAGCACCGACGGTGACGGCGACGCCGTTGACGAAGTCGCGCCGCCCGATCGGGCGATTCATACCAAGATCACGATCGTTGCCACTCATGAGTTCTCCGTTGACACGCAGTTGCAGGCCCGCCTGTCACCACACGAACTTGATGCCGAGCCGCGCGATGCGCGGCGAGGTGATCGCCACCGGCCGCAGATACGTTGCGCCTGAGGCCGTAGCAATCTCCTGCTCCGCGTTGGTATTGAACATGTTGTAGATGTCGAAGAAGCCGACAATTCTGCCGGCGCGCATGGTGAGCGCCTTCTCGGTGCGTATGTCGAGTACGGTGACGTTCGGCATTCGCTGTGCGTCGATCGGTTCGGCGCGGATCGTGGCATTGCCCCAGTTGAGTACCTGCGTGAACGTACGGCCGAACGGCGTGCCGGACTGATGGCGAATCGTCGGCGTGACGCGAAAATCGGCGGGCAGCAGCAACGTCGCATGAATCTTGCCTTGCCAGACGGTCGCGTTCAGCAGGCCGTCGTCGGTGTTGATGAACGCGTTCGGCGTGTAACCGGCGCCTGCTGATAAGGCGCTCTCCCGCCGCCACGTCTGTGCGAAGCTCGCTTGCAGCGACCAGCGTCGTGCCTCGCGCCTGGTCGCCGTGATCTCCCACGTGTAGTAATCGCTGTCGGCGTCCGCGAGATTCGTGGTGATGTTGACAATCGGCCGCGCCAACGTTGCGGCGTCCAGGTTGTAGCCTGTGAACGTCCCCCCGTCGTCCCCGGTGCGAAGGACGCCATCAGGACCGGGATCAGTAATGGTGACCGGGACGGTGTACGCGTCCAACGGCCGATTCACATTGATTTGGCCGCGAACCTGCCGGCGTCCGTTCCAGACTACGCCCGTTCGCAAGCCGAAATTCGGTAGCAGCTCGCGCTCGACGTACGCGGTGAACTGGTTGACATACGTGTTCTCGAGATTCGGATCGAACACCGTGGACGCTGTTCCACCCTGCACTGCCAGCAAGTTGCCTTGCTCGCCCGGATCGAACACGCCGTTGCGGTTCGGGTCGGACCAGCTGTAGCGCTCAAACCACATCGTCGCGTTCGGATTCAGTCCCGAGGCAAGGTCCGCCGCCGGGTACAGCCAAAACGAGCCAAAGCTCGCCTTTGCCACTGTCTTGGCATCGCCTGTGAGATCAAAGCTGACGCCCACGCGCGGACCCCAATTGTTGAACTCGACGATGCCGTTCACGCGGGAGAAGGACTGCCCGTCGGGACCCTGCTGATCCGGCAGGTAGGCCGAGTGGTGGTCGAAGCGGAGCCCGGCGTTCACTGTCAGTCGGCGGTTCACCTGCCACGTGTCGTTGAGGTACGCGGCATAAGTCCACAGGCCGTTCTTTGATTCCGACGGCGAGCGGTAGATGTCCACTTGATTGGGCACGCTGTTGTTGAACACCGACAGCGCATTGGTGGCGGAGTCGAACCCGGTGAACGGCTGCACCAGCAGGTCGCGCATGACCTCGCCGCCAACCTTGAAGTTGTGGCTGACGCCCCATCCGGTCTTGACGAAGCTGAGCGAGCCGTTGGCCTGGGGACGATGACGCCGCAGGTCGGTGCTCCACACGCCGCCCGACACGAAGTTGTTGCCGATGTCTTCGACGCGCGGCGCGCTCGACTTGCCCTCACGCACCCACACGGAGTGGTACGCGCCCGTTCGTGCCTCCACAAACACCGAGGAGCTCAGCACACCGTTGTATTCCGCCTTCCACACGTGCAGCGGGAATCGCGAAAACCAGACGCTGTCCGCCGTCATCAGTGCGGTCGTCTGGCGCCCGCCGCCGATGCGGATGGCGCCCAGGTAGTCTGGCTGTTCCTTCGTCTGAAACTGGTAGAAGCCCACCACCTTGTGGGCGTTCGTCAAGTTGTAAGTAATCTTGCCGGTCGCAACGGGCACGCGCGTGTTCTGGATATCGTCGAGCAGCGTTGGATAGCGCTGATCGGTCTCGCCGCGACGAAACGCTCCGTACCACCACGCCTTGTCGCGTTTGAGGAAGCCCCCCACGTCGACGTTGAAGTCCTGGAACTTGCTGAGGCGGTTGGTGTCGCGTGCGTCCACAACGTCGCTGCCACGGACGCCAGCGGCGATCTGCCGGTCGTCGATGTTCGTTGCTTCCAGCGAATCGTTCTGATAGTCGAAGTAGGCGTTGCCGTGATACGCGTTGCCGCCGGTCTTCGCGATCAACTGGCTCAGGACGCCGGGGTTCGGCATATCGGCGCCGTTGCCGACGGCGTTCACCGCAATCTCGGCGAACGCGCCATAGTCGGTGTAATACATGTCGCTGCCGCCGCCGCCACCCCCCTCGTTGACCATCACGCCTTCAACTTCGGCGCGGTTCACGCCGCCGGTGCTCGCGAGACCGTAGGCGGTATACGGCTGTTGCGTGAGCGCGCCGCTGCCGCCGACATCCACACGGCCCATTGCGACGGCCGGCGTTTGCGCGAGCACGGCCCAGTAGTCGCGCGCGCCGGGCAGGCTCGCGAGCATCTCGGTGTCGTAGCGCGTTACCACTTGGTTCGACGACACGTCCACGACCGGCGACTGACCACTCACCGTCACACTTTCCGCCACCGTTGCGGGGCTCAGCTCGGTATTGACTGTGGCCGTGAAGCCCACGCCGACGCGAATGCCTTCCCGGATGACTTTGCCGAATCCCGCAAGCTCGAACGTCACCGTGTACTCACCGGGAGCCACCGTGGGGAAGCGGAAAGAGCCGTTCTCGTTCGTGGTCGTCACGGGCGTGCCCATCACAGCCAGTCCCGAGAGCGTGACGGTCACGCCTGGCAGCACGGCCTTCGTGCTGTCGGTGACCGTTCCCGTGATCGCGCCTGCGCTGGAACTGACTGTCTGCGCCAGCGCCGCGCTCGTCATGAGTAAAACCAGGCAGCCGCTCGTCGCAATACGCCGGACGAAAGTCATAAGGTGCTCCTCGTGCAAAGCGTTCCTTTGATCGGCGGACCTCGAGATCCGCACTATGGACAACGCGGGTCAGCGATCGCACGCGGGCGCGCTCGGCGCAGCAATGTCAGGTGCGCATGAACGTCGAGACGTACGCGCGCGTGGGCGACTCCAGAACTTCCGTCACCGCGCGGTGCGCCATGTCGATGGCGGCATCGGTGTGCGAACTGCCAGCTGCATCGGCGTTCGCAATTGATATGCGCCCGCACCGCTGACGACCGACGACGCACGCACGATCGTCCGGCGTGGACAACGCCCACTCCACCGGATCCCAGAGCGTGTTGTAGTTGTAGGTGTAGCCGTGCGGCCAGCGGTTCACGGTGATGCCGGCGATGTCGTGCGCTGGATCGAGCCCACCGTCGGCTAGCGTGCGCGCAAGCTGCTGGCGGATCTCACGCTCGAAGGTTTCGAACGTGGTGGCGAGCAGATCGGCACGACCGAGCCGGTGTTGCTCCTTTCGAGGCTTGCCCGGCGCGCACGGCGTCCGTACCAGGTGCAGCACGATCGGCTCCCGCGGTGCGCGTGACGCGTGATAGCCGCCGATGGTGACCGGTTCGGGCAGCTGGATGCTCGTGTGGTACCCGCTCGGTGCAGTGATGTTCGCGACGCCGAGTTTGGCAAACGAGGTCCAGTTGCGCAGCAGGACGTTCGTGTACACGATCGGCGCTTTGATGCCGTACGCCAGCGCCTCTCGCTGCTTCGCTGGGATGTCGGGGCAGATGTACGGAATGATCGAGTTCCAGCACGCCAGAATGCAGTGCGACCCAATGACACGGCGCGCCTGTCCACCTTTGATGTACGTGACCTCGACGCGATCTGCACTGGCGACTGCGCCCGTGTGGCGAACTTGCACTACGGAGCTGTTGAGGCGAATGCGTATGGGCGAATCCGTGCGATCGAGACGCGCGTAGTCAACGCGCGCGGTAACGACGTCCTCTTGCGATTGGCCCGGAACTGCATCCTCGACGAGCGCGCGCACGAGCAGCCGCGCAATCGTAGCGTTGCCATCGGGGAAATGAATGGCGCGCCCGCCCTCGTTGGCCCGCGCCTGGTTCTCGCGGCCGTGAGCGCCTCCCGGTTCGCCAATCAACTGCTCGCGTGGCGTCGGCTCGAGCTTCATCCCCTGGAAACCCGGATACCCTGAGTTCCAGCCGTAGTACGCGGGCACGGCGTCTGTGTTCATGAGGAAGAGGCCGTTGGTCCTCGACTGGTAAAACCACGCCGCGTCCGGATGCACTTTCGCGACGTTCAGTAGGAAGTCCTGGTAACTCATGTGGAGAAGACGGCGCTTCTTCTCCTGGTCCGAGAGTCCCGCCATGTAATCCGGCTGGTCGTCGCTTTGAAGGCGGGCGATATCGCGTTGCGCCTCAGCGGACAGCGGAGTCCGCGCCAGGAACTCGGTCCATGAGGCCGGCGTCGCCCTCTGGCCACCGGGCGTGCCGACCACGAGACGATCGACGCCGAACTTTTCCTTGTGGAAGAAGACGCCGTTCCTGAGCCCCATCTCCTGATAAATTCCACGATCCTTCGTGGTGGTTCGCTCGAAGCGATCGATGTCGATGCCGATACGTCGAAGCAGGTTCATCGACACGTCGCTGTAGTGCTTCGGCGCCTCGATGTTCAGGGTTCCGCCGTTCAGCATGAGCATGCGGCCGTCGTACTGAAATTCGTTCCGCTTGGCGTGACCACCGAAATCGTCGTGGTTGTCCAGGATCAGAATCGAGGCCGTACGCCCGACCGCTTCGCGAAAGAACTGCGCGGCCGACAGCCCGCTCAGTCCGCCGCCGACGATGACGAGGTCGTAGTGCTCACGTGTATCGGTCGCCTCGCCGGACCAGGCGCGTCCATCGCGGAGCGCGTGCACGGCTTCGAACGATCCGGCGTGGCTGCCGCGCATGCCCGTCAACGCAGGCGGGTAATAGCCCGGCGCCTGTTCCGGATCGACTGCCCGGGCAGCGGCCTGACCCATCGCCGACGCAGACGATGCCAGCGCGCCGGTCAATCCGATGGCGATGCCGTTGAGGAAGTCGCGCCGCGTGATGTCGCGGTGCATGCCGAGTTCGCGATCAGTCCAGCTCATAAGACTTCAGGCGAGTCCACGTGTGACGAGCAGTTCCTGCACGGCGCGATGCGCTTCGTCGAACGCCTGGTTCGTGAAAGCGGCTGCTCCGGCATCCGAGTTGGCGATGGTGAGCGGACCAAACCTCTGTCGGCCGATGACATGCGGCCGCTTTTCCGGCGGAAGGTCGGGGTCCGCCAACGAGTCGTAGGTGTACGAGTAACCATCGGGCCACCGGTTCACTGCGATGCCAACGATGTCTTCTGCCGGATCGAAGTCAGTGCCGGCCAGGATGCGGGCGAGCTGACGCCGGATCTGCAGCTCGAAATCGTGGAACGTCATCGTCAGCAGTTCCTGCTGGCCGATACGGTTCTGCTCCTTTCGCGGCAGGCCGGGCTTGTTCGGATTACGAACCATGTGCACGACAATCGGTTCGTCGGGCGTCGTCACGCCGCGGTAGCCGCCGATGGTTGTGCCCGGGTCGAGACTTGTGTTCGGGTGATACATCCCTGGCGCGTTCACGCTTGATACCCCAAGCTTCTGAAACGGCGTCCATCGCCGGATCAGCACGTTGATGTAGAGCATCGGGACCTTCACGCTGTACGCGAGCGCTTCCTTCTGGGCCTGCGGCAATTCGGGAACCAGTTTCGGGATAAGCGCGTTGTAACAGGCCAGCACCACGCTCTCGGCGCGCACCAGGTGCATCCGGCCGTCGCGCATGTACGCGACCCTGGCGCCTGTGCTGCCCGATGCGGCATCGGCAGCGACGCGCGTCACGGTGCTGTTCAATCGGATGCGGGTTGGAGCGCCGGCCTCATCGAGCTTGTCGTAGTGGACCGGCGCCCCGCCGATCGACGACATCTCGTGCTTGCCAGGAATCGCTGTGGGGGTCAGTCGGGAGACGAGCAGCCGGGCAATCGACGCGTTGCCGTCGGGAAAGTGGAACGTGAAACTGCCCTGGCGGAAGCTCTCCTCCTCTAGGAGACCAAGACCGTCGAACCCCACTGAGCCGCGGCGTGCCGCTTCGAGCGCGGGGGTCGTGTCCACCCGCTTGTTATTGCGGCCGCCCTGACCGAGGAAGAAGGGCAGAGCCTCCGGCGTCATCTTCGCGTGTTGGAGCAGAAAGTCCTGATAACTGATGCGGGCCAGCTTCGCAATCTTCTGCTCGACTGTCATGCCCGCCAGGTAATCGGGGTTCTTTCCGTACAAGCGCGTCAGGTCCCGCCGTGCGGCATCGGTGAGCGGCGCTTTTGCGAAGAACTGATCCCAGGGCAGCCGGCCGTTGCCGGGTACGAGGCGGTCCTCCCCGAAATGCTCCTTGTCGAAGAACATCGCCGGGCCGAGCTTGTACTTCTCGAACAGGTCGCGGTTGAGGAACTCGGCGTTGCGGCTCACGTCGATGCCGAGATCGGCGAGCAGCGCCTTCGACATGTAACTGTAGGGGTACGGCGTCGCGATGCTCATCGTGCCGCCATAACTCAGAAACGTGCGACCGTTGTACCGGAACTCGTTCCTCTTGGCATGGCCGCCGAAGTCGTCGTGGTTATCCAGGACCAGCACCCGTTGTTTGGGCAGGGCATTGTGCCAGAAGTACGCCGCGGCGAGGCCCGAAAGTCCACCGCCGACCACTAGCAGGTCGTACGTCTCTTTCGTGTCGACTTCGATGGCCGGAAACATCTCGTAAGCGCCCGACTTGATGCGGCCGAACGCCTCGACGGCCGAGGGGTGCTGGCCCCGTAACCCGAGCCGTGCCGGCGGGTACGGCTCGGTCGCGGCAGCCGCCGGTGACGGTTGCGCGAGCGCGTTTCCGTCATGCAGCGCCGCGTACGCGCCGACGACGCCGATAGCCATGCCGTTCAGGAAATCGCGGCGCTCGATGCGCCGGTCCATCCCCAAGTCGCGATGCTCCGCGCGTGTCGTCATGTTCGTAGCTTGTCAGTTGGAAAGGGCCAAGAACGGTCAAAAGACTTGCATAACGAAAACAACGCTGTCAAATATTCCGGCCCGCATTGTTTGACAGGATTGCAGCTGTCATGTAGAAATTTGCCGCAGTCCGAGCGCATCCCGTCAGCTGCCGCATTTGGAGGTGCCATGAAACCGCGCGTCTCGCTGGCTGTTCTTGCAACGCTGCTTGGTTCCACGATGCTCCCGTTGATCCTCAGCGCCCAACGGGGCGCGCCGCAGAGCGAGTGGCGCACGGCGGCGTCATATGGTGGTCATCGGCCAGGCGACAACTTGTACTCGAACAGCCTGGTGGCACTCGATGCCAAGACGGGTCCAGATGGTGCACCACGATCTCTGGGAATACGACACCGTCGGTCCTGCGACGCTGGGGGACATCACGGTCAATGGCAAGCGCATCAAGGCGGTGATGCAGCCCAGCAAGACCGGGTTCCTGTACGTGTTCGATCGCAAGACGGGCGAGCCGGTGTGGCCAATCAGTCAAGCGGCCGGTCCCGCAGTCGTCGGTGCGCGGTGAAGTCACTTCGCCCACACAGCCATTCCCGACGAAGCCGCCGCCGTTTGACCGGCAGGGTTTTTCGGATGACGACCTTATCGACTACACACCGGAGCTGAAGGCGCGTGCCCGCGAAGCCGTCGACAACTTCGTGCTGGGCCCACTGTTCACGCCGCCGACTCTTAGGAACGAAGAACCGGGCGGCAAGCGCGGCACGCTGACGATGCCTGGCGGCTGGGGCGCGGGGAACTGGAACACCGGCGCCTTCGATCCGGAGACGGGCGTCTATTACGCGATCTCTCATACCCAGCCCGGTGTTCGCGTCTGGATCAGGAGTTCAGGAGCGTGGTCTTCGAGTTGAACAAGCGGTTCTCCGATCGCTGGCAGGCGCAGAGCTCTTACACGTGGCAGGACTCGAAAGCGTATGGCAGCGGCCAGGTAACGGGCAGCACGCAACAGGATTTCAGCGGCCTCAGCGCCACTGGCGGTTACGGACGCGATCCGAATGACTTGATCAACGCGTATGGCCCGACTGCCACCAATTCGACCCATGCGGTGAAGCTCTCCACTACGTACGTGGCGCGCTGGGGAATCAACATCGGTGGCCGCTACTCCTACGAGTCGGGGCGGCCCTATGGACGGCTCATCATCGTTCGCGGTATGGGGGCAGGGCAGGGCGATGTCACGATTCTGGCGGAGCCGCGCGGCGCCTACCGTCTACCGGCAGTCAACGACTTCCAGGTGCGGGTTGATAAGGACATCGAGCTCGGCGGCACCCGCCGGCTGCGCCTGTCGGTGGACGTGTTCAACATTTTCAACTCCGACACGGTGCTCACGCTACGCAACAACTCGTCCCAAGTCACGGCCTCGACGCCCTGGCAGCAGACATTGTCAGTCGTGCGACCGCGGACAGTGCAGCTTGGAGCGCGCTTGCAATTCTAGAGTCGCTCCTGTCGGCTCCGACAATTTGTTCTGGAACCATCGTCCAGCCCATCACGTGTCTGGCGCGACCGCTCGCGCCGCGGTCTCGCCGTTTCGGCACCGTGACGACCGCCACAATCTGCAACTTGCACGACGGATCTGCTTCTATAATCACACCGCAGGCAGCCCTCTTCGGTCCTCAGTCCTGGTTGGATGGCCTATGAGTCGATCGAGGTGCCTCACGGCAATCTCTCTCAGCCTTTTCGCCGTGTTAGCGGCCCTTCCCGCCGAAGAACTGAATGCGCACGGCACGGAGGCGCGGCGCGTTGTCGTGCTCTCGTGGAAGAAAGACCGCATTACGCGCGTGCTGGGTGCGAATCGGTCGGAGCTGGGCCTGAACGGAAGCAAGGCGCCGGAGCAGACGTTCACCATCGCTGGGCGATCCTGTCTGTTTGGCGATCTGTTGGCTTTTGATGTCGACGATGCGTATGCCTTCGACATCGATGAAGCAGTCGACGTCACCGTGACCTACGCGCCCGAACGCACGCAGCCATTCCGCGTAGCGTGGGATCAGAACGGCGGCGAGGGGTTCGGCCTGTCGGAAATCATCGAGCCCGAGGGCGGCGCGGTTCTTCGGCAGAAGACGATTCGGTTGACGCGGGCGAGGTTTGCGGGCTTCGGCATTCAGAAAACCGACGTGGCCGTCGGCGGTCGCGGAGGCGTCCTGCTGTGCGACATCAATGTCACCAGGAGCGGGACGACCAAGGCTCCAACCGCGCTGGGGAAGCTCCGCATCGAAGTCAAAGACGCTCGAACAGGAGCGCTCGTGCCCGCGCGCCTCGGCGTCTACGACGCAACGGGGCGCACGCCGTTGCCGTCGGACGACGCGTTGCCCGTGCATCGCTACGCCGACGAGACGCGGCTGATGTGGGTGGCGCAGCGCCTGCTTTGGCCGTCCACCAATCGCCTGGCCTTCTACGTGAGCGGCCGCTACGAGAGCGACGTACCGGCCGGCCGCTACGAGCTGGTGGCCACCAAAGGCCCCGAGTACCGCGTGTTCACCCGATCGCTCGAAGTGAAGCCCGGCCAGATCAACGTCGTCACGATTCCGCTGCAGCGCTACATCGATCAGCCATCGCGGGGTTGGTTCTCTGGCGACACGCATCTGCACCTGATGCGCGATCGCGCGGACGATTTGGCTGTGTGGGGGGTGGTGGCTGCCGAAGACGTGCACGTCGGCAACCTGCTGGAGATGGGCAACATTGTCACTACACACTTCAGGCAGCCGGCGTGGGGTCCTGCGGGCCGATTCTTCCGGAATGGACACCTCATCGCGTCGGGACAAGAGGATCCAAGAACGACGCAGCGAGGACATACGATCCACCACAACCTCAAGCAGCCGATCCACCTGGCGGCCGAGGACTTCTTTTTGTATCACCACGTGTTCGAGGCGTCTCACGCCCAAGGCGGCGTCTCGGGCTACGCGCACATGGGTCAGCTTTTCAATGGCCGCCGCGGTCTCGCGCTCGACGTCCCGTTCGGGCTCGTGGACTTTATCGAGGTGCTGCAAGGCGGCCAGCTGGTCACCAACACCTGGTATCCATTCCTGAACCTTGGGTTCAAGGTGAACCCTGCCGCCGGGTCCGATTATCCGTACTTCGGTCCCTCGCTGCCCGGCGTCGAGCGCTACTACGTCAAGCTGCCAGGGGAGTTCGACGCTGACGCGTGGTATGCGGCGTTCAGGTCGGGGCGGGTTTTCGTGACCAACGGTCCGCTGCTCGACTTCAGCGTCAACGACGCGGAAATGGGGCAGGAGATTCGCGTGCGTTCGGGCGAGCGGCTCGAAGTCACCGCTGTGGCGCAGCTGAACCCCGACATCGACGCGCTCGGCCGACTGGAAGTGATCGTCCAGGGCGACGTGGTTACCACTGAGCGTGGCGGCGGTGATCGCGTCGAACTTCGGACGGCACTGACAGCGGACCGCAGCATGTGGATCGCCGTTAGGGCACTCGGCCGTCGCGAACCCGATTCTGAAGGGCCCGTGCGACATCTGTCGGCCATCGCGCACAGCGCCCCGATCTACGTGATCGTTGACGACCAGCCGTTTTGGAAGACGTCTGCAGTAGCGGATCTGGTGAAGGAACAGCGGCAGCTCCTCCAAGAGCTGATCACCGCGCCCGTCGACCCCATGGGTGACCTCGAGGCGTGGGAGACCGTCGATGTGCTCGCGCGCCAGTGGGAGCGCCAGCGCTACCTGCTGCGTCCGCGCATTGAACAAGCCGACGCCCGGTATAAGGACATACTCAAACGCGCCACGGGCGCGACTTCATCCGCATCGGCGCGCGGCATTGGAGGCCTCGGTCTGGCCGGGCTGATCGCGGGCTGCTACTGCTTCGTCCGCTTTCGACTTCGCCCCCCGGCGTCCGGCACACATCCCTGACGCAAAGGAGAGTTACCGATGGCTCCGCACAACGACGAAGTCGATCGCGAGAAGGAATCAAACATCGAGCGGCCACCGGCGGCGGAAGTGAGCCGGCGCGACTTCCTCAAGACCGTCGGCGTGGCAGGAGCGGCCGGTAGCGTTGCGGCGCAGGGCGCCGTGCTGCCGGTGCAAGCGCAGACGGCGCCGGCGGCACAGCAGCCGCCGCCAGGCAGCGCCGGCGCTGCGCCGATTAGCCAGCGGCCTTACATGCGGATCCGGCAGGAGGTGTCGGAGAACCTCATCAAACGCGGCATCGTGGGTTACGCCGATCGCCTGCGGGTGCAGCCAGGCGAGACGATCAAGTTCATGGTCAGTAGCGAACTCCCACGCTATCGGGTCGACATCGTCAGACTGATTCACGGCGACGCCAATCCTAAGGGGCCCGGCATCAAGGAAGTGGTCGTTGACACACCGAGTAACGGCGAGTACGCGGGTCGGAGACAGGAGTTGCCGCTCGGGTCGTACGCGTTCGTTCCCGACAAGCCGGCGCTACGTATCACCGGCAGCTTCAGCTTCACGGCATGGATTGCACCCACGAGCCAGCGCGGCAGCTCGCCGGATTCATTCGTGGGATTCGAGGGCGTCCTTACGAAATGGGCGGGATCGCGCGGCGGATACGGCATCTTCATCGACGAGGAAGGCCGGCTCGCGCTCTGGCTTGCCGACACCTCGGGGAAGGTCGAGAAGCTCGCGTGCCAGCAACCCCTCCGGCCGTGGGTGCCCGCGATTCCTGGGATGAACAACCGCCCGCAGGGCGTTCCGACCTCGTGGTACTTCGTCGCCGTCACCTTCGACGCGGCGACGGGACGCGTGGAGATTCACCAGGATCCCCTAAACACGTTCACCTTCGACCCCACTCGCGTGATCACCGAACAGACGACTACGATCCGGACAATCGCCACAAACTCCGCGCCGCTGCTGATCGCCGCGTCGTGGGAGACCGCTGACAAGGTGGCCGCGCATTACAACGGCAAGATTGACAATCCTCGCCTCTATTCACGCGCGCTCAGCCGCCCAGAGATCGCCGAGCTGAAGCTGGGGCGCGGTCCGACCGATCCGCTAGCGGCCTGGGACTTCTCGGTCGACATCGAGTCGGACCAGATCACCGACACCGGTCCAGGCGGACTGCACGGCCGCACGGTGAACCTTCCCATGCGGGCGGTGACCGGCCACGCCTGGGACTCGTTCGAGATGGACTACAAGCGAGCGCGCCAACAGTACGGGGCCATCTACTTCCACGACGACGACCTCGACGATGCGGCGTGGGAGCCGGGCTTCGAGTTCCGCGTGCCAGGCACATTGAAATCTGGGATGTATGCGGCGCGGCTCCGGGCGGGCACCTACGAGGACTACATCCCGTTCACAGTGCGCCCGAAGAAGGGACATCCCACCTCCGCGACAATCGCGCTTCTCATTCCGACCTTCAGCTATCTGGCCTATGCGGGCACGGGGACCAGCGCCTTCCGTCCGCTCAGCCTGTATTCGCGGCACAGCGACGGCAGCGGCGTGTGCTACTCGTCGCGCCTCAGGCCGATCACGAACATGCGGCCAAAGATCCAAACCAACAATCCTTGGCAGTTCATGGCGGACACACACCTCATCGACTGGCTCGAGGCGAAGCAATTCGAGGTGGACTTCCTTACCGACGAGGATCTGCACTTCGAGGGAGTAGCGGCGCTGACGCCCTACAAGGTCGTGATGACGGCCACGCATCCCGAGTACTACTCACTCGAGATGCTGAACGGGCTACGCAACTATCTGAACGGCGGAGGGCGACTGATGTATCTGGGCGGCAACGGATTCTACTGGGTCACGCCAATGGACCCAACCGGCCGCTATATCGAAGTCCGTCGGCGGGATGGGACGGAGCACTGGCAAGGCGCGCCGGGCGAGCACTACCACAGCCTGACCGGTGAGCCGGGCGGCCTGTGGCGATTCCGCGGAATGGCGCCACAGCAGTTCTTCGGCGTTGGCTTCACCGCGCAAGGTTTCGATCGCAACCAGCCGTTTACGCGCATGCCCGGCAGCTTCGATCCGCGCGCCTCATGGATCTTCGAGGGCGTTGGACGCGACGAGTTGATAGGTGATCATCCGTCGCTCGTGCTCGAGGTAGGCGCCGCAGGCTCCGAGCTTGATCGTGCCGACTTCGCGCTCGGGACACCGCCGCACACGTTGGTGTTGGCGTCCTCATCGGGTCATTCCGATGCGTACCAGCACGTCGTCGAACAGATCAACACGTCGAACGGGGCGCGGCCGGGAGGGACGCAGAACCCCTTGGTCCGCGCCGATATGGTGTTTCTCGAATATCCCAACGGCGGTGCAGTGTTCTCGTCGAGCGCGATCGCGTGGTGCGGGTGCCTTTCGTACAACAACTACACCAACAACGTGTCGCGGATCACCGAGAACGTGGTTCGACGATTTGCGTCGGCCGAGCCATTCCCGGCGCCGCAGGCGCCCACGGTATCGAGTCAGCGGGCGTGAGCGGAGCAATGGAGGGGCAGGCTCGAGAGGAATTTCTCCGCCGGTACGCGACGTCGCCGATACACGTACCGCGCTTGGAGCGGTGGCTCGCGATGTTCGGCGTGGACGAGCGGGACGACGCGTTCTGCCGCCGATTTATCGGCTGGGATCGCGCGTGCCCCGACCCGGAAGCGGCTCGCATCGTTACCGAGGTGCTCTCAGCGAGCGACGACGCGGGGCAGATTGTCTGTGTCGGGGAAGAGGTCGTCCGCGGCGCGATTCGCTGGATGAGCGAGGTCGCGTGGCTGTCTGTGGCCGAACGCGCAAACCTGTTGCGCGACGGCGTGACCGCCCCCGAGGGGGCAGTCGCCGCCGACTTCGTAGCGTTTCTCGCGACGGCTGACGATTTGGATGCTGCGGCGTTCCGGAGCGCAGTCGAATCGTTGACCCGACGGTTACGAAGTCACCGACTTTCGGGAACAGATCCGAATCGGTGCGGTTGAAACGAAGGGAGGCTGAGGTCTATGGTCCGTCGACTTCTTCTGACCGTCGGTGTGATGCTGCTTGCTACGTTGCCGGTCGCCGCCCAGGACGCGACGTTGACGGGCACCGTGATGGACGAATCGAAGGCGGTGCTGCCCGGCGCGGCCGTCACCGCGATGTCCCGTGCCACCGGCAGAGTGTTCGAGAGCGTCTCAAACGAGCGAGGCGAGTATCGGATATTGGGTTTGCCGCCGGATCGGTACGATCTGAAGGTCGAACTCGCTGGCTTCGTCACACTCGTGGTCTCCGACATCGAGCTGCTCGTAGGCCAAAACGCGACGGTGCCTTTCACGCTCAAGCTGGCGTCGCTTGACGAGACGATCACGGTAACGAGCGAGTCGCCGCTCGTCGACCTTCGCACTGCACGGGTTGCGGGCAATATCGATCGGCGCCAGATGGAGCAGTTGCCCATCTCGGGCCGCAACTGGATGCAGTTGTCGATGATGGTACCGGGCATCACCGCTAACGCCGTGAGCGACACGCCAGGCATCAGTGGGCTCACGAACTTCCAACTCAATCTCGACGGCCAGGAAATCACGCAGCACACTTCGGTGACTTCGTTCGGGCAGCCAGGAATCAGCCGTGAGGCCATCGCCGAGTATCAGGTCGTGACCAATATGTTCGACGTAACTTCTGGACGCTCAGCAGGCATCCAGGTGCAGGCGATTTCGCGCGCGGGCACAAACAACCTGGCAGGTAGTGTCTTCGGCTATTTCCGTGACGACAAATTTAACGCGCCCGATCCCTTCCTGAACCGGGTGCTTCCATACTCCAACAGCCAAGTCGGTGGCACGCTGGGCGGCCCAATCGTGCCCAACCGGATGCACTACTTCGGGTCGTACGAGCGCGAGCGGGAGCCAAATACGGCGATCATCACTCCATCGGCCCTGGCACCGCAGCTCATCACGATGCCGATTGAGGAGAAGAAAGATAGCTACCTTGGTCGCTTCGACGCTCAGCTTACCGCGAGCGATCATCTCGTGGTTCGCGGCAATCTGTACAAGCGCTTTCTGCCCAACGATGGGGTGACCAGCCATCCGAGTCGCGGTACGAAGAAGGACATCACCTCGTATGCAGCGACGGCGATCTGGTCGCATGTGAGCGGCAGCAACCTCCTCCACGAGGTACGAGGGGGCATCTACAAGTTTTATTGGACCTACGAAGGGATGGACGGCCTTATCTTGACCCCGGAGTATCAGTTCCCTGGCCTGATTCTCGGGCTCAACTGGAACTACCCGGAATTCATCCGCGAGACACGCTACCCGGTGCGGTACGACATGTCATGGAATACCGGCAAACACGATCTGAAGATCGGCGGCGAGTGGATGTACGCGGTGGACGATGGCGACTGGCCGGCGCGCTCGCGCGGACAGTACTTCTTCCGATCGTTGCCGCCCAATGCCGGGAACCGCTTCCCGCTCCACTTGGACTCGACGCACTGGGACTTCAGCGGCCTCGACTCCACAGTGCTGCGATTCGACCAGACTTACGCGAGAGAGTGGACCTACAACGTGCCGCGCCCGCGTTACGCGATCTGGATCGGCGACACCTGGACGTTGAACCAGCGGCTTACGCTTAACCTCGGCATCCGGTACGACGTGGCACCGGGCGACTTCTACGCCCCGGGCGTGATGGAGACCGACGTCATCATCAACAACGGCCGGGACACGGTAAACGCCGGTTACCGCAACAATCTGGGCGACTACAACAACGTGGCACCTCGCGTGGGCTTCGCTTGGAACGTCAGGGGGGATGGGAACCTAGTGGTCCGTGGCGGCACAGGCCTCTTCTACGGGCATATTGGAGGCAATCCGAGTTGGGATCAGCAGCTCTGGAACGGCCAGCGCGTCATCTTCAATTCGTATGCGAACGACAACTTGCCCGGGTTCATCGCCGACCCGACGCGCGGCGTGACGGCCGACGACATCCTGTCGGGCCGTGTACCGCTGGCGCCGCAGAGCCTGTCCGTGCTCGCACACGACATCCAGACGCCCTATAGTTGGCAGACCATTCTCGGGTTCCAGAAGCGCCTGAGCGACGTGATGGGATTCGACGCCGA
This sequence comes from Acidobacteriota bacterium, assembly GCA_046727855.1. GTDB lineage: Bacteria > Acidobacteriota > Vicinamibacteria > Vicinamibacterales > UBA2999 > DASPWV01. The sequence continues at coordinate 30,078 of JBKPDL010000156.1, forward strand.
CCTCGTGTACAAGCGCGGCTACCATTTCGAGACGCAGAACGATCCGAATCTCTTCTACGACCCTGAGACCGGCCTGGCGAAGAACCCATCCATGCACGGAAGGCCAAGGCCCGACTACGGGCCGTTCCGATTGATCGGCACTGATGCAAGTTCTGAGTACCTGGCGCTGGTCACGGCGGCAAACCGACGATACCGCAACAACTTCCAATGGGGCATGACCTACACGCTCATCTTCTTCGACAACGGTTCGGGCATTGGCGGCGCGGGCTACGGCAACACGTACGTCAACCCCTTTGACATTCGCTACAACTGGTCGCGCTCGAGCAGCTTCCAGCGTCACACTTTCCGCGCCAACGGAATCGTCAATCTGCCTTGGAGCGTGATGCTAGCGACGATATTCCAGTACGGCTCTGGCGAATACAGCAGCATCAGCTCGGGGTTCAACCTGCAGGGAGGGCCTGGAGCAAATCGCTTCCGTCGCGATGGCAGTTTTATTCCGCAGAACACCTTTCACAATGATCCGTGGCAGTCGCTCGATCTGCGAGTCTCCAAGGAGTTCAACCTCGGATGGCGATTCAAGCTCTCGGGAATCGCCGAGATTTTCAACGTCTACAACTTCAAGCGGTACTCGTACAACCTGCTGGAGACCTCGCCGACCTTCGGCCAGATCACCGCATCCGCCGGCCGGCCGCGCAGCGGCCAGCTGGCGTTCCGCCTGACCTTCTGATTATGCGCCGCCGCCGGGTCTTCGTCGCTGCGGTGGGAGCGGCTTTGGCTATCGTCGCCATCGGAGCCGATGGCGACGATGCGCGGTACTCGAGCCCGCTGACGTGGAAGAAGGACCGTTTCGCCCGCGTCCTCGCGCTCGGCTACACTGACCTCGGAGCAAACGGGCGCGGCGCCACCGCAATACGATCCGTGGGCGGTGAGTCGTGCCTGGTGGGCCCGACGGTGGGCTTCGACGTGGACGACGGCTACGCGTTCGACATCGACGAGCCCGTCGAGCTCACCATCTCCTACGTGCCGGAACTGACCACGGCGCAAGCGATCCTCGTGCTTTTCGATCGCAACGGCGGCGACGGCCGTGGATTGGCGGAGATCGTGCCGGAGCGAACGGGACCGCTGGCGCGCACGACGGTTCGATTGGACCGCGCCCGCCTGGCAGGTCAGGGCGCGCAGGGCGTGGACCTGGCGATCAGCGGCCGCCAAGGCGCCATCGGCCTCTGCGACATCACCATCACACGCAGCGGGACTACGCGCACGCCGGCCGCCTTCGGCCGCCTACGGCTGGAAGTGAAGGATGCGGCGACGGGTCGCGCAGTACCCGCCCGAGTCGGGTTCTACGACGAGACGGGGCGATTGCCGCTGCCGTCCGATCAGGCCGTCCCGGTGCGGCGATTCACCGATCGTATCCGCCGCGTGTGGATGAACCGGCGCGCATTCTGGCCCGTCGAGAGCCGCGAGGCTTTCTACGTCTCTGGTTCGTATGAAGCGCGCGTACCGGTGGGCACTTACGATCTCGTCGTGTCTCGTGGCCCTGAATATCGTCTGCATCGTCAAGAAATCACCCTCACGTCAGATCAGATGACCAGCGTGACCGTGTTGCTGGCGCGCTACGTCGATCTTCCGGCGCGCGGCTGGTACTCTGGCGAATCGCATCTCCACTTGCAGCGCGATCGTGTGGCCGACGCGGAGGTGTGGACGCACGTGGCAGCCGAAGACCTGCACATCGCTCACCTGCTCGAGATGGGCAACATCATGGGCACCTACTTCAAGCAGCCGGCTTGGGGGAAGCAGGGGAGGTTCGAGCGCGACGATGTCGCGCTCGTGTCGGGGCAGGAGGATCCGCGGACCGTCGCCCGCGGCCACACGATTCACTGGAACGTAGACAGGCACACGCACTTCGAGCGCGGAGCGTTTTTCCAGTACCACCACGTGTTCGAGCGAACCCGGCGGGGAGGTGCTATCACCGGGTACGCCCATCATGGCGAGCTATTCAACGGACGCCGCGGGCTCGCAGTTGACGTGCCATTTGGCCTCGTGGACTTCATCGAGGTGCTGCAAGGTGGCCGCATCGCGCTGGAGACCTGGTACAACTTCCTGAACTTGGGATTCCGCGTGCTGCCCGTGGCTGGTGCCGACTGGCCGTACTTCGGGCCTACCCTTCCGGGCGTGGAGCGCACCTACGTGAATATCGCGGGGGCATTCAACATCGACTCGTGGCTGGAGGGATTTCGACGAGGCCGGGTGTACGTGACCAACGGGCCTTTCCTCGAGCTCACGGTCAACGGCCGGCCAATCGGATCCGAGCTGAGGGTCCACCGGGGCGCAACACTTGAGATCGAGGCAACGGCTCAGATGAACCCCGACGTTGACAGGCTCGATCGCCTGGAGTTGGTGGTGCTCGGCGACGTTGCCAGGCAGGAGATCGCGCGCGGGCAGGATCGTGTCCGTCTGTCCACCACACTCACGGCCGATCGCAGTGTGTGGCTTGCAGTCCGCGCGTACGGCAGCCATCAGGAGGCGCAATTCACGACCGTCGCCCACAGCGCGCCCATCTACGTTGTGGTTGACAATGAGCCAACCTGGAAGGCAGCGGCGGTTGAGGAGCTGGTCGACCTGCAGCGCGGCCATTTGAACGCTCTGCTCACCGAGCCGGTAAACGCTGACGGCGCCCTTGAGTTCTTCGAGACGCGCGAGACGATTCTCGAGGAGTGGAAGCGGCAGCTGCCGTCGCTTACGCCCCGCATCAAGGAAGCGGATGCGCGCTATGTGGCGTTGCTCGAACGCGCGCGCACGTCACGCTGAACCCTGAGCAGCCGGGTTGGCAAGACCGTTTGTGTTCGGCTTGGAACTTGTGGCTACCAAAATAGACCGTCCGTAGCGAAATTGCGGATTTCCTCGGATGCGCGGTGACCGAGAGGTGTACGATTCGGCGGCGGTCGCGTATTACAACGCTGGCGCGCCGATCAGTCGCTCGGCCCCGCCTGTTGCTTTACGTACCGCGCCACCTGCTCTCCGGTCGCAAACCACACGCCCGGCTTTTGCTTCATGTAGTGAACGAGTCGGTCGAGATATCCGATGCGCGACCGCATGCCGACGACGTGGGGGTGGAGCGTCAGGACAAAGAGCGTCCCTTCTTGATAAGCGACATCGAAGTCGTCGCGAAACGTCTCGAAGATCAGCTCAGGCGACGGGAGCAGGCCGGGTCCGGTGCGCACCGAGGTGAGGAATCGGTAGTCATTGCGATACACGTTGTTCGGCAGCTCCACGATGTCGGATCGCTGCCCATCGAGGAGCACCTCATACGGCTCGTCGCGGCCCTGCAGTGTACTGTCGTACAGGAAACCGCTTTTCCTGAGCAGTCCCATCGTGTGCAGGCTCAGCGTCCCTGACGGTCCGCGAGCGCCAACCGGCTTGCGACCGGCGACAGTGCTCACTCGCTCTATCGCGCGCGAGAGGAGTCGCTCTTCCTCGGCCGCATCGTTGAGGGCCGCGACGTTTTCGTCGCTCCACCCCAGGACTCCAATCTCGTGGCGCTTGCGCTTGACGATCTCAGGTAGCATCTGCGGATCGACGAGATCCGCCACGGCGGACACGAAGAACGTCGCCGGCACGTCGTGCCGATCGAGCAGCTCGTGGACGCGGGCGAGGCCCTGGGCCGCACCGAACTCGCCGCCCGTCATGGCCACAACGGCCGTGTCGCCGCGCGCCAGCTGGTTAGCCGAGTTGTTGATGTTGAACGTCAGCGCCACGGCTACGCGCGCGCCGTTCGGCCAGACCTTTGGATTGAGTGAGCGTCCCGAGCGAACGTGGTTCGACGCTTCGCGTAGCTGTGCCTCCGTCCATTTGCGACCCGGCTGATTATCCGGGCGCGGTTGCTGCGCCGCCGTGCCGGCCACCAGCACGCCGATGCTGAGCGCGACGATCAGTCCGGTGTAGCGCACGATGTCCCTCCCTATCGTCCCGCCGTGTTGCTGATTCCCGTCTGCTGTTTGATCCACTTGGCGATTTCTTCCGCGGTGGCAAACCAGACGTCCGGCTTCGACTTCATGTAGCGGATCAGGTCCTCCAGTTGCCCGATGCGCGAGCGCTGTCCAGTGATGTGCGGATGCATGGTCAGCATGAACATCGTGCCTTCCTTATACGCCACATCGAAGTCGTCCTTGAAGGTCTGCACGATCATCCGCGGCGACGGAAAATCGCCGCCGGCGCCGTACATCGGCGAGTCGTCGATGATCCAGTTGACGGGGAGCTCGATCAGACCCGTTGGCTGTCCATCGAGCAGGATCTCGTGCGGTTCATCCATTGCCTGCAGGCTGCTGTCGTAGAGCAGCCCTGCCTTCTTGAGCAGCCCGATGGTGTGCGTGCTCATCGTCCAGGAGGGATTGCGATTGCCCACGGGCCTTCGACCCCACTGCTTCTCGAGGAGATCCAGCGCCTGCGAGATCAAGCGCCACTCCTCCACCGGGTCGTCCAGCGTCATCGGGTTCTCGTGAATCCAGCCGTGAATGGCCACTTCATGGTGTTTGCGCTTGTTGATTTCCTGGATCATCTCCGGGTGCATCATCGCCGCGACCGCAGGGATGTAGAACGATGCCGGCACGTTGTACTTGTCGAACAGCCGCAGCATGCGCGGCAACCCGTCGAGCGCGCCGTACTCACCCGCTGAGATGGCGACAGGGTTGGTATTGCCGGCGTTCAGCGCAATCGAGAAGTTGTCGGGATCGACCGACAAACAGACGGCGACCCGCGCGCCGTTCGGCCACGCCTTTGGTGTGAGCTTCCGGCCGGCGCGCACGTGATGGGCCACCTGTCGAATCTGCTGCTCGCTCCAGCGCAGGCCAGGCTGATCCTGCGAGGCTGACTGCTGTGCAACCAGCGCCGCCGCTCCTGCGGCGATGACCAGCACGCCGGCCGCCGCGACTCGAATACGCATATCCGGTCCTCCTGCTAAAAAGTGTAGCGTGCTCCCCACTGCAGCTGCCGCGGATCGCGGGCGCCGGTACGAACGAGGAATGCAGTCACGTTCATGTTGTTGTTTCCGCCGGTGAGGTCAACGAAGTTGGGCACGTTGAACATCTCGAGGAACAACTCCAGGCGCCGATCCGCGCCAAGTGAAACGGCCTTTGTCAGCCGGAGATCGAGACCGCGCGTCATCTTCAGCTCCAGCAACGAGGCGTCTAGCGGCGGCAGCCGGAGCAAGGCTCGGTATTCGTTGATGATGCGCAGTTCCTCTTCGACGTCGCCGCGTCCGACGCGCGGTGGGAGACCCTCCGGGCGATCGCCGGCCGTATTGCCATCGCCGTCGAGATCGAGGCCGGCTTGAATTCTGCCAAGCGGAAACCCGCTCACCAGCCTCAGGATGCCGCTCAACTGAAACTGCCAGGGCAAGAGCGCCGATGCCGACACCGTGAGGTTGTGCCGTGTGTCGGTCGTGTTGTAACCGGCTTCATGCGGCGTGCGCTGCGTCCCGCGGATCGTGCTGTAGAAGTCGACGCCGTCCAGCCAGCTTCTCGACAGTGTGTACGAAACTTGGAGGCTGTTCCCGCCGCGCACACGCGTGCGCAGTTGCGCCTCGAGCGCGTCGTAGGTGCTCTTACTGTAATTCTCGACCACTGTGACGCGACTGAACGTTGGCACCGGACGTGGGTTCGACGCGCTGATCGCGCCGCTCGCCGGCAGGTTGCGATCTGTCGAACCGAGCTGATCAGCCCCGCGCGTGTGGATGTAGTCGACGTCCAGGGCCGTGACGTTGTTCATCTGCCAGCCGATGCCCGCGCTGGTGTTATACGAGCGCGGCAGACCGAAATCGTCGGCAAGCAACAGCACCGATCGCACGCCTCCTTGAGCGAGATAGGCGTCGAGGCTCTGTCCGCCGAGCACGGCGTTCACGTCGGGGAACAATCGCAGTCGCTGCGGATCCTGGATGATCACCGCCCCGCCAATGGTCATGTCCTGCACGGTGGCATCGAACCAGGGCCGGTTTCGCGTCACGTAGACGCCCCAGCCGCCCCGCGCCACCAGTTTTCCGGTTCCGTTCAAGTCCCACGTGACTCCGATCCGGGGCTGAACATTGTCGTAGTCATTGCCGCGATTGGTGCTGATGAAATGCTCGATCCCGACAAAGCGCGGGTCGCCGATCAACCCCTCGAAGAAGTCGTTCAGCCGCATGTTCGTGTCGACGTCGTAGCGCACGCCCAGATTCATTCGCACACGGCTCGCCACACGCCAGTCGTCCTGAACGAACGCGCCAACCGTGTAGGTCCGATAGTCGTAGAAGCCGGGGTTCTGAATCGTGAGCGAAAACGGCCACGTTCGCGGGTCGTCCGCATTGAACGACACATCGGTGTTGAACGCAAAGCGGCCCTTCTCGTTGAAGTGCGCTTCGAACGGGAAAGAGTAGACGCGGGAGAGCTCGCCGCCGAACTTCAGGTCGTGCGCTCCGGCGTTGACGTACAGCGAGTCGTTGATCGTCTCGGTGTGGCGGTCGAAGTACTGAGGCGCGATGTTGTTCTGTCCCCAACTGAACGACGGACGCGTGATGCCAAGGCCGTCACCGTTGGGCACGGTCGCGAGAAAGTCCTTCAACAGATGGAAACGCAGCGTGTTGACGCGGTTGTTGCCCAGCACCCAGTTGTGCTCGGCGACAAGGCTGTGGGCGCGGATCTTGTCGTCGGTCGAATTGCTGGTGAGCCTGAGGCCGTCGACCAGGCGATCGGGCTGGTGCGGCCCGCCAATCGACTGGTTGTTATAGGCGTAGCGAACCACCAGCGCGTGCGCGGAATTGGCGCGATGATCCAGCCTCACCGTCACCATGTCGTCCCGCGAGGGCGTCGCGTAGACGCCGTTCTCCTGTGCGGCGAAGGGGTTGGTCGCCGGTAACGACGTGATCGTCGTCGCGTTGACGTCGAGATGCTCGGCGGCGGCGAAGTAGTGGGTGCGGTTGCGCGCGATCGGTCCTCCAAGCGACCCGCCGACGCGAGTTTGATTGAACGGCGGCTTGGTGGCGGCAAAGTAGTTTTTCGCGTTCAACTTGTTGTCGCGGCCGAAATAGAAGCCGCTGCCGCGCATCTGGTTCGTGCCCGACTTGGTGACAACGGTGACGACCGCGGTAAGGGCGTTGCCGTACTGCGCGTCAAAATGGTTGCGGAATACCCGGAACTCCTGCACCGCATCCTGAGTGACATTGATCGTCGGGCTGCCCCAGTCGGTGTCGTCGACAGACCCGCCGTCCACTAGCGTCGTGTAGCCGTTTCGCTGATCGGCCACGCCTCCGAACTTCGTGAACGCGAACTTGCCAGTGCCGGCCGTCGGTCCGGACCCGGGAAGCAGCTGCGACAACGTGAGGAAGTTGCGCGTGATGGTTGGCAGTACGAGCAACTGTTCCCCTTCCACCACGGAGGAAGGCTGCGACTTGACGACGCCTACCAGTGAGAGCTCGGCCGACACAGTGAGATTTTCCGACACCGCAGCCACTGACAGCTTGAAGTCGATCGCCGCGTCGGTGCCGACGAACAGAACGACGTCGCGCTGGACGGTCGCAAAGCCTTGGAGCTCGACGGTGATGTCGTACGGAGCCGGCTGTAGCGCGACCGCCCGATAACGTCCATCCACTCCCGTGACGACCTGCTGGGCCACGCCATTCGACTTGTTGGTGATTTTGACGGTCGCGCCCGGAAGCGCAGCCCCGGTATCGTCGACGATGACGCCGCCGACGCTCGCGCCTACCGATTGCGCGACGGCAACGGGGACAAATAGGCACAGGAGCGCAAGCGCTGCCAGGAAACGCACCATGACGTCCTCCTTCTGCCGGCGAGTCAGAAGTACACGCTCGCGCGTTGCCAACTGTCACACCCACGAGTCCATCACCGAGCGCGTTCGCGTGAATGCTCGGGGCCGATCATCGGCTCATCGAGAGACGCTGTCAAGGATGCTGCGTGTGCCATGCGAGAGCGAAGTTCGGCATTCGATTGCATGAGCGTGGTGTCACGTTCGCTGTGGTCGGGCAATCGTGCGTTGGAGTGCGGCGACGACCGTCCGATGGACACGTAATACGGTCACATCGGCAACTCACCGCAACGCGAAGCGATGAAGTTGCTCGAATCTCGAGCTGGTCGATCCAGCGCTTGCTGGTCCGATCACATTCGCGATCGCGAACGAGCACGCCCGCGCGGAACTCGAGCTTAAGATTTATCCGGTCGCCTGATGCTCGGCCACGCCGACATCAAGCAAACACAGCGATACGTGAACATCACCGACGAAGAACTGCGGAAGGCGATGACAGGGGTGTGGGTGCGACGTCGTCAGCTTCGGTTCTCGACGCGCTCGTCGATGGGTTCTGAGTCCGACGAAAGTCGAGCGGTCAACGAGGAGGAGTGCCCGTAATTGAACTTGAGACTCCACCGATTGTCAGTCACTTGTCAGTCGCCACTGAAAAAGTGGCGCGCCCGACAGGATTCGAACCTGTGGCCTTCGGCTCCGGAGGCCGACGCTCTATCCAGCTGAGCTACGGGCGCGTTTGCTGCGAGCAGTCCACTTTATCGCATCGAATCCGGACCCAAGCGGGCGCTCGACACGTCCAACCAAATATTGACCGCTCGAGTAATCCGCCATGGCCACGAACTACACGGTCGTATGGGGCGACACGCTGACGAAGATCGCAACAAAGCACGGGTTTAGCGACTGGAGAATTATCTACAACCACCCAAGCAATGCCGCCTTCAAAGCGAAACGCCCCAACCCCGACAAGATTTTCGTCGGTGACGTTCTCGTGATTCCTGATAATCCCGCGTCTCAAGTACCTCCGGCGTCTCCAGCGCCCCCCTCCCCGTCATCAGCGCCGCCCAAGAGACTGCCGGACTTGCCATTCTTCGTTAAAGGGCAGCGGTTTCTGATTGGGCAGCCGACTTTTCAGACCTGCTGGGCCGCCTGCATGGCGATGTTCAAGAGTTGGAAGGCCGGCAAGAAGCTGGAAATCAAGGACGTTCTGAAACCGAGCGTTAAGCACCTTGCGATGTTTGAGCTCAGTCGAGGCTTGCCGACGAAGGAGCTTGGATCATTTGGTACTACCTTCGGTTTGAAGCCTGAACCTGAAGATCCCGAAGTGGTCAAGGCTTTGGTTAACGCCGTAAAGATCAAGCCCTTCGATCCTGCGACGCTCGCAACCAGCATGTTTTCCCCCGCGGTGTTCCTCTCCCTGATGCAGGACCACGGTCTCTTGATCGTCGCCAGCTTCACGTCGGACGGAGGCACGCTCAACCTCGGTGGTCACGTGCGCGTCATGTACGGAATGGAAGGAAGTTTAACTGACGTTGCAAACTGCCGAGTTCATCTACTTGATCCCTTCAACGGGTTCAACGACAAGGGTCGCGATATCAGGATCGGCTTCAATCAGTTTATCTTCGAATACTTCACGATGTTCTTCACGTTCCATCGCGAGCGTGGAACAGAGGAACTCGTCCAGATTATTCACGCCTAACGCACGCGACCTACACTTTATCGCGGAACGACTTGACGTACTCGATCAGGGAGTTGGTCGAGACGTCGTGCGTGGTCACTGGCAATGGTGTATCAAGCTCCGGCCGAATACGGTTCGCCAGCTGTTTGCCGAGCTCCACGCCCCACTGATCGAAGGAGTTGATGTTCCAGATGGCGCCCATCACGAACACCTTGTGCTCGTAGAGCGCGAGCAGACGGCCAAGCGTGCGCGGACCAAGTCGTCGATAGACGAACGTCGTCGATGGCCGGTTGCCGGGAAAGACTTTGTGCGGAACGAGCGCCTCGATTGCGGCCGCGTCAAGTCCTTGCCGCGTGAGTTCGGCGCGGGCTTCATCCTCGGTCTTGCCCATCGCGAGCGCCTCTGATTGCGCCAGACAATTCGCGATCAGGAGCTCATGATGTTCGGGGAGATCGTGGTGGGCATGGACGCCGATGAGAAAGTCGCACGGCACGAGCCGCGTGCCTTGATGCAGCAGCTGATAGAACGCGTGTTGTCCGTTGGTGCCGGGCTCGCCCCAGACGATCGGGCCGGTAGGCGTGTCCACGGGCCGGCCGTCGCGATCGACGCGCTTGCCGTTGCTCTCCATATCGAGCTGCTGTAAATACGCCGGCAAGCGCCGGAGATACTGGTCGTACGGCAGCACGGCGTGCGTTTCGGCGCCCAGAAAATCCGCATACCAGATGCCGAGCAGCCCAAGCGTGATGGGGATGTTGTGCTCGAGCGGCGTCTGGCGGAAGTGTTCGTCCACGTCGAAGGCGCCCTCGAGCAGCTGCTCGAACTTGCCGAAGCCTGTCGCCAGCGCAATCGGCAGACCAATCGACGACCACAGCGAATAGCGCCCGCCGACCCAGTCCCAAAACACGAACATGTTGTCGGGCGCGATGCCAAACGCCAGAACTTCGCGCGTGTTGGTCGAGATCGCCACGAAGTGCTTGGCAATCAGCGCTTCGTCGCGCGCGCGGGCGAGAAACCACCGCCGCGCCGAGCGCGCGTTGGTCATCGTCTCCTGTGTGGTGAAGGTCTTCGACGCGATCGTGAACAGCGTCGTCGCCGGATGCAGGTTGCGCAGCGTTTCGGAGAGATGCGCGCCGTCCACGTTTGACACGAAGTGCAGGCGCGGACCTTCGCGTGAGTACGGCGTCAACGCTTCGCTTGCCATCGCCGGGCCGAGATCCGATCCGCCAATGCCGATGTTGACCACGTCGGTGATGCGAAGTCCGCTGAACCCGGTCCATGCCCCGGTGCGCACCGCCTCGCTGAAGCTGCGCATGTGCCCCAGGGCAGCGCGCACGTCGGGCATCACGTCGCGGCCGGCAACCTGAATCGGCCGAGCCGACCGGTTCCGCAACGCGACGTGCAGCACCGGGCGATGCTCGGTGGTGTTGATCGGCTCGCCGGCAAACATCCGATCGCGCCACGCTTCGACCTGCCGCTCGCGCGCGAGCTGCCGCAGCAGCGCAAGAGTGTCGTCGGTGATGAGGTGCTTGGAGTAATCGACCAGCAGATCGTCGAGCCGCGCCGAAAAGCGGCTGAAGCGATTGGGATCGGTGCGAAACCACTCGCGCAGATGCCCGCCACGGACCTCGTCGCGGTGAGCCTCGAGCAGTTTCCACGTGTCGCAATCGCGCAGCGCCCGCACGTGGAGAAGTTTACGCGATCGAGTAAGGTTTGCACGGGATGAGAGCGCTGAAGAGCCTGTATGGGCAGGTGCTGATC
>JBKPDL010000157.1:0-17915 GCA_046727855.1 Acidobacteriota bacterium
CCTTGGGTTTCTGGCGACGATGGCGTGGACAGGCAACCCGATCAACGTGAAGCGGGAGATCCTGATCGGCTTCGATCTGCTGCTGGCCGTCGTCGTGGGGCTGGTGCTCTACGCCGCCTCCGCGCGCGACCCGCAGGCACCGCCCGACTTCTTCGACGGCCTGCAACTCCTGCTCGTGGTCAGCGCGCTCGTGGTAGACGTGGTGGCGCTGACGGCGATCGCACAGCGCATTTCCGAGTTTGGCTTCACTCCAAACCGAGTGGCCGCTCTTGGCGAGAATCTCATTCTGCTCGTCAACCTGACGTGGACGGCGTGGCTCTATGCGTCCTTCTTGCGTCGCCGCGGCTCGGTTGCTGCGCTGGAGCAATGGCAGATCGCCTACCTCCCTGTGTATGCGATATGGGCGTCGCTGGTGGTTGTCGTGTTCCCGCCCTTGTTCGGCTACCGTTGATGCCCCCCACGGGCACTGCACCGGGGGATAGTCCTGACTAGTCGCTAGTGGTACCTGTACCACACTCGCCATCCCGATCGAAATCTGCTGACGAAGGCTTGCCCCTGAGACAGACTGGCCGACGGCTCGAGTTTTGGAAAGCGAATCTCTACCACCCACGTTCTGCTGCCGACTACCGGACCACACATCGGGAAGGCGACGACAGAGAACCCCTTCCCATTCGTGGCTGGATAGGCGGACTGAATCTCGTAAGTACGCCATTCGTCGGGACCTGTGGCCAAGGACTTTCGAACGGCCCCTATCGCCCGGTCTCGGGCATGCACGCCTGGCTCGAGAGGCGTCTCCTTGGGGCACTGCGCAGAAGTCGGCAACGTTGTTCTAGGAGTCCCAGCCTCGGTCTTTGCGCCGCCGGGCGCAGTTACGAATATCGCGACGGCGCCGAGCAGCGCCAACAGTTCGGACCGCACTCGTGGAGCATAGCGCGGTTTCTCCGTTGAAGGCTCCATAGATTCACACGATCTGGCTAACGACATGCGCTTCAGCCGCGGCGCTTCACGATCACACTGAGCGGCGTCGGCTGCAAGCGCCTGTTGACCAGCTCTGTGACTCGCTCGTTCAGCGACGCGACGTCGGTAGGGCGCGGCGGTGTACGTGCAGTTCCCGAACTGGACCGAGTCGACGAAGGCAAAGAGGAAGGCCTCCTGTGGTGACACCGGCGAGGCACTTCCGCGTCCCTCCCACGTGATCCGAGTCCGCTCTCCGGGACGCAACGCGATCGGTGATTGCCCTTCGACGGTGCCGTTGCGAGGAAGAGCGTGCAAAAAATGCGCTAAGACCTTGACGTTATTCACGGGGACGTCGCTCACGTTCTGCAACTCGATCGCCCAGTGCAGTGTGAAGGACATCTGGCCCCTCTCCAAGCTGAATTCTGTCCCGGCGAGATCAAGGCTCTCGATTACCACCGGAGAACCGGGCTGCGGAAGGACCAGCGACCGTGCGAGAACCGTCGCTGGCTCATTAACGCGCGGCGGCGTCACGGCATGTACAACGTTGAACGTGCACGGCGGCGACGACTGTCGTACCAGCCCGTCTCCGAGCTGCAGCAGCAGCAACGCCGCGACAAGTGGGAGACATGGAATCATCGCGACCTCCAGATGTTTGATTTCTACATGGTCCGGCTAACTTGTAATGGGTAGATCGTCAGCGTCCCCTCAGGCCATTGACGACTGCCCTAACGGTCATCCTAAAGCGCAACCATCAGAAAATAGAAAGGCTTCCTTGGCGTGCAGCGATCTCCGCAATCCGTTCGCCGAGGAGCGACCTGGCGATGTCGTCGAACTGCGGAAGGGTGGGCGAGAGCAGTTCGATGCCATAAGCGGCCAGGCCATCGACTCGAATCGAGAGCGCCATGCAGCTAGCAGTGTAACGTCGACAGATTCGGATTAGTGCTGTCCTGCGATGAGGTGCCAGATCTCGCGAAACGCATTTACCCGGCCGTGTGCGTAGCGCAGGCGTTTCGCGCCGCGAGCCGGTCTCCCGCGGCATGGAATTAGAATGGAAGGTGAGAGCCGGCTACTTCGTGAACCAATACGGTCTGTTTTGCTCAGGAGTCGTCCATGAGAACAATGCGATGCGTGACGACGGCAATGATCGCTCTCACCACCCAGCAGGAGGATCGACACGGTAACTGAGTGTCTGCGTAACGTAACCTGCCTTGCTAATCCTTGAGGTGAATGCCTCGCCGTGAGAACTCGATCAATTCTGTATATTCCAGATTGATTGGTGACACAGCTCTTGCCACCTTCGTAGCCGTCGAGCATTTCCACCAGCACCCCTCCAATGACGTCGTTATTGCTTGAGTCCCGGCGACGACGGCAGAACGCGCGATTAACGTGTTAGAATCCTGGGCGCCAGAAAAGGTTCCTGTAACCGTGCAAGGGGAGGAGCCCCATGCGCTGTGTATCTGCTGCGGTGCTGTGCGTAGTCCTCGCGGTCAGCGCTCCCGCGTTCGCCCAAGAGCGCGCCTGGTTTTTCTTTTCAGACAACGTGTTCACGGAAGTGGCCGTCGACAACGGCGGACGCACCTGGTCTCCTCTGCGTCGCCTGACATTGCCGCCTCACAATGGTCGGACCGTGCCGATCTTGTCGGCGGGTGGCCGCTTCATCGTATGGACCGGAGCGCGGAATTGGATTGAACCGCCGACCCTGCTTGCGCTCGACACCCGAACCGGTCAACTGCACACGTTCTCGAACGTCCCGCTCCAGACCCGATCCTGGGAACGTGCCGTGCGGCTCGCCAACGACCGCCGGTCTGGCCGTCTGGTGGTACGCGACGATGCCGGCGTCTACCTGATTGATCTGCACGGCCGCACACCGCTGATGACGATCTCGCTGGCACGACATGGGCGTGCCCAAAGCGACTCCCTGGCGAGTGGTCGCGGCCGCATTTTCGTTGGCGAAGGCGATCCCGAGAGTGGGGTGCCGCCTCACATCACCGTGATTGACGGGACGACCGGCGCCATCATCGCTGAATTGCCGGACGCATCCAGAGTTGTCCTCAGCGCCGATGAACGCCGTGTATACGCGCTCGGCATCGCCACGCTGAGCGGCACCACGGTCACCGGCTACGACACCGAAACCCTGGCGCGTGTTTCACAGGGCGTGCTGCCGACGTTCACAACGCTGCCCCTCATCAACGGCGTTTTTGTGACATGGGGAGGGCGCGTTGTGCCGACGGGAACCTACACGGCTAACTTGTTCCCGGTGTTTTACGCGTACGATCCGGTCACCTTTGCGCTACTGGGGCAGGTCGCACCACCCCTCGTGTATCCGACGACCTCGTATGGAAGTTCCCTGACGTTCTCCACTGGCTTTGGCGGCGCCACGCTGTACGTTCAGTCGTACGCCGTGCCGGTGCAGGACTTTTTTGGGTGCGAGTCCCCGCGCATAGACATCTTCGATCTCCAGACGCTGGGATATCTCGGCACCGTCGACCCGACCCAATTCGGCAATCCGTGCGAGCCATTTCGCTATCTGGCGCTACCGGATTCGCCGACACGCCTGCGCACCGCGATCGTCAACGGTGCCGTTCATCTGGAGTGGGATCCGCCGGCTGACATCAGCGATTACGAGATCGTGGTTGGCTCGCGGCCGGACACGATCAATATCGGCGAGTTTCGTACCTACGGCAAGGCGTTTGCCGATTTCCAAGGTGCGCCATCGGGCACGTACTACGTCCGCGTGCGCGCACGCAACGAGTTAGGCACGGCCGAATCAGCGGAGATCAAGGTCGTCGTCCCGTAAGCGGGCGCCGACGACCAGGACGCAATCCGACCGACGCTGCTCGCTGCCTGCCGCCGCAGGACACGTTGTTCTTAAACGTTCGGAACGAATGCCGAAGGAGAGGGTTGAACCCACACGCCCGCCGTTGCCAGGTCCTGATGAAACGCCGGACAGCCGCTTCATTCAGACTCGTGGCGTGTCGAAACGATCGATCTCCAATCCTTCGGCAACTCGGGCCGCTCGCCCGGCTGCTGGCACACCCGACACGGCAGGCCCGGCCCGCCGCAGTCGTCGTGCGGCCAGGGCTGATCGGGGTGCTGTTCGCAAATGAACCGTGCATCGCGGCAGAACTTGGCAGGACATCTCGGGTAAAGTTCTAACGAGGCCGTGCCTCATACCGTCGAGCATGTGTGAGCTCTGCTGAGCACCTGGCCGTCTGAGGCAGGGCCTCGTTAGTCGTCTAGAGAATCTCTAGAGAAGCAAGCGCAGAAATCGGCCCACCCAAACCACCATCGAGGACACACCGTTTGCTTTAAGCGCGAGTGGGCGCTACCCTTCGAACTGACGACGCATCATGAACAGCGCGGTTCTCGGCTTTACCAGTGGCACAATCGCAGCCGCACTCGCCATCGTCGGCAATGTCCTCAGAGCCGACGCCCATTTCGTCTCCACATTCCCTGATTTCATCTCCTTAGCCACAGTCCCGCTCATTGTTACGTGGACGGTCCGTCGGGCGCGTCTGCAAGGCGTTTCGGCGCTGACGGCGTTGTCAGCGGCCCGACGTGTCGTTGTGATCGCGGGAGCTGTCTTTGCCGTCACGATGGCTGTCTTCACTTGGTGGTGGCTGCCAACCGGCGCGCAGGCGCTTGCGGCATTTAGCGCGCCGACCGGCTTTCTCGCCCTCTTCGTGCTCACCGATGTTGCGGCGCAATGGACGGTCAGATTGATTCCGGCGAGGCGAACCAAACCCTAACAGACCCTTTCAAACCGTCGAATAGGTCAACTTCGACGATCGGCCGCGCGCTCCTCCCCCAACCACACTTGAAGGGCCATACCGGCAGCGACGTAGAGCGGGAACCCAGCGGAAGGCGATCAAGATAAGTTTCCAGGTTGGGGGAGGGCGGTTGGATTCTCCATCGCGCATTCTCGCCGGCTATCAGTTGGCGCTGGACGTACCATCTCTCCTATACAACGTGTGACATGAACTCCCGCGGCGGATGGTAGTTGTCTAGACACGTGATTAGAGACTTTGCAATTTCTCCTGTGTTCACGCCGCTCTTTCGCCTGTCGCGCTATATGCACCAGGTATATCGGAGGTCTGGCCGTGCAGTTAGACACTACAGAACGTACTCGTACCTGGCGGACCTACAGGTGCGGTCAATGCCACGCCATCGTGATCGTCACCCGGCGAGGCGACCACCGTGGCGTGCCGCTATGCGACCCAACGACGTGAGCTAAAGCGGGTGCCGGCCATCCGCATCGTACACCCAGATCTCGACACTTCCCGAGCGGTTCGAATGAAACGCTATCCTCTTTCCATCGGGCGAGAACTGCGGGCCAGCTTCGTGGCGCGTAGAAGCGATCAACTTCGTGGGCGAGCTGACTGACCGCGCGGGGTGTCGAATTTCAATTCGCCAGATATTCGCGTCCATCCACTCGTGGACATAGGCGAGTCGGCTGGCGCGGCTGGAAACAGCCGGGTACCCCAGTTCAGCCCGCTCGGCCACGCTTCTTCGTGGGCGGGCGTCCGATGCTCCTCCACGAGCGGCGCAACGACGCCATGATTTGCCTAATCGTGTTGTCGGCACGGCGCCGGTCTGTGCTGGTGCGGCACCGACGCGCGGCGAACCACCGAAATCAACACCGGCTATCAAACGATAGCCGCTTTTCGGGATCGTCTGGATGATGCGCGGCTCTTTGACATCGTCACCGAAGACTCGACGCAGTTCCGAGATGGCGCGCGTCAATACGTCGTCGGTGACGAACGTGTCGGGCCAGACGTTCCGGAGCAAGTGTTGTTTTGTGACCACGTGACCTGTGTGCGCAACGAGGCACACAAGCACCTGCACCACCTTGGGCTCTAGAGGCGAGTGGTGCCCCCCGGTTCGGTCACGGTGTTGAGGGAGGGCTCGACGTAGTGACAGTCGCCGATGCGGAAACCGATTTGGAAGGCCCTCCTGTGCGCAAGAAGGCTCGTTTATATCACCGTATGGCGAAACGGCTGATCTTCTCCCAGCAGACGATTCACTCGCTCCACCCGAGCTCGTTGCGCTCGAAGTCGAATGTCACTCGTTGGCAGCCGAGGGCCCGCACACCGAGCACACCGTCGATGCCCGACGGGTATCCTTGCGGGACGCGATCGAGCGCCCAGGCCAGCAGCTTGTCCCAGACGTGCGCTCCGAGACCGGCCTGGCGGAGCTCGAGCCGGCGCAGACGCGCTGGGCCGGACGCATACTGCACGGTCTTGTCGCCTCGCCACGGCGCATCGGCGAGGGCGGCCGGCATCCGCGTCTTGAACAGCACGAGATCGCTGCTGCCAGTGTCGACCAGTAATCGAACCGGCTGTCCTGCGATGGTCATACGCACCGTCAGGAACGGCCAGATCACCTCCAGGGGAGCGACCGAGTCCTCCCGATCGACTGGCCCGAAACTCAATCTGCGGGTCTTGTAGTCAATGCCCAGGCTCGCGCGCGCCAGCACGTCGAGCCCGACGATGGCATCGATGCGGACGCCTTCAAGGTACGAGAGATCGCCGACGCCGGCTGGTACGGGGCCCGACTGCAAGGCGCCGATGTGGAATCCATCCAAGACCGCGCTCTGCACCGACACCTGTTGGCCGAACGCGACGAGCGTCGCTGATTCAGTCTTCAGGCGCAGCTTCCGCGCGATTCTCTCGTCCACGACGCTTGGAATCGTGCCCGTGTCGATCAGCAAGCTGATATTGTTCAGCGGGCCGATGGAACCTTTGGTGACAATGAGATGATGCTGATACAGCTCGAACGGCACCTCCTCGATCCCCCCGGCAGAACCTGCCAGGCGCACGTCGGACCCGAGTCCCGTCAGAACGACAGCTAACAGACACGTCCTTCCAAGTGCCATGACGCCTCCTCCGCACACGACCGCGCAGCGGAAGAGTCATGTCGCCGGTCAGAAGGTGTCCTGTAGAGACTCCGAGGTTCGGTTGAAATTAGAACGAGGTTGTAGTAGAAAACCATCGAGGAAGGGTCGACCGACACCAGCGCACGCGCCACTTCCGGAGTGGAACCCACTGGGGAAGAGGCGACGTTGACTCGTAGCTCCGCGGGTATTCCGTTCGGCAGTGCTTCCTCGCCCTTCTGATTCAATTGCGTGGGGGCCGACACCTCGAGCGTGTAATGAGTGTCGAGGGGCAGGGTTCCGGCGACGGTGTGCACGCGCCGGGCGTAGTCCACCGAATCGTTCTGGCCCGAGTTCTGGGCTGATACCATCTGAGCTGACGCCATGGTCGCCGTCGAGGCGAGCAGCATGGTCGCGGCTGTGAAACGTTGCAGCAACCTCATTCCTACTAGTCCTTTCGAAAAGAAACCGTATCGTCACGAACCGAACTGCAACGCTCGGGCCGCGAAGAGCCGAATGCGCTTCGGGTGACGTAACGGATTCAAATCGCTCGACTTCTGCGTTGACGGCAGGGTGCCGAACGCAGAAGCCGTGTCGAGCTTTAGTTGTCCGGGGAGCAGAGTTCTGGTCAGGGGTAGATTCCGGTGGCGCGGCGCGAGAGCGTGGCGACGGCGGCGTGTCAAGACATGCGGCGCTGCCGGTCAAGGAATGCGACTATCAATACCCGTCGGGCGTGTGGGGATTTGTCGGAGGTTCGCTGCGCGTTGGGTGCGTTCACCGCATGTCCTGCGCGCAGTGCTCGCAAGAAATGCCCACTGCGCGCAGGGTGGCCTCGTGCCCCTTGGTTCCGCGCTCCCTTGTTTTGAAACCTAACACTTTTGGTTGTCCACTTTGCAAGTTGCAACAACCGCGGTGATCCATGGATGAAGATCAACAAGCAGCGATCCATCTCCAACAGTTGTACACATGTACACCATGCACGAGCTTTGTTGACTGCTCCACACAGACTTCAGTACGTTGAGTTACCTACTTAGGTTCCACGGCATCAAGGTACGGAAGCGCGGTCGTTACGCAAAAGACCATGAAGAGTTTGTACTGAAGTGCACCGGGTTTTTCGGAGAGCGATTAGTGTGAGTTAATCCGGTCTTTTCAACGGTCGTCGAAAGTCGTGCCCCCGCGTGAATCAGACGACGACGGAGCATTCCGCGTCGATCGACGGAAGCTCGACCTCATAGGATGCTCCAGGAGCAACGATCGTCGGTCGGTGCAGGCGCTAGGAACCTCGCACGGCCCGAGAGGCTGGTAGTAGTAAACCTCCCGGTCGATCACTTTCGTGGTCACGTCGGGATTGGCGGCGGGTGACCGATACCAACCGCCCGATGCACAAGATCCAGGCCAGCGTAAACCGCTGCATGAACCCTCCCGAGGCTGCCCTTGGCAGGGCAGCATCATCGTGAGTATAGCCAACGAACGGTTGGCAAGAGATGCTCACGCAGCTCGGCCTTTTAGATTCCGCCGCGATTGATCGACTTTGCCGGACGACCTTTACATCAGGCGGGCGCATCCGAGAAAGGTGGTGGGGGGTGGCGGTTGACGCCGCTGACGGTCGCGCTCGGCAGAACTCAGCACACTTTGTGCCGCCCACGCCCACTTGGGCGTATGTGACGCCGTAGGCGTTCATCAGGCCAGGGTCCTGGAGTCCCAGGTAACTCCCTTGTTCTTCAAAGGGAGGTTACCTTGGGGAACCCACTACACCACTTCTGCGCCACTTGCGGCACACAGAACCTCAAAACCTGCCGTCAGTGCCGTCAGCCGACCTACTGCGACAGTTGTGCCCTGAGTAACAAACATAGTGAACCACGCAACGCAAGCCACGCACGCGCCAGTGGATCGTCAGGGTGCGGTGGCTCCAGGCGCGGAACGGCCAGTGGGCGCGATGGGCCGAGACTCGCGTTCTCGCACACCGCCTACTTGGGGCAATCACCCACGGCCACCGCAAACTGAAGGTCCACCGTCCAAAGCGCCGGGACACCGTCCAAAATCGCACATGGCGTGGCCGTAGCCACCGCTGCGATCTACGTCGGTGGGTGCTCAGGTCTCGGGCAAGTGACGTGCGTATGCCGCTCGGCCTTCGTGATGCGGTTCTTATCAACGAACCGGGACTCTCGTGGCTCGATGACCTTACCGCAAGCGGCGCAGATGACGGGCTTGGGTTTTCTAAAGAGGTTCCCAAAGAACATCGCGGCCTCCCCTGTGTCTGTCCACTTTAGTCAATCAGGCCGATGATGTCTTCTGCTTCCCACATCTACGACAACTTCTTCGTGCCCCTTTAGAGCGTAGCCGCGGCTACCGGGCGCATCGTCGCCCGGTAGCGCCGTGCGACCCGAAGTGGTCAGTTCACATTTTGCGCGCGCGGTCGCCTTCATCGCCTCATTAGAGGGTATTGGATGCGCTTTGGCAACTCAGCGCGCCGCGCGCCATCGGTGCCGCTCGATCCCTTCCGAGTACGAATGACGTTCGTAAACGCTGCCGCGTTTCATTGGCCTATCGGGAAGTCGGGGATCTCCACAGTGCGCTCGATCCATCCTTCCTCGGTGCGCCGGACGATCACAAGCTCTGCGCCCGCGAGCCACGCATCGTCTACATCGAGTGTCTCGGCGGTCGGCGTATAACGTGGGGGAAAGCGCAACACCATGCCACGCGACGAGAAGCCGCTTGAGTCCGCGCTGCCGATCGAGAAATGGCCTATTGGCAGGAACTGTAACAGCGTAAAGCCGCCGCGCAATGAGTAGTCGTTGACCGCAACCGCCTGGTCGCGTTCGCGATTCCGAAGATAGAACGCGTATCGCGCCCACGGCCGGCGTTCCCACATCGACGTCGCGCGCGCTTCACGCGCGACAATCGCAAATTCGTTGTCGAAAGTCGTCATGCGATCGATCACGAGATGATAGCCGCCGTTGCGATGTGACGCGCCCGGCCGCAGCGGAATCACACCGTGAATCGCAAACTGCGTCAGGTTCACGTCCATGCGTGCGCGATAGTGGCCGCGCGCGGGTAGGAGTGGCGCGACCTCATCGCGCCGGAATACAAACAGCACCGGGTGCGACTGACGCGGTGGCGGGTCGGTTCGTGGCGGCTGGTGCAGCCCGATGACTTGAACACCGAGGAGGTCACGCATCGAGCGGTACTCTCGTGGCGAACTGTAGATATCGCCAACAAGCACAGATGTGCTCGCGCTGCCGGGACTGCCGAGTGTGACTCCGTTGGGGAGCTGAATGGAGGCTTCGCGGAGGGCGACGCTTACGTTCCAACCAGGTCCAACGCCGTCAACATGAATCAGGCCATTCACCGTGCTCCACTGATGTCGCCGGCTCGCGAAGAAAGCGTAACTTGGAATGTTGGTCGATATCGTTGACGAATCGATTCGCACTGCGACCCGGTCGGCCCAACCCGGTACGACCAAGCGATGCCTCAAGAACGGCAACGGCCACAGCCATGCCACGAGCAGCGCGACACCTACGGCGCCGGCACCCACGGCCAGCGAGCGGCGCTTCAATCGCGTGCGATATTGCACGGCGAGCATGATCACGGCCGCGACGATAAACAGCGCACTGAAGATGACCAGCGCGCTCGGGTCTTCCACTGTTCGCGCGGGCGTGCGTACAGGCGGTCCTTCTTCGAGGCCACGCATCACCAGCGCAGCTGTCGTCCCGACGGCGGCCGCGATCGCCAGCAGGATGCCTACGCAAAGCAGCGTAAAGTGCGCGAGACCCCGGGTGTAAACGGCGCCACTCACGAGGAGCATGAGCAGCACGATTCGTAGGGACGTCTCTTGCGCGATCACGCCGGCAGATGTCGAGAGCGGCATCTGATGGGTCGCGAGCAGGACAGCATCGGCAACACTCGGCACAGCCAACAGTGGTAGGCCAATGAGCATAAGCTTCGACGCCAACAATGAGCCTGGCGGGATCGCGCGGGTCATCCAAAAGGCATCGCTGCCAACTGTTGGGTGCGCATGGATGACGAGTGATACCAGCCCAAAAGAAATCAGCATCATCGCCAGCCACAGGATGCTGTCCGCCACGGCAAACGACTCGCGCGCGGACGGATCGACCGATGCAAATGGCCGCAGGCCGACGAGCACGGTGTAAGCGACGACCACCGACGTCCAAAGCGCAAGGATCCAGCGCAACCGTCGCGCGTCCCAGCGCAATAGATGCCCTGTGTACGTCACGATCTGGCCTCCCTTCCCGACCCGCGCGCTGAGCGGCGCGCGAGAACGACAAAGATCTCGCGCAGCGTCATGGGATGCGTTCGCAGTTCGGCGCGTGGATAGCGAGCGGCGATTCGTGCTATTGCGTCAGGCGACGCATGATTCGTATCGACGAAGCGCAGCGTGCGGCCGGCGATGCCTTGCGGCAGCCATGCGGCGTCGGAGGGCGCCGGCAGAGCTGCGTCGTCCGGCGCAATGACCTCTATCTGGCGAAACCGTTCGAGCAGTCGCACGACAGGTTCGGCAAACACGATGCGGCCGTTGTTCAGGAAGGCAACGCCGTCGGCCAGCCGCTCCACTTCCTCGATGTCGTGCGAGGAGATGAACACGCTCCAGGGGGGATCGCGATCGTTGGCCAGCTCCAACAGTGCCTGGATCAGCTCGTCGCGCACCAGTGGATACAGCCCGCTGAATGGCTCGTCGAGCACGAGCAGCTCCGGCCGGAATGCAAGCGCCGAGAGCAATGCCGCTTTCATGCGCGTGCCGCGCGACAGCACGCGCAAGCGGTCGTGCATCGGGAGATCGAGTGTCTGCTGCAATCGCTCGGCGAGCGTGTCGTCCCACGCGGGATAGAACGGACGGCAGTAGTCGAGCAATTGCGCGGGCGTCAAATGATCGGGCAGCTTTTGATTTTCGGACACGTAGCCGATGCGTTGAAACGCCGACGCGTCGAGCTGCTGCGAGTCGACGTCGAGCACGGTGGCCCTGCCACGCGTAGGCCGTATCAGGTTCATGAGCACTTTGATCGTCGTTGTTTTGCCGGCGCCGTTCGGACCGACGAGCGCGAAGATGCTCCCGGCCGGAACGCGTAGCGAGAGGTCTTCGACCGCCTCCACTCTCCCGAACCGGCGTGTCAGACCCGTAGCCTCGATCGCGTGAGTCATTGCATCTCCTTCCAGTGGCGTCGAATCGCCTGCAGCAGCTGCTCGAGGGACAGCCGGGCGTGACGCGCGTCCACAACAAGGCGCTCAGCATCGTGATTCAGGATGGTGCGGCGCGCTGCGGCGCTGCCGCTCTTGGGTCCGCCGACCACTGTCCCGATGCCAGGACGGACGACGAGCAGTCCCTCCTCCGTAAGGGCGGCAACGATCTTGTGCGCGGTGTTGGGATTGATCTTGAGCGCCTGGCTCAGTGTTCGGACCGAGGGGAACGCATCGCCAGACTGCAACTGCCGCGTTGCGATCGCGCGTGCAACGGCATACACGACCTGATCGAAAATCGGCTGCCCCGCACGGAGCAACACCGTGAACGGAAGCATCGCGATCAGTGTACTACTACCAGTAGAACACCTATGTCAACTACCGCGACGGGATAAAAAGCGCCGGCGCATTCAGCAGCCTTGACGTCGGCTACAGCCGCTCCTTTCGCCTCCTGGTTCGAGCCCGTACAAGGGTTGACCAAACAGCGCTCGGACGTCTTCGACCGCTTCGGCAATCGCCAGCCACCCTCAGAGTAGCCGGTCTTGGCATACGCATAGCCTTGCCTCACGCGTTCCTGCGCCAGTCTTGCAATTGCGTCATTGCCGCAGCTGATTGCTCGCGAAAAGTCGCTAGCGTTCATCGGAAGTGACTCGGCGTAATATGCTCGGGCGGGTGCCGACACAAATGCCGAGTCACTTTCGATAACGAGACTTGAAGGAAGCCGCTGGCGCGGCGGCCGGCTATGGAGCTGGAATCGGGATCCTCGAGCGTAGATTGGAGGGGAACGAGGGGCCGGCGTCGCGCGCGTGACGCCGGCTGCCGGTCTGTGGCGAGCGAGTGCCTCGGCGAGTGCCGGTGGGCAGCGGTCGATCACCAGGTCGGCGCACACCACTCCCGAGACGTGGACCGTCACCTGGCGGTCGATGACGACGCTGACGATGTTGCACGCTCATGATGTGTCGAAACTCACGGTGACGGTCGCGAGCTGGAGCGCCGACAGGATCGGCCCGTCGGGACTCAAACTAGATGCCGCCGCACGGCCGCGGACTTTCAATCTGTCGCCGACGTCAGATCATGTAGGAGTAAAACGGAACTCGAAAATGCCTGTCCCGAACCTCTGGACCGACTGTTCAGAATCCGTTGGCGTCCTAAAGTGTCATCGCTAAACTGAAGTCGAGTGTTTAGGAGGAGCCCTGCTATGCGCCATCTCATCGGCATCGTCGCCGTCTGTTTCGGTTTGCAGGCCGTGGTAAGCGCGCAGGCTCCGGGTACTGCGTTCGAGTTGGCGGACGACGTCCTTGCTGGTGCGCTCTGGCGCATCGCGGTCGCTACTCATACAAGGATTGGCTTCGAATCCGTCGAGTATGTCCGACTGCGGGGCGCGCTAAAAGATGTTCCCGCATTTCCTATCTCGTCACGCGATGAGGCGTTGCAAGTCCTCCACCGCGTCGCCTGAACTGAAGAGATGGCGCAAGACATTATTGCTGTCCCATGTACCCAGTGTCAGCCCGTGTTTTTGTTGCTTTGACGAGAACGAAGAAAGCCAAGGACAAAAAGAAACGATTACTTGACAAGTTCGTACCTCATAGAAGTACGTAGGATTGATCAGGTCGATCGTTTTTGGCCCCTTAAATACGTCCTCTCGCTAATGGAGCGTTTGGATATGCGTCGACAGCTGTGGCGAACCATCGTCGTGGCGGTTTTTGTCGCTACCGCGTGGTCAGCGCGAGACGCTGCCGCGTGTTCGTGCATCTCGAGTGGGTGCGGTGCTGTGACTGAGGCGGATGCTGTTTTCGTTGCCACGGTCGAACGAATCGAGGCACACGTTCCAAACAACGGCAACGCGTCGAGGGAGCGCTCGGTTCACCTCACCGATATCCGTCCGCTGCGCGGCGAGGCACAGTCAACTGTCGTGACCGGAGTAGGTGGCGGCGATTGCGGGTACGACTTTCACCCAGGCACACGCTATCTCATCGTGGCCCATCGTCGCGTCACTGATCGCCACCTCGTGGTGTCCACTTGCAGCCTCACTCAGCCGCTCGCCGACGCCGGACCATTGATTGAGTACATCGAAAGTTTGAATGCGCCGTCCGAGGGAGGCCGCGTTTGGGGACGCGTGCAGCTGGCCACGCCCGGCACCAACGTTCCATCGTCGTTGAGCGGTGTCCAAGTGACGATCAGCGGGCAGATCGCGGCGACGACGACGACCGACAGCGAGGGCCATTATGGTTTCAGGAGACTTCCACCTGGCCAATACGCGGTAACGGCAACAGCGCCGCCGCACCGGCAGGGCCTCCTGGTCATGCCGCCGCAGGACGTCAGCCTTCACCTTTCGCACGGCTGCGCGATTGTTGACTTTGTGGCTCGGAACAATGGTCGCATCACCGGAAGGGTTGTCGATCCAGCAGGCATGCCAATAGCGAAGCTGCTGGTGACGTTGCAGCCAGTGCCGTTCAAGTACGGCGCTTCCCGCGAGTATGGTGCAGAGACCGACGCGGATGGTCACTACGAGTTTTCCGAAGTCTCGCAGGGTCGTTATCGGGTCGGCATCAACTTCGAGCTCGGGCCGAATGGACGTTTGCCGTACCCAATCTCCTCCGCCAAGACTGCGACTGGTGCAGACGTCGTTGAAATCGGACCCGGCGAAAGTGTGACCCTGTCACCGCTCGTGCTAACGCGGTTGAATCCCGTCACGGTGAATGTCCTCGTGCAGCTCGATGACGGAAGCCCGGTGAATGACGTTGTGGTGGCAGCCGATGCCGTTGGCACCGTCGGGCCGTTTGTTTCGGAACAGGCACTCAAACCTATCGCGCCGGGCCACTATCGACTGACGCTCTATCGCGACACTTCTTATCGAATCCTTGTGATTCGTGCCCAGAAGACGCTGCGCACGGCCGACATTCGAGGAAGCGAGACGTCTGTCGTAATTACTTTGCCGACGCCTAAGTAAGAGTCTCGACGGCGTGGGGAGCACGGGCTCGCCGCCGTCTGACCCGCAAAACGCTCGCCTCTTCACGCGGGCGTTCGCGCCAGCAGTGGATGTCGCTCCCGCACCGAAAACAGTCGCTGGCGGGTTCCGGTGTGTCGTTTCGCAGATCGCGGAGCGCGGCACGCTCGATCGCGCGCGTGTTCACACCAAATCGTCGCGCAAATTTGGTCAGGTGATCTGGGTTCCAGGCGAGGCCAAGCGCGATCGCGACGACCCAAGCCTGAGCGAAACGGGCGGGAGGCACTTTCTCAGGTTCTCCGACCAGGGCCAGGGGTTCCTGATCGCGCGATGACGGTCGAAGCTGCTTCAGCACTTCCAGGAAAACGGCACCTTTGAAGGCTCGTCGTTGCGTCGCGGCGGCAAGTGCCTTCAGCGTGTTCGGGCGGATGTGCTGCTCAAAGAGCCCTCGCGCCGCCATCGCCGCGACAATCGAGCGCCAGTCGTCCGTCCTGCGTTCGATCCGCGCGCGATTCGACACCCGCACGTCGGCGGGATGCGCGTAGAACACGTGATAGCCTTTCGCGGTCCGCGTCTGCCACGGCGTCCAGGGAAGGCGACGGGCGCACCATGCCATCGCCTGCGGCGAGTCGGCATCGATGACGACAACAGCGGAGATGACGCCGGTCAGGATCGCGATGTTGCTGTCGTCGTCCCGAAACAGTTCGGCGATGTCGGCCGCGGTCTGCCGCCGGTCCTGATAGCGCGACCATTTGATCGCGGGCGTTTTCCCGTCCCACACGCTAGCTCGCGGCAGTGGGACCGGAATAACGTTCAACCCTAACGCCCAGAAGCGGGAGAACGCGGCGAACGGGCTCGTGCGATCGCGGATGGCAGGTCTACGTCGATCTTGGACGGGGCACCGATGGACAACGACAACGGAAATATGCGTACGCCGACACGCAGGCGGCGGCGATCGATCAGCTGCGTCGTCTCGGCGGACGCGCCGTCGATGGCCAGCTGCTCGTCACGACGACACCGACGGTCGCCACCTACCTGGAAGACTGGTACGCGACCGAGAGCGATGCGTGGCGACCCAGTACACGACGCAGTTACCGCGGCGTGATCGATCTGTATTTGGTGAAGGCGTTCGGTCCGCTCCGATTAGAGCAGCTGTCGCCCGCGGTTGTTCAGCGATGGCTGACGACGCACAAGCAACAGCACGGCGCGCGTCGACGCGTCGAACTCGCACATGCAGTGCTCCGCTCGGCACTCTCCGCGGCGCAACGCCTCCAGTCTGTCGTCTGCCGCGAAAATCGGAGAGCGGAGTCACATAGACTTCGAATCTGCCCGTTTCCGACGAAACATAAGCGAGCCAGCGTTGGTCAGGCGAGATTCGCGGCCACTGGTCCGCCGCTGCGCTGGCGACGACGACGGCAACGCGACGGTCGGCGAGCCGGAAGAGACCGACATCGAACTGAGCTGACAAGCCGCGGTGCGCATGAGGCGGAACGAAGCGTAGCGACAACACGCGATCACGGCGGCGGTGATCGCAGCAAAAACAAGGCGCGATTGCTACCCAGTCGGAGATCGTCGCGGAGCGGTCAGCGAGATCGCCGCCGGAACGCGCCAGCGACGATCCCGCCGATCTACCTGCTAGAAGCGAATACCCGCCGAGAAACTGAACTGCCGTGCGGGTTGATAGTCGTCAAACGCCTGTGGCTCACCAAACGTCGGACTGTAGTCCCAGTGCATTCCCTGCACCGGGGTTGTCGCGAACGGATTGAACGCGGCATAGGCGGTGTTGTTGTTGCGGGTGTTAATCGCGATGTCTCCGCGCGTCACCGCCGCGTTGTTGAACAGATTCGTTACCACCGCGCGAACGAAGAGTTCGGTCCGCGCAAGCGACGGGAGCCTCTTTGCCCAGTTGATCGCCAGGTCGGTGCTGTAGACCGGATCCCATCGGAAGTCGCCGCGCGGGATGAAGTAATACGCGACACTTTGTACAGGTGTGACGTAGCCGGGATTCGTTACATAGGACCGTGTGTCGATCGACCCGTTCACATCCACCGCCACACCGGAATCCGCACGCTGCACAAAGCCGAGATCGACCGCGCCAATCGCTTCCGGCACCGGCGCCGAGAAGCTCGCCCACATTCGCGACTTGTGCCGCTGGTCGCCAGGGTTGTACCCCATCGGATAGTTCCAGCTCTCCTGCCGATACTCGGGGAACGAGTCGAACGAGGCGCGAATCGGGCCGCTGCCGACGTTCTCGCCGTTGAAGTTGCCCCATGTGCGCGACAACGTGTAGTTGCCGCCCAATTGCAGGCGCTGCCATCGATAGCGCACGTCCACCGTGCCGCCGTCGTACGTTCGCTCGGCCTTGGAGGTGTTGCTGACCAGCGTGAGATCGAACAGTCGGCCAGCGGCATCAGCCACTTTTCCCGTAGACATATCGAGGAAGTCGCCATACATGTCGCGCGAGGACCGATGCAGGTAGTCAACCCGCCACTGGAGATTGCCCGCGATATTTGCCAGACCCACCGACCATTCGTCCGAGCTCGGCGAGACAACGTCGCCTTGCACGCGCGTGCTCAGCCCGGGAATATTTGGCGTCGTGCGCGTCGCGCGGTTGAGACCGCCGTTGGCGAAAAACCAGTCCCACAAAACCGGAAGCGCCTGATCCGCGGTCAAATAGGGGCCGGCAGCAGTGTTGACCGGGGGACCCTGATAGAACCAGCTGAACGACGCTTGCCGGCCGCCCGCGGATCCGGCGTCAACAAGCGCCGTGCTGATGCCGGCCACGTAGCGCGCGAATCCCACATTCGTGGTCCACCTGCCGTCTCCTTTCACGTCCCACGTGAGGCCCAGACGAGGGCTCCACTGCGAGTCGCGGACCACTGGCGTGCCGCTTTGATCCTTCGAACGATTCAGGTCGAAACGTGCGCCAATGTTGAAGGTCAACCG
>JBKPDL010000158.1:0-45981 GCA_046727855.1 Acidobacteriota bacterium
GGCGTAGGAGGCACCGTGGCCGACCTGAAAGCGCTTGTCGAGACCGTCGCACGCGCGTTGGCCGATCACCCTGATGCTGTGCGCGTGAGCGAGAGCGAGCGCCGTGGCATGACAGTGATCGAATTACAAGTTGCGCCGGGCGATCTCGGTCGTGTAATCGGCCGGCAGGGCAGAACCGCCGCCGCTATGCGCACGTTGATCGCCAGTGCCGCCGAAGGGCAAGGGCGCCGGGCGACGCTGGACATCCGCGACAGTTCCGGCCGGTAAGTGGCGTCCGCGGCAGATTGGGACGACATGGTGCTGGTCGGCATCGTGGCCAGGACGCATGGAAATCGCGGGCAGGTGATCGTCAATCTCGAAACCGATTTTCCTGAGGATCGCTTCAAAGCCGGCGCAACGCTCTTTGCACGGCGCGCGAACGGCCCGATCGAAACGCTGCGGGTGACCTCGGTAAGGTTTCAGCAGGGGAGGCCGATACTCGGAATTGACGGAATCGGCTCCATTGACGACGCCGAGCGGCTCGCCGGCGCCGAATTGAAGGTCCCCGAGAGCGAACAAACGGCGTTACCGGCAGGGACGTTTTACCATCACCAATTGATTGGTTGCGAGGTGGTCACCGCGGCAGGCGAAGCGATCGGGAAAGTCGAACAGGTCGAAGGAACGGGCGGGGCAAGCAGACTGGTGGTGCGAGGGCGGAGGAGAGAGGTTCTCATCCCACTCGCCGAGGAAATCTGCGCGGTGGATGTCGGGGCCAAGAAAATTACGGTGACACCGCCGGCCGGGCTGTTGGAGTTGAATGGGGACTGGAGGGAGTAGATCAGTTCCAAGTTCAAAGTTCAAAGTTCAAAGTTCAAAGTTCAAAGTTTGAAGTTCGAAAACTGTCCAACTTAACTTTGAACTTTGAACTTTGAACTTTGAACTAATGAAGATCGACATCATCTCGATTTTCCCGCGCATGATCGGAGCGGGCCTGAGCGAAGGCATCATTGCCCGCGCCCGGGATCGTGGCTTGCTCGATATCAAGGTCCACGACCTTCGCGATTACACGACCGATCGACACAAGGCCGTGGACGATGTGCCATTTGGCGGCGGGCCGGGCATGGTGATGAAGCCGGAGCCGCTGTTTGCGGCGGTCGAAGGGATTCGCGCGGCGCGCGGCGCGGCTGACACGGTGTTGCTGACCTCGCCCGCGGGACGAGTGTTCACGCAGCACGACGCGCGGCAGTTGGCCGCGAAGGGACGCTTCGTCGTGATCTGCGGTCGGTACGAAGGTGTGGACGACCGCGTACGGCAGCATCTCGCGACCGACGAAGTGTCGATAGGCGATTACGTGCTGTCAGGTGGCGAGCTGCCGGCGCTTGTCATAGTCGATGCGGTGAGCCGGCTGGTGCCGGGCGTCGTGGGAGACGAGCAGTCGGTCGAGGACGATTCGTTTACTCGCGGACTGCTGGACTACCCGCACTTCACGCGGCCTGCGGAATTTCGCGGTGTGCGCGTGCCCGACGTGCTGGTGTCCGGGCATCACGGCGAGATACGGCGATGGCGCCGGCGCGAAGCGCTGCAGCGCACGCTGGAGCGGCGGCCCGACCTGATCGACGCCGCCGCGCTGGACGACGACGAACGAGAGATGTTGCGCGAGATTGAACGCGCGCGCGAAGACAGGAAAGGGAGCGAGTGACATGGGCGCCATCGAGGTAGTGGAAAAAGGTCAACTGGTCGAACGGCCGCGGATGAAGGCTGGCGATACGGTCCGCGTGCACGTCCGGGTCAAGGAAGGCGACAAAGAGCGCATCCAGATCTTCGAGGGCGTGGTCATCAACCTGCGGCGCGGCGGCGTGCGATCGACGTTCACCGTTCGCAAGGTGTCGTTCGGTCAGGGCGTCGAGCGCATCTTCCCCATGCATTCGCCGATCATTCAGAAAGTCGATGTCGTGCGATCGGCGAAAGTGCGGCGCGCGAAGCTCTACTTCCTCCGCGATTTGAAGGGGAAAGCGGCGCGCATGAAAGAGGTTAAAAAGAACCAGTAGTAACAAGTAGCGGCCGCGGGTAGCGAGAGCCAAAACCCTCTCGTTACTCGCTACCCGTTACTCGCTACTACACGCAGCACGCTCCGTGAAAAAGGTCGGCGCGCGGAGAACGATCGAAAACTCGCTGCGACGGTACGGGTTTGTCTGCGTGGCCGGCGTCGACGAAGTCGGTCGCGGGTGCCTTGCCGGACCAGTGATGGCAGGCGCCGTGGTGCTCGACCCCGAGCGTCACATTCCCGGTCTCGCCGACTCGAAGGCGTTGACCGAACTGGGGCGCAATCGGTTGTACGACATCATTGTCAAGCGAGCACTATCGTGGGCCGTTTGTGCGGCCGAGCCCGTGGAGATCGACGAGATCAACATCCATCAGGCCACGTTCAGGGCGATGCAGCGCGCGGTGCATTCCCTCACGCCCCTCCCGGATGTGGTCGTCGTGGACGCGTTCCGCATCCCGTTGCTGCTGATGGCGCAGCGGCGGGTGATCAAGGGCGACCGTCAATGCGCTGCGATCGCGGCGGCGTCGATTGTCGCGAAGGTGACGCGCGACCGTCTCATGGACCGCCTCCATGTAGAGGATCCGCGATACGGATTCGATCGACACAAAGGCTACGCGACGGCGGAGCACCTTGCTGCCGTTGCGCGCCATGGCTACTCGGGCGCACATCGCCGTTCGTTCAGGCCGCCCACGCTGTTTGATACGATTGAACTCGAAACCGAAAGCTGCTGATGCCTCCGTTCGATAGAGAGGGCGAACGCTTCCGGCGCGCGCTGGTGACGCTCGGCGAAAGCGATCCCGGCGGCATCATCGCTGAGCGCCTGAGCGGCGAGAGTCCGTTTCTTGCGCTGGAGATCGCAGCACGCTCCGCGCGCCAGCGATTTGACGCATGTTCGCTCCTTGGACGGCTCTATATCGAACAGGGCCATACCGCCAAAGCGGTGGAATGGTTCGAACGCGCCGCTGAAGCGCCGGCGCCGACTCCGGACGCGAGCCGCGCCCTGCTCTACGACCTGGCGGAAACACTCGAGAACCTTGGCGAGCACGGACGCGCTCTGGCCGTGTTCGTGAAGCTCGAAGCCGAGTCCGGCGGCTATCGCGACGTTGCCCACCGTATCGAGCGGCTGTCGAAGGCCAAAGCGAAGAGGTAACGTCTTCTGTTCCGACGACTGTTGCTTGTGGCCTTGCTGCTCGAAGCAGGGCTCCTTTTGATCGTCATTCCCTGGTCGGCGTTTTGGGATCGCAATTACTTCGCCGAGGCCGTTCCCGGCATGCGTGCGCTGCTCACCAACAACTTCGTCCGCGGCGCAGTTTCGGGGTTGGGCGCGCTCAACCTCGTTGCCGCGCTGTCGGAGCTCGCGGAGCTGTTTACCCGTCCGCACGCCCGTGACGACGAGACGGCTTCTCTGCCTCGTCACTGACCGCATCCGACTCGCTCGCGCCCTCGGTCGCCCGGAAGGCGACTGGCGCCGGCTGCTGCTCGCACAGATCGAGGGGGCCGTTGCCGGTGGCATCGACCTCGTGCAGATTCGTGAACCGGATCTCGAGGCGCGCGCTCTTGCGGACGTGGTGCGAGCCTCGGTTTCCATCACCGACGGATCTTCTGCGCGTGTGCTCGTGAACGATCGCGTTGACATCGCGCTGATTGCGGGCGCCCACGGCGTTCACTTACGGCACGCAGGCGTATCGACGAGCGCCGCTCGCCGGTTGGCGCCGACACTCACTATTGGAAGATCCGTCCATTCCGTGCACGACGTGGCGACTGCCGGTCCGGTGGATTACCTGATTGCAGGCACTGTGTTTCCAACGCGGTCGAAACCACAGCTCGGCAATCCGTTGGGCGCGCAGGGGCTTGCCGCGATCGCTTCGAGTGCCGGAGCGACACCAATTCTCGCCATTGGCGGCGTCACGCACGAACACGCGGCGAAAGTTGTGCGGGCCGGAGCAAGTGGAATGGCGGCGATCGGCGCGTTTATTCCTTCGGATGGGCCCGACGAACTCGCCGGGGCTGTTGAAAAAGCGGTTCAACGACTACGTTTGGCCTTTGACACTGCGTCTGACCTTCCCTAAATTGCTGTGCTAGCCCCCTTACCTACAGCACTTCTGGCAAATAACCGACGACATAGCACAAACTGGTTGGGTTGATGACCGAGCGAGGTTCACAGAGCATCGGTGCGCGCCTTCGCACCGCGCGCGAAGCGTCGGGAAAATCGCTGCGGCACATTGCCGACACGACGAAGCTGTCGGTGCCGTCGCTCGAAGCGCTTGAATCCGAAAAGATTTCGCGGCTGCCCGGCGGCATCTATCGCCGCGGGATCGTGCGGGCGTACGCGCAGGAAGTCGGTCTCAATCCCGAGGTGGTCGTGCGCGAGTTTCTGGCGCAGTATCCCGATGACCTTCCGCCGCTCCCGCCGCTGCCGACGCGCAAACCGACCAGTTACGATCTGCCGCCCGCGCCCGAAGTCAAGCCGGTGCGGTACCGCACGCTCGCCACCGTGTTGAGCGTGTTTGGCGCGCAGGTCCCTATCGGCGCAGGCGTGATCTATTTCACCATCGGTCTGCGCGGTGCCGACGTCGCGCGTCACCGCGAGGATGCCACGCCGCGGGCTGTCGATGCGCTGCAGCCGGCGATCGTTCCGGCCGGCGATCTTCGCGTCATAAGTCCGATGTCGGTCTTGATCACCGTTTCCGCGCTGTGCGACCTGCACGTCGTCGCCGACGGACACGAAGTAGTGGCGCGGAAGCTTCGGGGCGGCGAAATGGTGCGCCTCGACGTGAGGCACGAAGTCGCTCTGTCGGGCGACGATGCCGGCGCTGTCCAATTCGGCATCAACGGTCGCGCAGGACGTCGGCTCGGACCCACGGGATCGCCATTGAACGTACGCATTGCGCGCAACGACTACGACGCATGGCTGGTGCAGCCGTGATCTCAAGGGTTAGTGAGAAACGAAGGAGCGTAAGAGATCCGAATCTGGAGATCTGGAGATCTGGAGATCTCGAGATTTGGAGAAAATTTGGAGATCTCCAAATCTGCTCCACATCTCCAAATCTCCAAGTCTCCAGATTCACTGCTTTTTCTGAACCCACTCCTTCTTCATTTCCGCCAACCCGTGCATGAACACCGTCGCACGCTCGCGTTCCTCGACTGACTGAATCGATTTCAGCAGATCAATGGCGCGATCGAAGTCGTCGGCAATCGTGGCCCGGGTGGTGGAGAAGTAGATCTTCTTGATCTCTTCAATCTTGTTCATGACGCCTTCGCCGTGCGGTTCCGGCGCAGCGCCTGTTTAAACTGCGCAAACGGCAGCGTGTTGAGCACGTCCGAGGCCGTCGCCCATGCCCGGCGCGCGACGAGCACGCCCCAATGCTTGTGGGCAAGGGCGCTCACTGAATGCGCGTCGCTCGAGACCACCAGCTTGACCCCGCGCTCGCGGGCGAGGCGCGCGTTGTTGTCGGAGAGATCCAGGCGATCGATGTGGCAGTTGATCTCGAGCGCCACGCCATGCCGCGCCGCCGCATCGACCACCCGTTCCAGGTTCAGCCGTGCCGGCTCGCGCCGCAGCAGAATGCGATTGGTCGGATGCGCGATGATGTCCACCAGCGGATGCTCGATGGCGCGGAGCACGCGCGCAGTGATTTCGGCTTCTTCCTGGCGGATGGCCGAATGGACCGAAGCTACGACGATGTCGAGTTGGGCGAGACACTCGTCTGCGAGATCGAGCGAACCATCCGGAAGGATGTCGCATTCGATGCCGGCGAGCACGTCGATGCCGTCCATGCGGTCGTTGAGATCGCGCACCCGTCGCGCGTGCTCGAGCGCGCGCCGCTCGTCGAGGCCGTTGGCCATGGCCAGCGCCTGGCTGTGGTCGGTGATCGCAATGTATTCAAGGCCGGAGTCGCGCGCCGCCCGCACCATGGTCTCCAGATCATCCTTGCCGTCGGTGACGGTCGTGTGCATGTGGAGATCGCCGCGGAGGTCGCCGTCGGTGACGAGCGCCGGCAGCCGCCGCTCGCTGGCCGCCTCGATTTCGCCGCGATGCTCGCGCAGTTCCGGCGGTATCCAGGGAAGCCCGAGCGCGTCGTAGACCCCTTCCTCCGTCTCCCCGGCCAGCTTCGCTTCGTCGGCAACGCGAAACACGCCGTACTCATTCAGCTTCATCCCCAGGGCGATGGCGCGATCGCGCAGTGCGATGTTGTGCGGCTTCGATCCGGTGAAGTACTGCATCGCCGCGCCGCGGCTCTCGGGTGGGACAAGCCGTAAATCGGCCTGATATCCGCCGCGAATCAACACGCTTGATTTCGTATCGCCGCGGCCCAGGATACGCTCGACGAGCGGATACGACACGAACGTGTCCATCACTTCGGGCTTCACACCAATCGCCAGAATGTCGATGTCGCCGCACGTTTCGGTGGCGCGCCGCAGGCTGCCGACCGGAATGAATTCGATGCCGGCAATCTGCGCGTGCAGGTGCTCGACCACGCTGCCAGCCACCATGGACGTATCTGCCAGCAAGTGGCGTCCGGCATGCTGGCGGCTTTCTTCGAGCGCTTTCAGGAGGAGTTGCTCCTTGCGTGTGCCCATTCCCTTGAGCTCGCGGAGCCTTCCCGTCGTCGCCGCTTGTTCGAGCTCGTCGAGTGACGTGATCTTGAGCTGCGTGTAGAGGAGCGCCACCGTTTTCGGACCCACTCCCTGGAGGCGCAGCAGATCGAGCAGCGTCGACGGGAATTGCGCCATCAGCTCGGTGTGGATCAGGCAGGTGCCGGTCGTGCAAATCTCGATGATGCGGAGCGAGAGATCTTTGCCGATGCCCGGCCACTCGCGGAGTTGCGCGTCGGTCAGGCCGGAAACGGGCTCAGGGCTGTTGCTGACCACGTCGGCCGCGCTGCGATAGGCGCGAATCTTGAATGGGTTGTCGCCGCGCAATTCGAGCAGGTCGCCGATCGCGGTGAGGATGCGCGCAATTGCAGCGTTGTCAAGCGCCATGTACGCGCAGCCCTTCGGTTTCGATGCGAAAGTCGAGCAGCTGGGCGCCGCCACCGGCGAGCTCCTCGCGGACTGCCGGCATGCGCTCGGGCGGAGCGAGGCAGAAGAAACATCCACCCCCTCCGGCGCCGCAGACCTTTGCCGCTTGGGCGCCCGCGGCGCGCGCGCGCGCGATCAGATCGTCGATTTGCGGTGTCGTGATACCGGGCGCCAGCCGTTTGCGGTTGTCCCATTCCTCGGCGAGATGGCGGGCCGTCGCGTCCCAGTCGCCGCGTGCGAGCGCATCGCGCATGGCCGCGGCGGTGTCGCGAATACGCTCGAAGCAATCGAACACATGACGGTCGCCGTCGATGTGCCGTTTCATGATGTCCCAGTTGTTCGTACCCGAATTGCGCGGGGCGCCGGTGTAGCACAGCACGATGCGGCGGGCGAGTTCGTTTGCATCGACCTCGAGCGCGACGCGCCGCAGGCCATGCTCGCCGAGCTCCAGCGCGGCGATTCCGCCGTACATCGCGGGGCGATAGTCCTGCAGACCGGTCGGGACCTGGATGGCCTGCGCCTCCACGTTCATGGCCGTGGTCAAAAGCTGTTCCGAATCGGCGCCGCA
This sequence comes from Acidobacteriota bacterium, assembly GCA_046727855.1. Classification (GTDB taxonomy): domain Bacteria; phylum Acidobacteriota; class Vicinamibacteria; order Vicinamibacterales; family UBA2999; genus DASPWV01. Next base: position 7,614 of record JBKPDL010000158.1, read on the forward strand.
ACCCGCCCATTTGGCGAGCGCGCCGCAAACCGCGACGTTGAGGGCAGAGGATCCGGCAATACCCGCGCCTGCCGGCGATTCGCCGCGCGTGCGGATCGTCACGCCGTGCGCGCCGAAGGCAGCCGCAAGCTTGCCGAGCAGCGGCAGGCTCTTGTTGTTTCGAAGATCGGCGGCCGAGTCGACAGCCAGCCGCCGGCCGGTATCCTCAGAGATGATCTCGACCGTCGGGTCCATGCGTGGCGTGATTTCGACGTGCGCCCGCAGGCTGATGGCGGCGTTCAATGTTTGCGCGCCATGATGGAAGAGATATAGCGGCCAGATGTCGATGGTGCCCCCGGCGAGATCGATGCGTGTCGGCGCAGACGCTGTAATTCGCACCGCGTCATCATAATATTGAGCCATGCCGCTCGCGAGCCGCCGCGACATTGGACAACTGCTGATCGGGAGTTTCAAGGGCATGACCATGCCTGTCGAATGGCGCTCGCTCGCGCGCGAGTTCGATGTCGGCGGCGCCGTTCTCTTCGGGCGAAACGTCGAGGCGCCAGCGCAGGTGGCGGAACTAGCCGCCGATGTCGAGCGTCTCGGTCGCAGCAAGCCGGCGTGGGTCAGTATCGATCAGGAAGGCGGGCGCGTGGCGCGGCTGAAGGAGCCGTTTACGCGTTGGCCGCCGATGGCCACCCTCGGCCGCTCGGGTTCGGATACGCTCGCCGAGCGATTTGCGCGGGCGCTCGCGCGCGAACTGAGAGCGGTCGGCATCACGCTCGACTACGCACCGGTTCTCGATATCCACACCAATCCCAAAAACCCGGTGATTGGCGATCGCGCGCTGGCGGAGCGTGCCGACGAGGTCGCGCGGCTCGGAGCGGTGATCGTGCGCACGCTGCAGAGCGAGGGCGTCTCGGCCTGCGGAAAACACTTTCCCGGTCATGGCGACACGAATCAGGATTCGCATTTCGAGCTGCCGCTCGTCGAACATCCTCCCGATCGGCTGCGGGCCGTCGAGTTCGAACCGTTCCGCGCCGCCATCCGTGAGAAGGTCGCGTTCATCATGACGGCGCATGTGCACGTGCCCGCACTCGACCAAGAGCGCATCGCCACGCTCTCGCCGGCTATCGTGCAGGCCATCCTGCGGGAGGAGCTCGGGTTCGAAGGTGTCATTCTGAGCGACGACTTGGAGATGAAGGCGCTCAGCGCCGAAATCGCGGTGCCCGTCGCCGCGGTGCAGGCAATCAACGCCGGATGCGACGGTGTTCTGATTTGCAGTGGCGACATCGATCTGCAGGCGGCGTCGCTCGAGGCGCTGGTCAAAGCGGTGGAGACCGGCGATATCTCGAGTACTCGCCTGGATGACGCGTTCAAGCGCCTGCGCGCGGCAAAGGAGCGCTATCTCACCGCGGAGCGGCCGCGGACGCAAGCACGCATCCGAGAGCTGAACGCAGTCCTCGGCCGCGACGAGCACCGGGCGATTGCCGCGGAGATGGCCTCGTTCCTGTGAACCGGGCCGCATCGCGACGTTCGATCAAGCCGCGACGGCTGCGCTCGGGCGATCGGATCGCGCTCGTTGCCCCTGCGAGCGCGTTCAAGCGCGAAGATCTCGACGGCGGCATCGCCGAGCTGCAACGGTTGGGCTTCGAGCCGGTATACGACGATCGTGTGCTGGAGCGCACGCATTTCGTCGCCGGAAGCCCCGCGACCCGCGCTGAATTGATCGAACGGGCATGGCGCGACGAGTCGGTGCGGGCGATTATTGCCATCCGCGGCGGTTACGGGAGCGCGCAATTGCTCCCGCTGCTCGACACGGCGTTGATGCGCGAGGCCCGCAAGGTCTTTGTCGGGTACAGCGACATCACCGCGCTGCTGTGCCTTCACTTGCAGCACGGTCTGACCTGTTTTCATGGCGCGATGGTGGAACGGCGTATCGCTCTTGGCAGCCACGGATATGACCAACGGTCGTTCCTTGCCTCGGTTGCCAGCACAGAGCCGCCCGGCGAGTTCGCGCCACACTCGCTCGAGGTGATCAAGGGCGGCGAGGCGGCAGGAACATTGGTCGGCGGAACGTTGACGCAGCTGGTCTCGCTTCTCGGCACACCGTGGGCCTACACGCCTCCCGACAGATCCATCCTCTTCATCGAGGATGTCTCCGAGCGTCCATATCGCCTTGATCGGATGCTGACGCAGTTGAAACAGGCTGGTGTGCTGGCACGCGCCTCCGCGCTAGTGTTCGGCCAGTTTCCGCACTGCAGCGAACCCGACGGGTCAGTTGGCGCTCGTGACGTCGTGGCATCGTTTGCGCCTGACTTCGATGGCCCCGTGCTTTTTGGATTTCCCTCGGGTCATACCGACGGTCCGACGTGGACGCTGCCGTTTGGTGTCGACGCGCGCGTCGTAACCGGGGCGCGACCAGCGCTCGTCATCGAAGAAGCCGCGGTCGAGTGATTGGTAGGAATCCAGTAACCCGAAGAATCTGTGGTCATTCATCTCATCGGAATTTGCGGCACGGCGATGGCGACACTTGCCGCCCTGCTGCGGCATCAAGGCTTCACGGTACAGGGCTCCGACGAACACGCGTATCCGCCGATGAGCGAGTTTCTTGCCGCTGAGAACATCAAAACGTTCGAAGGTTATCGCGCCGAGCACATCGACCAGTCGGTCGACCTCGTCGTGATCGGCAACGCCATCTCGCGCGGGAATCCCGAACTCGAAGCGGTGCTCGATCGGAAGATTCGTCACGTCTCTCTCCCCGAGGCGTTGCGCGAGCATTTTTTGTGGGAGCGGCGCTCTATCGTCATTGCCGGTACCCATGGCAAAACCACGACGACGTCGCTCACCGGTTGGTTGCTGACCCACGGCGGCGTCGATCCAACCGTGTTTATCGGCGGCATCGCCCGTAATTTCGGCGCCGATGGCTGCAGTTACCGTCTCGGCCCGCCCGGGACGCCGTTTGTCATCGAAGGCGACGAGTACGACAGCGCTTTCTTCGACAAGACCGCGAAGTTTCTGAAATATTTGCCCGACATCGCGGTCATCAACAACATCGAGTTCGATCACGCGGACATCTACGCCGATCTCGAAGCGGTCCTGACGGCTTTTCGCCGGCTCGTCAACCTGGTTCCTCGCCGTGGCCTGACTCTCATCGGTGCCGATAGCCCGCACGCGGCCGCGCTGGCCCCGCTCGCGAAAAGCCGGGTGCTCACGTTCGGTACCACTGAAGGGGTCGATTGGCGCGCCGCCGACCCGGTCAACCGGTCGGGAGCAATCGAGTTCCGCGTCTTTCAGCAAGGAATCGATCGCGGGCTTTTCACCGTTCCGCTCGTCGGCACGCACAATGTCAGAAACGCATTAGCAGCCATTGCCGTTGGCGTGGAGTGCGGCGTGGATCTGAATAGCTTGCGCGACGGTCTCGCGGCGTTCCTCGGCGTCAAGCGCAGGCTCGAGCTCGTTGGCCGCAAGCGCGAAATCGCGGTGTACGACGACTTCGCCCATCACCCGACCGCCGTGGCCGAAACGCTCGCGGCGGTGCGCGGCGCCGAGCCCGGGCGCCGGATTTGGGCCGTCTTCGAGCCGCGTTCCGCCTCGTCCTGCCGGCGTGTGTTCCAGGACGACTTTGCGCGCGCCTTTCGCGGCGCGGACGAAGTGGTGGTGGCCTCCGTCTATCGCTCGTCGCTGCCGGAATGGGAGCGACTGTCCGAATCCCAGCTCGTGAACGATCTTCGCAACAGCGGGGTGTCCGCGCGGCATTTGCCGGATGTCGACACGATCGTGCGCGAGATTTCGGGCGCCGCACGTCCGGGTGATTTGATCGTGGTCATGTCCAACGGCGGCTTCGGCGGCATCCACCGCAAGCTCCTCGAGGCGCTGTGATCCGCATCCGGCCCTCCGGCGACACCATGCTGCTCGTCGAGTTCGAACAGCGCATCGACCCGCTGGTCAACGATCGCGTCATCCAACTCTGCGACCGCTTGACCGACCGCCTCAAGACCGCCGTTCGCGACGTTGCCCCTGCGTATTGCTCGATCGGGATTCATTTCGATCCTCTGCTGACAGATCTCAACGCGCTCGAGCGTGTCATCGGCGAAGAGGCCGACGCGCTCAAACATGTGGAACCGCGGGACGCGCGGCGTGTCATCGAAATTCCTGTGCGCTACGGGGGCGAGGATGGCCCGGATCTCGACGCCGTGGCCTCGTGGGCGGGTTGCACGGCGCAGGAAGTGATTACGCGTCACGCGGCGCGAACCTACCGTGTGTATATGCTCGGGTTTGTCCCGGGGTTTTCGTTCATGGGCCGTGTGGACAGTTCGATCGCGGCGCCACGGCACCGCGTGCCGCGCGAGCGTGTCCCCGCGGGATCGGTCGGCATCGCCGGTGAGCAGACCGGTGTGTATCCAATCTCGACGCCCGGCGGTTGGCAATTGATCGGCCGCACCGGTGTGGTGATGTTCGACGCGGCGCGAACACCGCCGACTCTTCTCAGCCCGGGCGACCTGGTGCGGTTCGTGCCGGCTTCCTCGCGCGCATGACCACGCCAAATAACGCGATTCATGTGATTCGCCCAGGGCTCCTGACGACCGTGCAGGATCTCGGCCGGTGGGGGCACCAGGCGCGCGGCGTGCCGGTGGCGGGACCGATGGATTTGTTCTCTCACCGGCTCGCTAATGGGTTGTTGGGTAATCCACCTTCGGCGGCGACTCTCGAAATCACGCTCATCGGTCCTGAGCTGCAGTTCGAACGCGCGTGCGCTGTTGCCGTCGCAGGCGCGGACTTCGAGATTTCGGCGAGTGGCCGACAGCTGCCGATCGGCCTTTCAACGTGGCTGGACGATGGCGCGCGCGTACACTTTGGCAGGCGAAGTGCCGGAGCCCGCGCTTACCTCGCCGTTCAAGGCGGCATTCAGACACCACCGCTGCTTGGAAGCCGGGCAACTCACCTGGTGAGCGCGATGGGCGGGTGCAACGGACGCGCGCTGGCCGCGAGCGACGTGCTCCCGATTTATGCCGGCGGGGCGCCGCCGGCCGTTCGCCGCGCGGCGGGCTTGACATTGCCGGCAGCGGGGCGCGCGCGGCTACGTGTCGTGCCGGGACCGCAATTCGACTGGTTTGCGCCCGACGCCGTTCGCTCGTTAACCAATGTGAGCTTCCGCATTTCACCGCGCTCGAACCGGATGGGGTATCGGCTCGAAGGTCCGCAGCTTCCGAGGCAGAAAAGCGGCGAGCCGATTTCAGAACCGCTCACGTTCGGCGCGATTCAAGTGCCGGTGGCTGGCGAGTCGATTCTGCTGATGGCCGACCGGCAAACTGCGGGCGGTTACGCAAAGATCGCGTGCGTCATCGCCGCCGATCTGCCAATTGCCGGCCAGTTGGCGCCCGGCGACTTCATCGAGTTCGATCTCTGCACGCGCCAGCAAGCTGCGGCGGCGTTGATCGCGCGCGAACGTCCGTTGCTGCGCTTCGCCGACAGCGAGAGAGCGTGATGGACGTGCGCTCCGGCGTTCGACTGGCTGAGTGGTGCACCCTTGATGTCGGCGGACCGGCGCGGTGGTTTCTGCAGGCGCGTACGGAGGACGAAGTGCTCGCCGCGTTGACGTGGGCCGACGCGCGGCGTGTGCCGGTGTTGGTCCTGGGCGGCGGCAGCAACGTGGTGATCGCCGACGAAGGATTCCAGGGTCTGGTGGTGCAGATCGCGATCGCCGGCGTGGAGGTGCGCGAGAGCGGATCAACGGTGACGTTTCGTGTAGGAGCTGGGGAAGCGTGGGATCCGTTCGTCGCGCGAACTGTGGGCGACAACTGCGCGGGTCTCGAATGTCTGTCGGGAATTCCCGGCCTGGTCGGCGGCACGCCAGTGCAGAACGTCGGTGCATATGGACAGGAGGTGTCGGAAGTGATCACGTCGGTGCGCGTGGTCGACCGTCAAACGCGCCAGAAGCGTACGATGACGGCTGCGGAGTGCGCGTTCGGCTATCGCACCAGCCGCTTCAAGCACGCGGATGCGGGCAGATTCATCGTCACTGGCGTTGAGTATGCGTTGACACATGGCGGCGCACCAACCATCGCCTACGCAGATGTCGTGAGCTATTTCGAAGCTGCCGCCGTTGCCCCCACACTCATCGACCTGCGGCAGGCTATCATCGAGATTCGCTCGCGCAAAGGCATGGTGATCCGCGACGGCAATCCCGCGAATCAAAGCTGCGGCTCGTTTTTCGTCAATCCTGTCGTGCCTCGCGATCACTTCGAGCGAATCGCCCGTACGAGCGCACCGGAGTCGGTGCCGCACTATCCAGCGGGAAACGAACGGGTCAAAGTTCCGGCCGCCTGGCTGATCGAGCACGCAGGCTTTCAACGCGGCTACGCAGACGGACGAGTTGGCATCTCGCCGTTTCAGGCGCAGGGTCTCATCAATCGCGGTGGGGCGTCGGCGAACGAAGTGGTCCGCCTTGCGACGACGATCAAGCGAGCGGTGTGGGATACGTTTGGCGTCGCGCTCCTTCCCGAGCCTGTTTTCGTCGGATTTGAATCGCATCCCGCCGTTGACTGGCTGCTGGATCCTTCTCCGGCCGGCGACTGAACGGCACATCCCATGCATCCAGCGTGAACCATGTCCAAACTCGTGATCGAAGGCGGGCACCGGCTTTACGGACGGCTCGACGTCGAGGGCAACAAGAATTCTGCGTTGCCGTTGATCGCGGCGTGTTTGCTCACCGAAGAAGAGTGCGTGCTGCACAACGTGCCGCGCATCGCCGACGTCGAAGTGATGTGCCGCCTGCTGCTCGACGTGGGCGCAGAAGTCGACGGCATCGGCACGACGACGTTGAAGATCTGCGCGCGCACGATCACGAAATACGAACCCGATCGCGCCCTCGTCGGGCGCCTGCGCGGGTCGGTCCTGCTCATGGGACCGCTGCTCGCACGCTGCGGCAAAGCGATCATCGCGCCGCCGGGCGGTGATTTTCCGACCCGCCGCACGATTAAGACCCACCTCGAAGCGCTGCACCACATGGGCGCGAGAACACTCGACGGTCCCGGTCATCACCTCGATGCACCGGACGGTCTCAAGGCGGCGTCGTTTTATCTCGACGAAGCGTCGGTGACCGGCACCGAGACGGCACTGCTCGCGGCAGCGGCAGCTCCGGGCCGCACCGAGATTCGCCACGCGGCGCAGGAACCGCACGTCGTCGAGCTCTGCGAGTTTCTCCGCGGTATGGGTGCAGGCGTGCAGGGCGGCGGGGGGCCCACGATCACCGTGGAGGCACCGGCAAAGCTCGGTAGCGCGACGAGAACGTTGTGGGGTGATTACATCGAAGCCGGGAGTTGGGCGGTGGTGGCGGGAATCACCGCCGGCGGCATGGAGATTGGCGGTACGCGGTGGGAAGACATGGAGGTGGTTTGCTCCGTACTGAACAAGATGAACGTGCACTCCGAGCACGACGGAACCAGGTTCCGCGTCGAGCCGCGCACGCTGGTGGGTGCCGGCCGCATTACCACGGGGTTGTGGCCAGGGTTCCCAAGCGATCTCGTGAGCCTCGTCACCGCACTCGCGACACAGGCCGCCGGCGCCACGCTCGTGCACGACTGGCTCTACGAGCTGCGTCTGTTCGCGCTCGAGCAGATGAGCGGTATGGGAGCGGATCTGTTCCTCTGCGACCCGCACCGCATCATCGTCACCGGTCCGCGGCTGCTGCGCGGCAAAACGCTCGATAGCCGGGATATTCGCTCGGGAATGGCGCTGATTGCGGCCGCATTGGCGGCGCACGGCCAGAGCCGGCTCGAGCCGCTCGAAACTGTAGAACGCGGGTACAGCAGGTTAGTGGAACGACTGCAAGGTCTCGGCGCGCAGGTAGCGAGGGTGGGCTAAAGAACTACATCTGGCGATGTGCTGATGTGGTGATGTGGCGATGCCACATCGACAGACACATCGCCACATCCTCACATCGATACATCACATCGCAACATCGCCACGTCGCGAGATCGCTACATGCAGGGCGCTTAGCGAAGCACAGGCGCCTCGGGCGATTGGTTCTTCGGCGGCGGCGGCGGCTTCAGCGGCTGCGCTGGAGTCGGCTGCGGCGGAGGAAGCAGCGGCGACCGCGGCGGCGCTGTTTGCACCGGCGGCGGTGTGACCGCCTCGGGGATATCGCCTGGCGGTTTCGGCGCCGGCTGCGGCAACGGAACATCGATGAGCGGTGCGCTTGCGTCACGGCCGACGCGGAATGCCTGCAGATCTTCGGGACGGAGATCGAGAACGCGCACGATGCGCGGAGTGAGCGTGAGGATAACGTCGGTTTCCTGCGCGCGCCTCGTGTTGTGCGCGAAGATGCGGCCGACTACCGGGATGTCGCTCAGTCCCGGAATGCCGGACATGATGTCGCGCTCCTCGTCGCGAATGAGGCCGGCGAGCATGTTGGTTTCGCCATCCTTGAGGCGAATCACCGTGTTAATCGATCGATTGCCGAACGTGGGGAGGCCTTGAAAGCCCTCTCCTGAAATGCTGCTCACCTCGATCCGCAATGCGAGCGACACCTCGTCGTCATGGTGCGTGCGCGGAGTGATGTCGATGTTGACGCCGATGTTTTCGTAGTTGAACGACGTGATCGGCTGCGTCTGCACGCCGCCCGCCGCAATCGGTGCGAACGTCGTGACCGGCACCGGCACCCGTTCGCCAAAACGCGCCTGCGCGGCCACGCCTTCGGACGTGCGCAGTTGCGGATTGGCGAGCACGCGCGTCGCGGTATCCGTCTTCAGCAACCGGTAGTAGAGGCCCGGAAGGCCGGTGAGGAACACGTCCGATTGCGTCAGGTTGCTCAGATCGTGCAGCGTAAGACCCTCGCGATTGACATCCACAGAGCCGCTGATGCCTGGCGATCCCGGAGACGCAATCTGCAAACCGTACTCTTTGAACTTGGTGCGATCGACCTCGAGAAGTTCGACGTCGATGATCACTTCCGGACGCGCCTTATCGATGGCGCTGATGATCTTGGCCGCCGCCATGATGCGATCGGGCGTGTCCTTGATCGTGATCGCATTGGTCGCGGTAAGCATCGCAATGCGGCGCGCGTCGACGACGATGCGAATGATGTCGATGGTTTCCTTGAGATCGGCGTTGCTCAAATAGAACGTGCGGACGACTTCTTCTTCGTATTCCCGGCGCTTCGCCGGCGTATCCGGAATGATCGTGACGGTTCGCTGCGTGGTGACGCGCCAGAAATTGCGCGTCGCGAGCGCCACGGCGTCGAGCGCTTCGGGAAGCTTGGCATTGCGCAAATCGACGGTGATCGGCTGATCGCGAAATGCCGGATCGAACGCCACGCTGATGTTGGCGAACTTTCCGATCGCGGCAAACACGTCGCGGCTGCTCGCATCGCGGAAGATCAACGAGTCCGGCATGGTGATGTCGGCCGGCAGCTCCGTTCCGGGCAGAGGAGCCTCCATGCTTTCGGCGATCAACGTCTCGAGGTGCGTCTTGCCTTCGGCGGCGACCGCAACCTTGGTTCGCAGTTGGGTCCGAATCCGGTTGATCTCTTCCTCAACCGACGCGTTCGCGGGGTTCAGCTCGCTCGCGATGCGGTACTCGACGAGCGCTTCATCGAGCTTGCCAACCGACGCGAGCCGGCGGCCGCGGGAAAAATGATCCTGGGCGGCGCGCAGCTTTGCCTGATCGAGCATGGCGCGGGCGGTGCGATCATCCGGACGATCGCGCACAACTTTTGTGTACTCGACAACGGCGCGGTCGAAATCCTGCTGCGTTTCCGCGGTCATACCGGCGCGTATCGCCGCGTTGGTGGCGCAGCCGGCGAGACCGGCCACGATGCAGACCAGAAGGGAGAGTCGGTAAGCGCTCATTTCGAGGGCGCCCCGCTGGTGACGACGTCGACACCACGCGGGATGCGAAACTCGAAGATCTTATCGGATATGCCGCGATTTTCCTTCAGGTTCGTGAACGTAAACGTCGATTTGCCGCCCTGGCGGTCGGTGGCTACGAGATGGCGGATTTGCAGCGAGGCGGGGTCGACGCCCAGCACCAGCGATTCCACGTCAGGATCGCTCCGTTTTGGCACGAGATTGAGCATCGTCAAACCGGCGGGAGCGCCCGCCACCTGCGTGGAACTCGCGGTGAAATCACGGACGAGGTTGCCCTTGCCGGTGAGGAACAGTGCAGGCGTATTGGACTGTCCCTGCGGAACCGGGCTCACGATGACTTGCTTGTCCGCAGGGAGGTACGAGTAGATGCGCACGCCGTCGGACACGAATTCCTTGCGTTCCGGCTTGTTGTAAATCCACCGCATGCGCCCCGGGCGCTTGATCGCCACCGTGCCGCTCTCCGTCGTCTTCGTCCGCAGTACGCCGCCTTCGTAGGTCTGGACGAAGTCGGCCTCGAAGTCCTTGATTGTGTCGTAGCGCTGCTGGACACGCGCCGCCAAGTCGTCCGGCGTCGCGGATGGGACGGTCTGCGCAACGAGGCCGAGAGACACGAAGAACGTGAGGATAAGAGAACTCATATAGGTTTGGACGGTGAAACGGCGGGAAAGGTCAAAGGCGTTCGCCTTCGCGCGCGAGTCGAATGGCTTGCCATGAGCGAGGCGGGCGAAGCCGCGAGTCGAATGGCTTGCCATGAACGAGGAGGCGAAGCCAGCAAGTCGAATGGACGGCAGGAGGCTCGAACTCCCGACCTCCGCGTTGCGAACGCGGCGCTCTCCCAACTGAGCTAGCCGCCCCCATGCAGACAAACGATGATTATACCGTATGATGAGCCGGGTCCATGCAATCCCGGAACGTGCGCGTGTCCGTCGTCGTGCCCTTCTACAACGCCGGGCGCGAGATGGTTGACGCGCTTCATCGCAGTCTCGGCGCCGCCACCGCGAAGCTCGCCGGCGGTGTCGAGCTCATTTATGTGGACGACGGCAGCACGGATGACACGCTGGAGGCGCTGCGCGCGGCGCAGCAGCGCGACGCGCGCGTCGTGGTCATCGAGCTCGCCGCCAATTTCGGTCAGCATGCCGCGTTTTCGGCGGGATTCGATCGCACACATGGCCGCTACATCATCACCATGGACGCCGATCTGCAGTGCGATCCCGAGGAAATACCGTTGCTCCTCGAGCCGCTCGAGCACGGATTCGACTTCGTCAGTGGTGTGCGCCGCGGCCGGCGCGATCCGCGATCGCGCCAGCTGTGGTCACGCCTGCTCACGCGCATCGTGACCTCGATCACGCGCGTGCGGCTGCGCGATGTGGGATGTCCGTTCAACGCATGCACCGCGGACGTCGTTCACGCCGTATCGACGTTTGGCGAGCTGCGGCGATTTCTGAAGCCGCTAGCGGTGCGTGTTGCCAAACGCGTCGCCGAAGTCGAAGTCTCACATCAGCCGCGCCACTACCATCGTCCGAGCTCGTCGTACTCGGCCACCGGCCTGGTGCGACTTTTCATGGACTTCCTCGTCAACAGCATCGGCGATGTCTTCGCGTGGGTCTTTCTTCTTGCATCGGCTGCTGCCGGTCTCCTTGCTGTGATTGCAGTGATTGCGTTCGTCCAGGTTGGCGTGGCCGGCGGACTTGCCGCCATCGGCGGCGCGATCGGGGCCGGGTTGGTCGCGCTGCTTGGCCTTGCCGGCGATTACGTGCAGCGCATTTACCGCCAGAGCAGCGGACGGCCGTTCTATCTCGTGCGTCACGTGTACGCGACGCCGGGCGTCGAGGAACATGCGTGACCGGTCGCGGCGTGTCTGCGGCTGATGCCGCGCTGCTCGACGAGCTCGTCGGACGTTATCCTTTCAAGCCTTATCGCAACTACCGGCTGCTATCGCGGCAGCGGCAGGATGCCGTCATGCGAGCGGAGATCGATCGCGCGCTGCAGTCGAGCGGCAAGATTGTGATCAGCGAAGGCGAGGGAGATCGCGCCGCACTCGCCATTGGACGGCCACTTGCGTGGGATAGCGAGTTTTTCCGTGTGGCAATGGGGCGGCTCGACTATCTACTGCGCGGCCGCAGTGCCGATCGGAGGACGCTCGCACAGGTCGTGCGCGGAGCGTTGGTCGCCTTTCGCGCCTCCGGCGTCGCACACATCACCGCCAAAGTCGACGTGGCTGATGCGGATGCGCTGACCGTGCTCGAGGACGCCGGCTTTCGGTTGATGGACGCGCTCGTCACCTACATCGCACATCCGAAACGGCCGCCGCCGCGGCGGGTCAAGGAAGTCGGCATGATCCGTCGCTTCGTTCCCATGGACACGGAACAAGTGCTCGCAATCACACGCGAGTCGTATCGCGGGTTCGCTGGCCGATTTCAACTCGACCCGCATCTTCCCAAGGAGCGAAGCGACGAGTTTTACGTCGAGTGGGCGCGCAAGTGCTGCGCAGGGGCAATGGCCGACCGCATTTATGTGGCGGAGGATACCGGCGGCGAGTTGATCGGATGGGCGAGCGTCAAACGTGCAGAGCCGGTATCGACCATCGGCGATGCGCCGATCTCGTCGGGCAGCCTCGGCGCATGCCGTTCAGATCGGCCGGGTGCGTACGCCGGGCTGATCCGCACCGCCGCGGTCGACAATCACGCCGCCGGCGTGCTGACCGAGGCGGCTACGCAGAACTCGAATTTCGCGATGGTGCGCGTACTCGAGGCCGTGGGTGCGCAGTATGCGCGCGCCGAATATACCTTTCATGCCTGGCTCGGATAGCCGATCGCGCGACTTGCGATGGCTTGCGGCGATTTGCGCACTCGCGCTCGCGCTGCGCGCGGTTGTGATCGCCAACATGCTCGACGCGAAGCTCTTTGCCGACATGCAGGAGTATCACGATCGGGCGATGCATCTCCTCAAGACGGGCACGCTCTTTCCCGATGCCTTTCGCGTACCGCTCTATCCCATGTTCATCGCGGGCGTGTTCAAGGTCTTTGGACCAAATCTTCTGGCTGTGCGTCTTACGCAGGCGTTGCTGGGCACATGCACAGTGGCGTTGACCTATTTTCTCGCCCGCCGCGTCGTCCCATCGCGCGCAGCGCTTGCCGCCGCGCTCGTTGTCGCTGTGTATCCAGCGCTGCTTTTGTACTCGGCGTATCTCATGGCCGAGACACTGTTCTCGTTTTTCGTAGTGCTGACGCTCGTTCTCTGGCTGAATAGGCGCGCATGGGCCGCGGCCGCTGCCGGTGTGGTGCTGGGCGCCGCAACGCTGACACGAAGCGTGGGTCTCGCGCTCATCGGCGGCATTGCGATCGCGGAGGTCTGGCGCGCGGTGATACGGCACGAAGCCATCGATCGTGCCGCGATGACGCGATTGGCCGCGCTCTTCGCCGGCGTGGCGCTGGCAATGATGCCCTGGGTGACGCGAAACTACGGGATCTATCACCGCCTTCTCCCGACCGACACTTCGTCCGGTTTCAACGTCCTGATCGGTAACTACCCGGGGGCGTCCGGCAGGCATCCCGGTATCGCCGCCGTCGAAGGGGTGATACGCAACTACTGGAGCACGGCTCGAAACGACTTGGAGCGAAGTGACATCGGCATGCGAGCCGGACGTGCGTTTGTGCTGGAACATCCCGCACGCGCGGCACATCTCGCGCTATTGAAAATTGCGTACCTGATCGGTGTCGAAGGCCGTGAGCACGCGTGGGGCTATTCGTATCACGTCCAGGGGAAGCACAACCCGACAACGGTACGAATCTGGGGGATTGCCATCATTGTGAGCTTCCCGTTGCTGTTTGTTGCCGCGACGATCGGCTTCTCTCGTCCAGGAGCGCTGACGACCGACGCCGGAATGCCCATCGTGGCGACGCTCGCAAGTGCCGTGGCGGTGCACGTTGCGAGCTTTGGCGACACCCGCTTTCATCTGCCCTGGATTCCACTGCTCGCCGTCTTCGCCGCGCGCGCCTTTGCCGTTGTGCCCGGCAATGCACGCCTGACGTGGCCGCGAAAGGCCGCGCTGTTCGTCGGCGTCGTGGTCCTGACACTGATGTGGGGTAGTCAATTGCCGGAGTTGTTGACGGTGCTGCCGCGGTTGGCAGAATCAGAAGTGCCGTTGCAGTTGCCATACTGAGACGGTGCTACGGAGCGGTGCGGTGCAGCGCATCCCCGCACTCGCACGGTTATCGCAGCTCTCGTACCTGAATCCGATAAATCGCAACTGGCCACGCGGGATGACCGGCTCGTCGCGCGAGCGGTCCTGGCGGCCGACTGTCGGCCGGATCCACCCGGTGCGCGCCGCGACTCACGAATGAAATCCGATTGAATCCGTTGCGGAACAGCGTCTGCGCCTGATTGGCCGGCACGACGACACGGTAATCGCTCGCTTGGGCCGCGTCGGGCGCGAACTGGCCGACTTCGCGGTCGTTGATCTGCAATCCAAGGTCTGCGCGCATCACCGGCTCTTCGAACCGGCTGCGCGCTTTCACGACTATCTCGATGGGACGGTCTGCCAAAAGCGAGAGCGGCAGGGCCACTGTGGCGCGACGATCGCGAATCCACCACACTGGCGTGCCGGCCTCTACGCCCGGGGCATCCCACCCTTCGAGCAGGAACCGTTCGGCCTCGCGATCCATCGGCAAATCGATCGAAGAACGTGACGGCTCGAGCGACAGAAGATCGTACCGATCGATAGGCAACCCTTCACGCCACGCGAACCAGGCATTGGCGGGAAACGCAAATGGATAGAAGCGCCAGCTGCGTACGTGAACGTCGGCTTGTCCTCGCACCATCCGGCTGAAGCTGACGGGTTCGTCTTTCGGCAGCAGGCCAACCGTGTACTGCACCATCAACAGGTAATTCCATGCAATCGGTGCAATCACAAGCGGCGCAACCGCAATGGCTGGCCGCTGCCTCATCGCGTCGAGCACATAGGCAAGCCCCGGTGCCACGAGCGGCAGAACGCTGATCATCCCGCGCGCGCCAAAGGCAGGCATCTGCATCCAGCGCTCACTCGCGCCAATCGCCCAGGCAGTGACGAAGACACACACGAGCGCGCCGACCGCCCATCCGCGGTTGCGGCGGAAATACGCGATCGTGCCGGCGAGCGCGATGTACACCACCGGCGTCCACGACAGAAACCCGTGCCACGACGAGAACAGCACGTCGGGCCATCGAGAGCGGAGGAGAGAAAAAGACCCGGTGTCCCTCGCCTCTCCTGCGAGGCGCAGCGTCAGAAGTGGGACAACGATCAATGCAGTCCAGATCGCCGCTCGCGTCACGTGTGCGCGCGACGCGCGGGGCCGTGCCACCATGGCGCCGAGCCATGCCACCACCGCAAAGGCCGCAACTTCGATGAAAGCAGGCTCGAAAAAGGCGTACCACGCGAGGGACGTCGCGCCGGTAATCAACGCGAGCGTGAGAAAGACAATGCCTCGCGGGAACTCGGATTTAAGCCGAACGTAGAGGCCGGCGTTCCCGGCGAGGCAGCTAAGAAGAGCGAACAGCAATCAGATTATGGTACGACGACTGTCACCTCGTTAGAAGGTCCGGACAGGCCGCAGGACACCAGCGAAGCTGCGCCTCAAACCGACTAGAAAGCACTCCTGGCTCCGCTTCGCTGGTGTCCCTGTATCGTCTTGGCCCCGCCTCCGCGGGGCCGAGACATCTCCTTCGGCCTGTCGAAAAACTTGATTCATCCGGTACAACTTTGGCCTCTGGAGATGTCTATGCGATGCCCGCGTTGATGCTGGTGATGAAGCCACCCGACGCGGTCGAGAACGCGAGCGTGAAACCGAGCGGCACGCTGCCGTCGAAGGGGTTGGCCCAAGTGATGATCACGGTGGCGGTCGACGGTCAACAGTCGACAGTCACCATTCGTGTTGACTGGCGGCCACTGTTGGCTAGCGACTGACCACCGACTACTGCACAACGATCGCCTGTTCCACCGACGGCGGTCCACCCAAGGGCGCGCACGCATTGGTTGCACGGATGCGGACGAAATACGTTCCCGGGGGCGCGACGACGGAGCCCCCCGTGATGCCCCCGAGCGGCGCCGCTAGAAGATTCGCGAAGCCAGACGCCGATCCCACCTCGATGTTGTACGACAACGGACCGCTACCGCTCAGCGGCGCACCCCAGCTCAGGGTGACCACTCGACCTGCACCGACTGAATACGTGAAGCCCGTTGGCGGACCCGGCGGAGTGCAGCTCCCGACCGTCACCACGGCGTCCGCCGACGGCGGTCCGCTGCCGCCGGCGTTCGAGGCAATGACGCGCCAGTAGTACGTTGCAGCGGGTACGTGGGTGAAAGTCACCGACGTTGTGCTGCCAAGAGCCATTCCGCCAATTACGTTGGACGCACCGGGCGCCGATCCCGCGTACAACGTGTAGGCGGTGGCGGATGCCGTGGCGCTCCACGAGAGCGTGACAGTTGTCCCGACCACGGATGCGCTCAAACCTGTCGGCGCGGGCGGCGCCGTCGGTCCGCCGCTCATTGATTGCCGGAAATTTGCAACGATGAAGGCAGAGTTGTCGATTGAGAGCGCGTTGTTCTCCGTTGCCGTGCCCGTCGGGCGTCCGTTGGCTGGATATGTAACGCCGGGATTGGAGAAGTTCAGGATACGCGGACAGCCTGTGGGAGTGCAGTTGTACGCCATGATCGTGCGAAACGCGCCCGCCGGATCCTGATAACCGTAGGAGTACGGGAACATGCCGTCTGCCGAACCCGAATTCGCCCGATCATGAAGCGACCCCATGTTGTGGCCCATCTCGTGTGTCGGCGTGTAATTCGAGGCGCAGCGATGGTCGGCGATGCTGAACGCGGGGAACGCCGATGGGCTCGACGCTTGTGTCTGCGTGAGGACCCAGCCGATTCCGCACGGAATATCAGGACTCTGTTCGAGCAATTGCACGAGGTCCGCACCAACAGAATTACGCAGTGCGTTAATTGTCGCGGAGTTCGTAATGCTCGATAGATCATTGGATATCGACAACGTCTCTGTGAACGAAATTTCCGACGCACCGACCAGTCGAAGACGCATCGCGATCCCGCTGCGCTGATAGGCCGTGTTGCTGTCGCTGATAATCTGCGACACCAAAGCATTCACCTGCGTCGTGCCTCCCAGACCCAGGCGAGTCGCAGGCGTCCAGAGCAGCAACACATCAACCACACTCCCGTCGTCGCTCGCTGCGGTCACCGCATCGGCTGTGATGCCCGCTGCAGGAGGAATCATCTCTGTAACGTCGCCCTCGTCTCGTGCAACGCTCTGGACGCGTGCAAGGGAGTAAACACCGGGAGCGGAAGTGCGGACCTCGTAGCTCTCCGATAAGCCGTTGATCAAGCCAGATACGACGCCATTCAGCTCAGTAAACGAGACGTGGCTGTTTTCGAGGCCTTCGATCGATCCCACCCATGTGCGATGTCCGGCGACGACGTCGCGATGCTCGAGAGAGGCGATCCAGTTGTGGCCATCGACATTCAACAGGACACGCGGCGCTCCGCTGTCGAACAGGCGATCGAGCCGCATGCCAACGGCTCGGCGATCGGAAACTCCTTTGCCCGGAGCGCGCCGCTCGGCGAGCGCGCGGGTGGTGGAGAGCGCGTCGAGTGTGAAGAAAACGGCTTCCGGCGCGGGCTGCGCAGCCGCGCTGGCGGCAACGAGCGACACAACCAGCACAATCCCGGCAAGAGACACGCGATCCACTAGTCCTCCATAGACGTTTCGCAAAGTTCTTGGGGGGAAGCCGAACCTATACTGTCGAGGCTGCAAGTGGTGCTGTCAAGTTTACCGGGTGTTCGCGACCATCACGGAACCGGGACGGTGATTTCATTTGACGCTGTCGCGCTGCTTCCGCATGTCCCGCGCGAGAAGAGACGCACGTAATACGTTCCCGGCGGCGCCGTGGTGCTCACACTTGTCGCATTGCTGTACTCGAACGCCAACAGATTGCCCACGCCCGGCGCATTTCCAACGACAATTGTGTAGCCCACTGGCGGAGGTCCCGATGCCGGCGCGAGCCATGTCAACGTCACAACTCCGCCAGCTTTGCTGAACGCTAGGTTGGTCGGCGGCTGCGGCCGAGTGCACGCCACCGCCAATTGAATTTCGTTCGACGGAGGCCCGGTCCCGACGCCGTTGCGTGCGCGCACACGCACAAAATAGAAACCCGGCGGGACGCCGCCTACGCCGAGGCTGGTGATCTGACCAACGGGCGCGCTGACGACGTTCGACAGTCCGCTCGCGGTGCCTGCTTCGATGACGTAGGTGGACACGCTGCCGCCGATGGCCGGCTGATTCCACACCAGCGTTACCGTTGTGCCGACGGCGATGCCGCTCAGATTCAACGGCGCGCCCGGAGGCTGGTTGGGCAGGCCGGATGGATAGATTGCGCGTGCACCGTTGATGTCGTCGCTTCCCAATGGCGATGGTCCGGATGAACAGCCCGCGAGCGGAGATGGCGACATGATCGCGTTGGCGCTTGTCGCATCACCGAGGCCAATGGCATGCCCGATGTTGTGCGCGATCGCGTCCTGAAAACACCCGGGCTGGGAGAGATACGTGAACGCGCCTGGGCTGTTGTTCAACATCACCGCGCCCTGGAGAAACTTCGCGAATACGATGCCGTTGACGGTGCGCAGCTCGCCAGGCGTGAAGTAGCCCCCGCCTAGACCAAGAATGGTGCCGCTATCAGAGACCTCACTGCATGGATCGTTGAACGATACCGTGATACGTCCGTCGCCTCCTGGCTCGTACGAGAACAGGCAGCGCGCGGCGCGCGCCCCGCCGCGTTGCAATACGAGATTCATGCCGGTGCCGTTCCACGCGGCGAGTGCTGCGTCGAGTTCGGCAACGCCACCCCCGAGGCCGGATGGCGGCGGCTGGTAGTCCACGGGAATCGGCATTCCACCATCCGCTTCGTGCCAGCGCGCCGGCCCACCATCAGGTCCCAAAGTGTAGTCAGCAGCGACAGGTACAGCCTGCCACTCGGGCGGATGCGTCTCGAACATCGATTGCGGACGCGCGTCAAAAGGAGCGGCGGCAACAATTGCACGCAGATCGGCGGCGATGGCATCAGTCACATGCCGGACGCCGTTGGCCAGAGCTGCGGGATAGAGCGTTCCATCGCGCGGCCGCACGTCGAGCCACAACGCCACGTCATCGCCGGCGCGGAGCGACGCCTGTCCATCAATCGACAATTCAAGATTTCCGACGCGTCCGCCGAGAATTTTTAGGACAATCTGTGATACGCCGAGCTGGCCCTTCCAAACTTCCGCGACATCGACCACCGCGTACGTGTAGATTGCACCGATTGCCGGGTCCCATTGGCTGCTCACACGCGCGATGCGGCCGCGGACGATCAGGCGAGCGGACTCGGTGAGCGAAGAAAGGGAAGCAACCTGCGAGAAGACAGATGCGGGCGTGGCGACGATCGCCAGCGCGGCGATCAGGAGCGCGCCACGAGCTTTCGAAAGCATCTCTCTTTTTTAACAGAAATGCCCAGCTCAGGCCCGGGCAATTAACTATTGAGAAACGATGAAACAGATGACATTTTTTTATAGAAAACTTTTCCTTGGTGCGCTGCTCGCTCTCGCCGGTGCGGTGGCTTTGACTTGGGGCAGCGTTTCGTTGACCGCGCAAACGGCGGGTGCCGCAGGCACGTTGTCATTTACCGACATCACGGCACCCGCAGGGATGGCGTCGACAAGGAGCGGCAGTCACGGCGCGTTCTGGGCCGATGCCACCGGTGATGGTCTCCCTGACCTCTATCTCACGTACAACGACTGCCGCACCGGCTATCGCGCGAATCGGTTTTATCGCAACTTTGGCGGAGCGTTCGTTGAGGAAGCTGGCGGACGCGGGATCGATTTATTTTCCGGCGGCACCCACGGCGGGTCGTGGGCCGATCTGGACAACGACGGCGATTACGACCTGATGGCGGGCATGACCTACGCCACCGATTGCCTCATGGCGCCTCCTGTCGGCACGGTCAATCCCGATCCGCTTCCCAATCATCTGTTCAGCAACGACGGCACCGGGCTGTTCATCGATCGCACACCGCCGAGCATGGCGGCAATCGCGGGCTACACCCGCAGCATTCTCGCCTTCGACATGGACCGCGACGGCGATCTCGATAGCTTCGCCGTGAACGGTGACCTTGGCGTGCGCGATCCCGTGGGCGAGGTCAACGAGCTCCACCGCAACGACGGCGGCTTCAATTTCACCTCGCTTGGCGGGCCGCTGATCACGACGCCTGCCGGCCAGGCGGCGACGGACACCGATTACGACGGCGACGGTGACGTGGACATCATCATGCCCGATTTGTGGGGCGAGCTGCGCGTGATGCGAAACGACGGGCTTGGTAATTTCACCGCCGTGCCGCCAGCCTCGATCGGTATCACCAATCCTGGGACAACGCCGTACGACTTGAACACGGCTGCGACAGGTATTACGAGCGCGGATTTGAACAACGACGGCCGTCTTGATCTGCTGCTCATCGACCAGGATCGTAACCCGCTGCGGCGGCTAGGCTTTGACCGCATGCTCCGCATGTATCTCAACGTCGGCAACGGTATGTTCACATATGCCGGAGGGATTCCGTCGGGTGTCTTCGGGGGCTATACGGCCGGCACAGCCGATCTGGACAACGATGGCGACCTCGACATCACGCTTCCGGGATTGGCGTTCGTGCTGCTCAACGATGGCGCCGCGCATTTCTCGCCCGGTCCCTTTTATCCCACACCGCGACCCGATCCGGGATGTACGAGTGCCGCGGTGTGCCAGCTTCCCGACCCACGCAGCGTCGCGTTTGCCGATATCGACAACGATGGCGATCTCGATTCGGTCGTCACCGCAAAGTTCGGCGTGCCGGTTCTCATTCGCAACAATTTCGACGCCGGCAACTGGCTCAAGATTCAACTGATCGCGCCCAATGGTCAGGCCGGCGCGTTTGGCGCCAAGGTGCGTGTCTTCCGCGCCGGCACGACATCGCTGGTCGCATTTCGTGAAGCGCACAACGTGCTGGGCTATCTCGCGCAGGACGACCCAGTGATGCATGTCGGCCTTGGAAGTTCAACTAGCGTGGACGTGCAGGTGACGTTTCTCAACGGCACCGTCGTGAACATTCCCAATGTCCCCGCGAACAGAAAAATCGTCGTGACAGTCAACGGCCTGCTGCCGCCGCCTGGCGCGCCCAGCAGTCTCACGGCGGGCGGCTCCGGCTTCAACGTCACGCTGACCTGGCAGGCGCCGGTGAGTGGTGCGGCACCGTCCGGCTATGTGCTCGAGGTGGGAAGCGCGCCCGGTATCACGAACCTCGCCGCATTCCTGCTCGGACCAGCAACGACCCTCAATGCAGCAGCGCCGCGGGGCACGTATTACGTGCGCGTCCGTGCGAGAAATGCCGCGGGCGCCGGATCCCCGTCGAACGAAGTGGTGGTCACGGTGCCGAGCGGCTGCGCGGCGAACGCGCCTGGCACGCTCAGCATTACGAAATCCGGCTCGCTGGTGACCTTGAATTGGGGAGCGCCGACCGGAGGCGCGACACCAGTGGCGTATGTACTCGAGGTCGGGTCGGGGCCGGGCGCGGCGAACCTGCTCGTGTTCGACACCGGCAGCGTGGCAACGACTTTATCTGCGAGCGCTCCGCCGGGACGCTATTACGTGCGCGTGCGTGCGCGCACGAGCTGCGCATCGGGGCCAGCTTCTAACGAAGTTGTAATCGACGTTCCGTAGTCAAAGTGTTCTGCAGGTCTGCGTATTGGTTCAACGCGCCGTACGGTTCCGCGGGCCGGGTGCGGGCGGGTGGGGCTTCAGCACAGCGCAATCCGGCACACACATCTACGTCGTCGATCTCGTGACCGGCGTGTGGCTGGACGCGCGTGGAAATCCAGTTGCGGGAACGCCACTCACTGTTCCTGGCTATACGCCCGTCGCCTGAGCTGGCACTCGCGGAGACAAAAAAGGGCGGCTGAAATCCAACCGCCCTTTCCGAACCTGAAACCTGAAACCTGATACCTGATCTACTGCTGTTCCTTCTTCTCGCCTTCATCCGCCAGGAAGCCAGCGGCGACATACGGGTCAAGAGTCCACATCGCGCAGTAGCGATTCGCGCACAAGCCCGCGCGTCCAGCGTTCCACGTCTCGGTCGTGACAGCTTGCCAGTTGAAGACGGGGATATTCGATTCGCACTCTCCGCTCAACACGTCCGCTAGGTAAATCTCCGTGGCGCCCACGTCGGGGACAGCGCCCGGATTGTAGGTGACGATATCGGTGGAGAACGTGCCCGCGTAGCCGCGCTTCCAGTTCAAACCCCAGCGGCTGTCGTACCTGCGAAGCTCACGGACAAGTTTGAACAGCCACATGTTCTGGCCCTTGCAGTTCGGTCCACGGTGCGCTGCCAGATCGCCGGCGTACTGGCGCCCGATCTGTTGAACAACGGCCAATGCGTAACTCGGCATCGGCAGAAGCTGATTCGGCCCTGGATCGGGCGTGCGCGGTCCGCTACCGACCCCCATCGATGCTACCTGGATGGCGACCTCGTTTGAGAAGCCCGACGTACCGCAGGCCGTCGTCGTGCGTACGCGAGCGTAGAACGTGCCCACGTATGGCGCGTGGCGGGTGATCGAATTGGTTGACGAGACATCGCCGAATTCTGTGATGCCAGGGACGCGGCTCCAGCCGATCTCATAGCGCGTCGCTCCGGCGGCCGCATCCCAGTTCAACGTAACAGCCGCATTCGCAACGTTGACCGTCAGCACCGGCGGGGTCGGGGCACTCGTGCAGGCCGGTACGCCAACGGTTACCTGGACTTCGTTCGACATCGCGCTCCCCACCGCTGCGCGCAGATAGTACGTTCCATTGGGGACGGTCAAGACAAAGTGCGTAAACATCGCGGGGATCTGAGGGACGATCCCGATGTTGTATTGACCAGAGGCGGTCCCTGCCCCCAGGGTGTACGTCCGCGTTCCGGGCGGTAGCGCGACGTCGACAGTGATCGTGTTTCCAGATGCGGTTGCGGTCACGGTGGGCCCTTGAGCCGACGACGGTGCGCCAACAGTTACCTGGGCTTCGTTCGAAATCGCGGTCCCGACCGCTGCACGCAGGTAGTACGTTCCATTGGGAACGTTGTGCAAGACGGCGTGCGTGGACGTGGCGGGGATCTGAGGAAGGATCCTAATGTTGTATTGACCAGGGGCGGTCCCTGCCCCCAGCGTGTACGTCTGCGTCCCGGGCGGTAGCGCGACGTCGATAGTGATCGTATTGCCAATTGCGGTTGCGGTCACGGTGGGCGCTTGAGCCGACGCCTCGACGCTGAAGAACGCGACGAGACCAAAGACGGCCGCGGCAAGGCCAGTGGTCTTCTTCCAGTTCATCGGTACAGCCCTTCTCCTGCTATTTCGGCATCGCAGCCGAAATCCTTACGGTCTTCGTTTGCGTTTTCGAGGGCCGGGAGAGCCTCGGAGGAATCGGAAGCGGCGGCAGTATAGCACAGCTCAAAATTGCTGCAAGCGCGAATGATATATTCCGAGTCTGATGTCTCCAGTGAAACGAATCGGAGTGTTGACCGGCGGCGGCGATGCTCCGGGGTTGAACGCCGTCATCCGCGCCGTTGTGAAGGCGGCCTTCAACAACGGCATCGAAGTGATTGGGCTCGAGGACAGTTTCGACGGCCTGCTGGACCGCTCGCGCACTCGTACGCTCACGCCGCGCGACGTCACCGGCATTCTTCGGCTCGGCGGCACCATTCTCGGCACCACCAACAAGGGCAATCCGTTCGAGTACCCGGTCGACACGAAAGACGGCCATGTCGATTACTCAGATCGCGTCGTTCAAACCTTCCAGGAGATGGAGCTCGATGCGCTCGTGGTGATCGGCGGCGACGGCACGCTCCAGATTGCGCACCAGTTTTCTCTGAAAGGCATCCCGATCGTCGGCGTGCCGAAGACGATCGACAACGACATCTGGGGCACGACGAGCTGTTTCGGTTTCGACACGGCGGTCTCGTTTGCGGCGGATGCGATCGATCGGCTCCACTCGACCGCCGAAGCGCATCGCCGCATCATGGTCGTCGAACTGATGGGACGCTATGCCGGCTGGATCGCGCTGCACGCCGGTGTGGCGGGCGGCGCCGACATCATCCTGATTCCCGAGATTCCGTTCGACATCGACAAGATCGTCGCGCGCATTCGCGAACGCGAGTCGTTTGGCGCACGCTTCAGCATCGTGGTGGTAGCGGAGGGTGCCACGCCGATTGGCGGCCAGAAGACGCTGCTCGAGGAAGCGCAAGGCGGCCACGTAGAACGGCTCGGCGGCATTGGCGCGATTGTCGCGCATCAGCTGCAGCACACGATGAAAAAGGAGACGCGCTGGGTGGTGCTGGGTCACCTGCAGCGCGGTGGCGCGCCAACCGCCTTCGATCGCGTGCTGGCCACGCGCTTCGGCGGCAAGGCCGTGGAGCTGCTCTGCCGGGGAGTGTTTGGACGGATGGTCGCCAACAACCCGCCCGACATCGTCCCGATTCCGTTGGCGGACGTCGTGGGCAAGACGAAGACGGTGCCGTTGGATTACGACCTGCTTCGAACGGCTCGAGCGATTGGGGTAGGGTTTGGTGACTAGATCTCCAGATTCAGCTACCTGCGCAGCAAGTCCAGATACTTCAGCGCCCCTCCGGTATTGAACAGCACCACCGTTTCCTCGCGTTGAATTTTCCCTTCCGCCACGAGCCTTCTGATCGCGCTCAGCGCGGCGCCGCCTTCGGGGGCGGCGGAGATCCCCTCGTGCTTTCCGATCTCGATCATGTCGTCGATCATCTCCGAATCGGGGACGGCGATAGCCGTGCCGCCACTTTCCCGGATCGCCCGAAGGATCAGGAAGTCGCCAATCGCGCGCGGCACGCGCAGGCCGTCGGCCGCAGTGTGGGCGTCGGCCCACGGCGCGGCACGTGCCGCCCCGCTCTCGAACGCGCGAACGATCGGCGCACAACCGGTTGACTGCACCGACACCATCTTGGGACGATGCCCGGGCTCGATCCATCCGATCGCCTCGAGCTCGTCGAACGCCTTCCACATCCCGACCAGTCCGGTCCCGCCGCCCGTTGGATAGATGATCCAATCGGGCAGGCGCCATTCGAACTGCTCGGCAAGCTCGTATCCCATTGTTTTCTTTCCTTCGACGCGATACGGCTCCTTCAGTGTAGACACGTCATACCAACCAAGCGACTTGCCCTGTTCGGCCGCCATCCGTCCGGCGTCGGTAATCAGTCCGTCGACGAGCGTCACGTCGGCGCCGTACAGCCGGCACTCATCGATGAAGGGCAACTTCGCATCGCGAGGGATGAACACCTTGCACGCGAGGCCCGCCGCCGCCGAGTACGCCGCAGCGGCGTTGCCGGCGTTGCCGGCAGTAGGCAGCGCAATGGTCTCCGCGCCAAGCGCCTTCGCGCGGGTGATCGCCGTCGACTGACCGCGCGCCTTGAACGAGTTAGTGGGATTGAGCGATTCGTCCTTGATGTAAAGGCGATGCAGTCCAAGCGCCTGTCCCAGGCGCTTCGCCCACGGCAGCGGCGTGAACCCTTCACCAAGCGTGATCGGCTTATCCCCCGGGAGAAGCGGCATCATCTCGCGATAGCGCCACATGTTCGCTTCGCGGCCAAGCAGCGACTCGCGCCGCCACGCGCGCGCCGCGTTCAGATCGTAGCGGGCCAAAAGCGGCAGCTCACACGAAGGACAGAGGAAGTGACGTTCGCGAGGGTCAAATGGGCCGGCGCCACATTCTGAGGCGCACTCAAGGTGGGTGAAGAAGGTCACTTCGCTGTGATCTCCGAATCTGGAGATTTGGTGAGGTGGAGATTTGGAGAAAATTTGGAGATTTCCAGATTTTCAAATTTCGAGATTTTCAGATTTGCAAAATTTTCAAATTTGCAACCCCTCCAAATTTGCCATTGCCAAATCTTCTCCAAATCTCTAGATCGCGAGATCTCCAGATTCACGTGTCACGTGTCACTTTCCCAAGAGTTCAGCATCTTTCTTCTGCTGCAGGTCATCAATCGATTTGATGTGCAGATCGGTGATCTTCTGCACCTCTGCAATCGCCCGCTTTTCGTCGTCTTCCGAAATCTGATGATCCTTTAGCATCTTTTTGAGCTTATCGTTCGCGTCGCGGCGGATGGTGCGGACGTGATTGCGGCCCTCTTCGGTGAGCTTGTGGACGTGACGCGACAGCTCCTTGCGCCGTTCTTCGGTGAGCGCCGGAATCGGGATGCGGATCACCTTGCCGTCGTTCCCGGGGTTGAGGCCGAGATCCGACGCGCGGATCGCTTTTTCGATCGTGGCCATCAGCGTGGGATCGAACGGCTGCGCGAGGATCATCGACGGTTCCGGCACCGAGAGCGACGCCACCTGATTGAGCGGCATCTTCGATCCGTAGGCGTCGACATGCACGCTGTCGAGCAGTCCGGTAGTCGCACGTCCCGTGCGCACGCCGGCGAGTTCCTTGCGGACGAAGTCGATTTGCCCATCCATCCGTTTTTTGACTTCGGCAAACAAGCTCTTGATATCAGTGACGTCCATCGTCCGTCTCCGTTAACGGCCGGCCTGAAGGCCGGCCTCTACAGGGGATACTTACTGCGGCCTTCCGTGCCGGCCTATGCAGTAACAGTCGTCCCAACTTCCCCGTCACCCATCACCACGCGCCGGATATTGCCCGGCACCTTCAGATTAAAGACCACGATGGGCAGTTTGTTGTCCATGCACAACGAGATCGCGGTGGCATCCATCACCTGGAGCCGCTCCTGCAGCACCTGCAGATATGAGATGCGCTCGAACCTGACCGCCTGCGGATTTTTTACCGGATCCTCGGTATAGATGCCATCGACCTTCGTCGCCTTCAGAATCACTTCGGCCTTGATCTCCATGGCGCGAAGCGCCGCCGCCGTGTCGGTCGTGAAGTACGGATTGCCGGTGCCCGCGGCAAACACGACGACGCGGCCTTTCTCGAGATGACGGATGGCGCGTCGGCGGATGAATGGTTCGGCGACGGCGCGCATTTCAATGGCCGTGAGCACGCGCGTGGGCACGCCCTGCGCCTCGAGCGCGTCCTGCAGCGCGAGCGCGTTGATCACCGTGGCCAGCATCCCCATATAGTCGGCGGTCGAGCGGTCCATCCCACGCGCGCTCGCAGCCAGGCCGCGGAAGATGTTGCCGCCTCCGATCACGATGGCGGTCTGCACACCGAGCGCCTGGATCTCGAGAATGTCCTGTGCGATACGTGTGGCCACGGCGGGATCGATGCCGTAGGCGTGATCGCCCATCAGCGCCTCGCCGGAGAGTTTCAGGAGGATGCGTCTGTAAGAAGGTTCGGGGTCGGCGGGCACGAAAAGGGATTATAGCCGGTGAATTTGGTGAGCTGGAGACCTGGAGATTTGGAGTTGACTTGGAGACTTCAAGATCTCCAAATGTAGTGATCTCCAAATTTGGAGAATCACCAAATCAACTCCAAACCGGCATAGCTCCACAAGCTCCAGATTCGCTATTCAGCGAGTTCACCTAATTTGAAGCGAACGAAGCGCGACACCGTCACGTTCTCACCTGTCTTCGCCGCAGCGTTTGCGATCATCTGCTTGATAGTGATGGCCGGGTCGCGCACCGAAGGCTGATCCATGAGGCACACCTGCGCGTAGTAGCTTTCGAGTTTGCCTTCCACGATCTTGTCCACGACGTTCGCAGGTTTGCCCGCCGGCACCTGCGCGCGAAAGATTTCCTTCTCTTTCTCGAGGACGTCGGCGGGGATGTCCTCACGCTTGAGATACCGCGGATCGGCCGCGGCGATGTGCATCGCCAGCTCTTTCGCAAGGGTCTGGAAATCCTCGGTGCGGGCGACGAAGTCGGTCTCGCAGTTCACCTCTACCAACACGCCGACCTTGCCGCCCATATGGATGTAGTGGCCGATCAGCCCGTCCCTGGTGGCGCGGCCTGCACGCTTGGCGGCGGAGGCGAGGCCCTTCTTGCGCAGAAGCTCTACGGCCTTGTCGAATTCGCCGCCGGCTTCGGTCAGCGCCGTCTTGCAATCCATCATTCCCGCGCCGGTTTTGTCGCGAAGCTGTTTGACCTGATCTGCGGTGATAACCATTGATGCTCCTCGCGGACCTAAAGGTCCGCGCTACCTGATGCGTGGGTACCGGCTAACATGATGCGTGGGTAACGGCGAGCTTAGGCCCGCCGGCACGTACATAAAAAGCGCCGGCCTACGTTCAGCCGGCGCCGAGACTTTCGAACTCCGGAACCTTTACGGAGTTGCGGGCGTCGGCGTTTCGCTCGCGCGCTGCGGGCGGCGCAGGTTAGCCGGCCGCACCGTGCGGTTCGCCTCTTCGGCGGCCGCGGCTTCGGCATCGGCTTGTGCCTGTTCGGCGAGCGCTGATTCGCGCTCGCCCCGGCCATCGAGAATCACGTCGGCCACACGCGCCGCAAACAACCGGATCGATCGCAGCGCATCGTCGTTGCCGGGAATTGCGAAGTCCACTTCATCGGGATCGCAGTTGGTGTCGACGATGCCGATCACGGGAATCTTCAGCTTGCGCGCTTCGTCGACGGCGATCTTTTCCTTGCGTGTGTCCACGACGAAGAGCGCGTCGGGAAGCCGCGACATGTTGCGGATGCCTTCGAGATTCTTCAGCAGCTTGCGCTTTTCTTTTTCCGCGCGCGCGATTTCCTTTTTCGGCATGAACTCGTAGCGGCCGTCGGTGGCCATCGCTTCGAGGTCGCGCAGCCGCGCGATGCTGCGCTGAATGGTCGTGAAGTTGGTGAGGAGACCGCCCAGCCAGCGCTCGTTGACGTAATACATGCCCGAGCGCGTCGCTTCTTCCGCGATGACGTCCTGTGCCTGGCGCTTGGTGCCGACAAACAGCACCGTCTTGCCCTCCGCCGCGAGCTGACGCACGAAATCTTCGGCCGTCTTGAACATCCGGACCGTTTTGCCGAGGTCGAGAATGTAGATGCCGCTGCGCTCCCCGAAGATGTAGGGCTTCATCTTTGGATTCCAGCGCTTGGTCTGGTGGCCGAAGTGCACGCCTGCTTGGAGCAGGTCTTTCATCGCGAGCGGGGTCAAATGTCCTCCATCCATGACGTGCGTTAACGTTTACTGAACTGGAAGCGCTTGCGTGCTCCAGCCATCCCGTACTTCTTGCGCTCCTTGGCGCGGGCGTCGCGCGTGAGCAGTCCTTCTTTCTTCAGACGAGGGCGCAGCTCCGCGTTGAATTCCACGAGCGCGCGCGCGATGCCGAGACGAATCGCGCCGGCCTGGCCGGTGATCCCGCCGCCGCCGACGGTGCACACCACGTCGAATTTATCGGCCGCTTCGGTGAGTTGCAGCGGCTGACGCACTTGCACGCGCAACGCTTCGGTGGGGAAGTAGTTGGCGAACTCGCGGTAGTTGACGGTGATGCTGCCCTTGCCCGGTCGGAGGAAAACCCGCGCCGTTGATTCCTTGCGGCGCCCTGTTGCGTAGTACTGAAGTGCTGCCAAGATTTACGCGACCTCGTATGCGGTTGGTTGCTGCGCCTGATGCGGGTGATCCTTGCCCGCGTACACTTTCAACTTTCGATACATCGCGTCGCCGAGTTTTGTCTTCGGCAACATGCCGCGCACGGCTTCTTCGACGAGGCGTGTGGGATGCTGCGTGCGTACTTTGCCGGCGCGCTCTTCCTTCAGGCCGCCGGGATAGCCGCTGTGGCGGCGATAAACCTTTTGTTCTTCCTTGCGGCCGGTGAGCTTCACTTTCGCCGCATTCACGATGACGACGTGGTCGCCCGTGTCGAGGAACGGGGTATACGTCGCCTTGTGCTTGCCCTGAAGCAGGCGCGCGGCACGGGTCGCAATGCGGCCGAGGACCCGGCCGTCGGCGTCAATGACGTGCCAGCGGCGAGACACGGTCTTCGGGGTTGCAACGAAACTGCGCATTGTTAGGGATCCTGACGGCGCGACTTCCGCCTTCGCCAAAGCTACGGCGGACAAGCTGCGCCAGTACAAGGCGTGGTTCAAACCACACCGACTTGGGGGCGAAGTCCGCCCCATTACAGCGCCCGTCTCGATGACGGCAAACCCAAATGATACGACGAGTTGGAGCCACATGCAAGCCTGGTGCTCGGGTGTGGAAGCTGCGCGGGCTGCGGGAAGTGCAGTGAATTACACGGGGTGCATAGCAGTGCGCGAGCGCGCAGGTGCCATGCGCGAGTGCGCAGGTACAGCAGGTACACAGGTGCCGATGCGCAGGGCACCGGTGCGGTGCACGCAGCGCGTGCTCGCGCGCACCACCCGAGCACCGTACGCACGTCTGTGCGCACCGCTGGCACTTTTGCACCGCACCTGGCACCTTCGCATCTGTGCACACTTGAGGCACCTGCCGCACCTAACGCACTTGGCATCTAAGCCACCTAGCTCTGCCGCCGATAACTCAGCCGGACGAGTCAGCTCTCCCAAAGCGGTATTGGGTGTTCTGAGATTGCACTAGGGCTCACTGCAGATTTCGTGAGGCCGATTGCACTTTCGTAGCTCGGCCGCTCACGCTGCGCCAGCTCGTCGATACGAAAAGTGGCATTCCGGGCCAGTTTCGACGAATTTGCCACGAACGGACGAGGTGGTATTGAGTTTGCGGAGCCGGCCGTCAGCCCCGGTCCACCAAGTTCGTAACCGCGGGGAGCGGACGTTCGCGACAAGCATTCGGAAAGCGAGCGAAGAAGGTGCTGTTTAACCGAAACAAAAGCCTTGTCGGGCTCGACATCGGGTCGAACACGGTCAAAGCGATTGAGCTGAAGCCAAGCGGCAAGACCTATCGCGTCTCCGCGATCGCCGTGCAACCGGTACCGCCCGACAGCATCGTCGATGGCTCGATCATCGACTCGGGCGCGGTCACCGATTCGCTGGGCCGCATGTTTTCGTCCAAACAGTTCAAGGGGAAAGAGGTCGCCGCGTCGCTCTCCGGCAACTCGGTGATCGTCAGGAAGATCACCCTGCCGGTGATGAGCGAGAGCGAACTCTCCGAGTCGATCTACTGGGAGGCCGAGCAGTACATCCCGTTCGACATCCAGGACGTCAATCTCGATTACCAGATCATCAACGGGGCGCGCGGCGGTGACGGCCAGGGCACGATGGAAGTGCTGCTCGTTGCCGCCAAGAAGGACAAGATCGCGGATTACACGAACGTGATCACGCAGGCGGGGCGCACGCCGGTGATCGTGGATGTGGACGCGTTCGCGCTGCAGAACGCCTACGAAGCCAACTACGGCTATTCATCGAACGCGGTGGTCGCGCTGCTCAACGCCGGCGCGAGCGCGATCAACATCAACATCCTTGCCGGATCGCAGTCGGTCTTCACGCGCGACATCTCGATGGGTGGCAACGCGTTTACCGAAGCGGTTCAGAAAGAGCTCAGTCTTCCGTTCGAATCGGCCGAAGAACTCAAGAAGGGCGACAGCGTCGACGGCGTGAGCTACGACGACGCGCGCCCAGTGCTGCGCGCGATGACCGACAACGTGCTGCTCGAAGTGGAGAAGACGTTCGACTTCTTTAAAGCGACGGCGTCGAGCGATCACATCGATCGCATCATGCTGAGCGGCGGCGCCTCGCGCGTCGAGGGCTTCATGGACAGCCTGCGCGAGCGCTTTGCCACGCAGGTCGAGCTTTTCGATCCATTCCGGCAGGTTTTCTTCGACGTCGACAAGCTCGGTGTCAGCCCCGACGAGATGGCGCCGCTCGCGGCGGTCGCGGTCGGTCTCTCGCTGCGAAGGGTAGGCGACCGATGATTCGCATCAACCTCACTCAGTCCGAGCGCCGCGTCTCCAAGACGGCCGGCAGACCCATGCAGGTTGGCCAGAAGATGACCGTCGTCGGCAGCTTCATTCTGATCGTCACGCTGCTGCTGATCGGCTGGCGCTACTTTTCGATTCGCAACGAGCAGGCGCAGCTCGAACGCGACATCGATGCAGCGAAACGCGAGGAGCAGCGGCTGTCGGAGGTGCTCAAGCAGCTCGCGAGCCTCGAAGCGACGCGTGCGCAGCTCGAACAGCGCGAAACGCTCATCAACGAGCTTCGCAAGGGGCAGAACGCGCCCGTGCACATGGTCGATCAGGTGAGCCGCGCGCTGCCCGACATGATGTGGCTCACCACCATGAAGCAGGACGGCTTCGACGTGACGATCGAAGGCCGCACGCTGCAGCTCACGACGCTGTCCGATTTCGTCGGCAACCTCGAGGCGTCGCACTACTTCAAGCGGCCGGTCGAAATCATCGAGAGCGCGGTGACGCCGGGGCAGCAGAACGCGCCGGAGCTCATTCGCTTCGTGATCAAGGGGACGTTTCAGATGGCAGGTCTCGCGCCGCCGGCGAGCGCGAAGCCGGCCGGCAGGGGAGGTAACTAATGGCTGATCTCTCAGTCAGCAAGCTCTCCTGGAAATCGCAGCTCGTTCTGTTTGTCCTGCTCTCGGCCGGCGCGGCCGGCGCCTTCTACTACTGGTACGAGATGCCAGCACGTGATGCGATCAAGGTGCAGGAGAACGAGCTCGAAAGCATTCAACGCCGGATCAACCGCGGGCGCGACGCGGCACGGCGTCTCGAGGAGTTCCGCAAGGAAGTCGAAGACCGGCGTGTGCGTCTCGAGGCGTTGAAGCCGATCCTGCCGGAAGAAAAAGATGCCGGTGATCTGCTGCGCCGCCTTCAGACGCTGGCGGTGCAATCGAACCTGGTGGTGCGGGGCTTCAAGCCGCAGCCGGTCAGCACGAAAGCCATGCATGCGGAATGGCCGATCAGCCTCGAGCTCGAAGGCAGCTATCACAATCTCGGAGCATTTCTTGATCGGGTGAGCAAGTTCCCCCGCTTGATCAACGTGGGCAAGTTGGACATCAAGGCCAAGCAACAGCCGGAGCCCAACGCCAGCATCGACGTGAGCTGCACGGCAACAACCTTTGTGTTGCTTGGTGGGGCCAACGCCCCAGGAGCGGCGCCAAGCGCAAGCGCGCCGAAGAAGACGGAGTGAAGACGATGCTTCTCGCTCTTGCGTTCTCTGTGGCGCTCGCGGGGCAGGCACCGCCTGCGGCGTCCGCACCCGCCGTGGCGCCCGCGCGCAGTGCCCCGGTAGTGTCGGACGCGCCGACGCCGCCGCCCAACTTCCAGTACTCGCCGGAGAGCCGGCGCGATCCGTTCGTGAGCCTGTTCAATCGAGGCGCGTCGGATGCGCGGCAACCCGGGACGCAACAGAAGCGACCCGAAGGGATCGCGGGCGTGATGGTCGAAGAGGTCGTGGTCAAAGGGATCCTGCACAGCCGTGGCGCCTGGGTGGCGATGGTAGGTGCCGCGAATGGCAAAACCTACACGCTACGCGCCGGTGACCGTTTGATGGATGGCAGCGTGCGCGGGATTAACGCTCAATCCGTCGTCATGCTCCGGGATGTGAACGATCCGCTGTCGCTCGAAAAGCAGAGCGAAGTGCGCAAGTACTTGGGCGGAGAGGTCAAGTAATGGGCATTTTCGTACGTTCGTCACGGCCGTTCCACGCAAACGTCCGTCACGCGGGTTCCCTGGCGATCGCCAGTGTCCTCGGCGCGGCGTTTGTCGCGTCGGCGACCGCCAACGGAGGCGCCGAAAACGGCCCTGCGGTGCGGGCGGAACTCACCGCGATCGTGTCAAAGCTCGATGCCCGCGTCAGCGCCATCATGATCGAGTCGAGCGAGCCGGTGGCGTACGTCACCAGCCAGCCCGATCCGCTCACTGTGGTGATCGATCTCCGCAACGTCGCCGCGGGCGTGCTCGCCGAGCCAGTGGGTCCGGTGCCGCCGGTGGTCGGCGTCGACGTCGAGGAGACCACGGCGCCTGATGGCGCGTCGGTTGCCCGCGTGCGCGTCAAGATGGACCGACCGGCGGTGCACAACGTGCACAACGCGCGCAACGTGATTTATGTCGATGTGGAGCGGCCAGCGGGCCTGAAGGCCGAAGCCGTCACTAGCCCGAAGGCCCGTCCTGCCGCCGCTGGCACCGAAAGCAAATCCGTGGTGGCGCGCGGCTTTGACCCCGCCACGCCGCAGGCGAAGTCTCTGCGTCGAGTGCGCGCCCTGCCCGGTGGCACTGATGTCGCGATCCGCGGAGACGGGCAGCTGGTTGCCACATCAGTGCAGGAATCCAAGCAGGGCCCCGCGCGCGTGTGGCGCGATTTCGCCAACGTGAGCTCGCGCGGTGTGCCGGCGGTGACCGAAGTCAACGAGGGTGAAATTCAGCGCATTCGCGTCGCGGCCAACAGCGCCAAGCCGCTGGTGACCCGTCTCGTCGTCGATCTCGTCAAGCAGATTGCGTATCGCGTGGAGCAGGCCGGCGACGAGCTGCGGGTGTTGTTCGACAGCGCCATGGGCAACGCCGGCGAACCGGTTCCACCCGCCGTTCCCGCCGACATCGTGCCGGAACCCGCGGCGCCGCCGAGCGCGCCCGATGCCCCGATCCCGGGCAACAGCCCCGCGGCAACGGCACTGCTCGCCGCGAACGCGCAGAAACAAGAGTCGAACGGCACGATGCTGGACGGCCAGCAGATCACCGGCTCGCAGACCGAGAGTCAGCAGCCGCGTTTCCGCGGCACGCCGGTGAGCCTGGATTTCCAGGGCGCCGACCTGCGCGCGGTGCTCCGCACGTTCGCGGAAATCAGCGGGCTCAACATCGTCATCGATCCGACGATCAACGGCACGGTCGACGTCTCACTGCGTGATGTGCCGTGGGATCAGGCGCTCGACATCATTCTGAGAGCCAACAAACTCGGCTACCGGGTTGACGGCACGGTTGTGCGCATTGCCCCGCTCAACGTGCTCGCGCAAGAGCAGGAAGAACAGCGGAAGCTCACGGAGGCGCAGGCGCTCGCCGGCGAGCTGCGTGTGCTGACGGTTCCCCTCAGCTACGCGAAAGCGCCCGATCTCGTGCCGATCCTCACCCGTAGCGCGCTGTCCGCGCGCGGCGAGGTGCAGGTTGATTCGCGCACCAACACATTGATCGTGCGCGACCTCGCCGATCGGCTGGGTACGGCCGCGGAGCTGGTCAAGGCGCTCGATCGGCCGCAGCCGCAAGTTGAGATCGAAGCACGCATCGTCGCCTCCAACCGCGAGTTTGCGCGCGCGGTTGGCGTGCAGTGGGGCCTCAACGGCCGCCTCGATCCGGCGCTTGGCAATACGACGCCGCTGGCATTCCCGAACTCCGGCAGCCTCACGGGCCGGACCGGCGGCTTGCAGGGACCGGTGCAGGGCGATACCCGTGCCGACACCGGTATCAACCTCGGTGTTCCCGCCGCCACCAGCGCGATCGGCATCGCGCTCGGGTCAATCAACGGAGCGCTGAACCTCGACGTCGCGCTGTCGGCAATGGAATCGACCGGCCGCGGCCGCGTCCTGTCGAGCCCGCGTGTCGCCACACAGAACAACGTGGAAGCAGAGATGACGCAAGGCACGGAAATCCCGATTCAAACGGTGGCCAACAACACCGTGACCGTGAGCTTCAAACAGGCCGCCTTGACGCTTCGTGTCACGCCGCAGATCACCGCCTCGAACACGATCATCATGCGCGTGTTCCTCGAGAACGCGTCGCCCGACTTCAGCCGTCAGGTCAACGGCATTCCGCCGATCGACACCCAGCGCGCGCAAACCACGGTGCTCGTCGGCGACGGCGAGACCACCGTGATCGGCGGCGTTTATCTCAGTCGTGAGCAGGCGACTGAAGGGCGCGTCCCGATGCTGCACCGGATTCCGCTGCTTGGCTGGCTGTTCAAACGCGACACATTAACCGATGTGAGCAACGAGCTGCTCATCTTCATCACCCCACGGATCACGCGGAGCTAGGTGGAGCGAAGTGATGTCGACTACGAAACTGCAAACAAAGATCAGCATTGTGCTCTTCGCTGCCGCGACGTTGGTAAGCACATCCTGCGGCGAGATGGCACGGACCGGGCGCTCGCCCGTCGCCCTCGTCATCAATGCCATCGAAGCGTCGGCGGGCGCTGATGGCACGTTCGCGGGCTTCCTGTTGTCGGACGTCATTACCAAGGGCGGCACCGTCAACGATTCAGGACGCGCGACGTTTCGCTTGGTAGCGAAAAATCCCGGCACCACGTCGGTCCCGCTTGGCCCGTCAAACCTGAACTCGGTCACCGTCGAACGGTATCGCGTGCGCTACATCCGTGCCGATGGACGCAACACTCCCGGCGTGGACGTGCCTTGGGGGTTCGATGGCGGAGTAACCGTCACAGTTCCTCCGAACGGTACCGCCCAGGCCGTGTTCGATCTCGTTCGTCACGTCAACAAATCCGAGCCTCCTCTCAGCAACCTCCGGGGCATTGGCGGCGGACAGTTCATCAACGCGATCGCGCAAGTCACGTTCTGGGGCCACGACCAGGCAGGCAGCGAAGTGGAAGCGAGCGGCACGGTGAACGTGAACTTCGCCGATTTCGCGGACGAGGAGTAGCCGGCAGTTGGGGACGTTCATACACGAGAACTCAAAAGGTCCTGCCATGAGCAGGTCTCTCAAATTCGTTGTGATGGCAGTGCTCGTCACTGCGGTGTCAGGTTGCACAGTCCACGACACCGAAGCGCCGGATCTGACCGGCCCGTCCGAGTTTGCGATACGGATTGCGATGTCGCTCGTGCCTGACCACATTCTGCAGGACGGCTTTTCGCAGACCGTGCTCAACATCGAGGCCACCGGAGGCGACGGGCGGCCCATGCGCGGCCTCGGATTGCGCATCGACATCACCGAGGGCGGCGTGATCTACGACCTCGGCACGCTTTCGTCGAAGAATCTTGTGACCGGCGACGATGGACGAGCGCGCGCAACCTATACGGCGCCGCCGAAAGAAATCGACGGCACGGGACACATCATCACCTTTATCGTGACGCCGGTTGGAACGGACTACTCAGGCGCAGACGTGCGGTCCGCCGACTTGCGTCTCATGCCGGCGGGGGTTGTTCTGCCGCCCAACGCCGCTCCGATCGCGCGGTTTACGGCAACGCCCGACGGCCCGAAGATATACGAGACGGTGAGTTTCGACGCGTCGACGACGACCGACGTCAGTCCAATCAATGGCCAGGAGTTCACGTGCGGTCCGAACTGCACCTACACGTGGGACTTCGGCGACGGCACAACCGCGACGGGTGTCTTCACCACGCATCAATTTCGTACCGCCGGGACGTATCAGGTGCGACTGACCGTCGCAGACAGTCAAGGCGCCGCGGCACAGACGGCACTGGCTATCAACGTGGGTGCGGGCACGCCGCCAACCGCGGAGTTCGTCTTCTCGCCGACCTCGCCGGCGGTGGGTCAAACAGTGTTCTTCAACGCCAGCGGATCGCTAGCGGCAACCGGCCGCACACTCGTGTCGTTTTCGTGGGACTTCGGTAACGGCGGCGCGGCGCAAGGCCGAACGACAAGCCAAGCCTACAACCTGGCGGGCACGTATAACGTGACGCTCACGGTCGCTGACGACATCGGTCAGAAGGCGACGAAGTCGGTCAGCGTCACGGTGGGCAGCCCGACGACGACTGCAGCTTCAATGCGGTAACATAACGGTCTTGGCTCCCGGTTCCGGAGTTCCACTGTTTGGGGTTCGATGTTCGAACCTCGAAACCTTGAACTCCGGAGCTTCGGATGCTCGGAACTTCGCAACACTGAATCGCGCTACGTCGGTGACAGATAATCCGCGCATTTTGGAGCTCCGCCGTCGCGTCGAAGCCGATCCCTCGTCCATCGCGTTCGCACAACTGGCTGAGGAGTACTGCCGTTCGGGGAATCTCGAAGCGGCAGAGCAGGTCTGCCGTCAAGGTCTGGCGCGGCATCCCGGATACTTGTCTGCGCGCGTGACGCTCGGATGCACATTGCTCGAGCGCGGTGATCTCGATGCCGCGATGCAGGAGTTGCAGTGCGTCCTCGACAGTGCGCCGGATAATCTTGCCGCCATTCGTGGCATCGGCGAGATTCACCACCGTCGTGGCGAGCTCGAGAAGGCGTTGCAGTATTACCGCCGTGCCGTGCCGC
The DNA here is from genome assembly GCA_046727855.1 of Acidobacteriota bacterium. Classification (GTDB taxonomy): domain Bacteria; phylum Acidobacteriota; class Vicinamibacteria; order Vicinamibacterales; family UBA2999; genus DASPWV01. The sequence goes on from JBKPDL010000158.1 coordinate 45,530, forward strand.
TCGCGCGTCATGATCCCGAGCTCGAAACAACGGTCAACCAGATCAATCGCGAGCTTGGCGCGATCAAGACACCCGCGGCCGCAAACCCCGTGACACTCTCGTTCGAGGCGGCGCAAAACGAGCGGATGAACGCGGTGTTGCGGTTCGCCGAAGCGGCCCCTGCGAAAGCGCTCGCGCAGACGCCGATGGTTTTCGCGCCGCCGGCTCTTGCCGGACCGCTTGTCGACTCTGCGTCGCCAGTAAACCTCGGGCCGCCAGTCAACATCGAGCCGCAGGCGGGTGTCGCTCCGCCAGCAGCGGATGTCGCGCCTCCGCTGGACCTCGGCGCGCTGACATCGATCGTCACACCACCGCTCGAATCGTCGCCCGCGTCTGCACCCGCGGCCCAACCGGCGCCCGAACCCAAACCAGAACCGCAGATCGGAGTGAGCGCGGTAGCTGCACCGATAGTG
>JBKPDL010000159.1:0-44881 GCA_046727855.1 Acidobacteriota bacterium
GCTGCGGGCCGGGCGCAAGCGGCAGCGCCGGTTCCCTGCGGTGAGCAATCCACGACTCCGCCGCCGGCGGGCACGGCAAGCGGTATCTCGCACGATCATCAGACCGAGACCTACATCATCGTTTCGGGCGGTGGCACGCTCGTCACGGGCGGGCGCATCGTGAACGGACGCAAGTCGGCGCCCGAAAGTGAAGTGACGCGTGTGCTCAACGGTCCCTCGTGCAGCGGTCTGATCATGGGGGACGACGTGGTGAAGAAAGTCGTGAAGACGGGCGACATCATCATCATCCCGGCGGGCGTGCCGCATGGCTGGACCGACATCACGGATCACGTTGACTACTTGAGCGTACGGCCGGATCCGGATCGGGTGCTGCCCGCGGGGTACGTCCATCCGGCACTCAAGAAATAGGAAGATTTGCCCTTCGACTCGCGACGCTCGCTCAGCGCCGGCAGCTTCGCAGGCAGACGGGAACGGCGGCGGGGTGATCCTGAATGTACTGCGCCGCGAGGCTGAAGGCCCGGCGATGCGATTCGGCGTGCGCGATCATGGCAATGCCCGAGTCGTAGGGAACGTTCAACCATTTGTGCGCGTCGGTTGCGATGGAGTCTGCTTGGGCGATTCCGGCAACGAGATGCCGCAGCGAGGGACTGACCGCGGCCCACAACCCAAATGCACCGTCCACGTGCAGCCATGCGCCGCGGTGCGCGGCAGCAACGTGTGGTGCATGTCGGCCATTCTCCGCGGATTTTTGCGACGCCGTGCGCGGAAGAATCTAATGAGAGGAAGGAAAATGCTTCACCGACCGCATGCATGGCCAACGGTGAGGTATCGACCGAGTGCGCACGCTCACAACATCAGCGAGCCGCGATCTCCGTTACATAACTGCGCACCGCCTCGGAACATTCTCCGCCACCACTGGACATCGCGATGATGGTACGGTCGCGACGCAGCCATAATGTTCCGGGTCGCGACTCACGACGCGGCAGCGTCGGAATTTCCGTGGTTTTGAACCTGACACCATACACCGTGATCAAGCTCGTTCCACTGTCCGCATAGATCGCCGCGTAGGCCTCTTCGACATCGTCGGCAAGTTGCACTCGCGCGGATCCTCGGAGAGCGCAGGCAACAGCTCGCGTGCCGTGTCGCCCTGAAGTGGGGCAAAGAGAAAGCGTTCTTCAGGGTCGGCTTTGAGGACGATGGCGACGAACGTGTTGCACATGGCGCACACGCCGTCGAAGAAGATGATTGGCTTACCGTAGGGATTCGGATGCCGCGGCTGCATGCTGACCATTACACGCGCGTCCGCGCCCCTACGTCTTTGCGCATGAACACGCAGGCAATCGGACGGCCGGACATCAGGTGCGTTTCTCCGCGACGCATCTCGGTGCACCCGTTCGCCTGGTAGAACTCCACACCGGCAAGCGAGGCTTCGACGTGGATCGTCCTGGCGCCGTGCGCAACCGCATGCGCCTCGGCGAGCGCGAAGAGCGCAGATCCGATTCCACGACGCGCCGCGAAACCCCTCACGTAGACCGACGTCCCATGTGTCGAACCCTCGATCCAGTAGTCGCTCGCAAATCCGAGAACCGAGGACCGATCGGGGATGTTGCCCACGGCGACAAAGAACACCTCGCCGCGCTCCATTGCCTTGACATAGACATCGCCGACGAGACCCTCTTCCCAGTCATCGACGACGGTCGGCGGATAAAACAGCGGACCAATCGATCGAATCGAATCCCGGTGCGCGAGCGCGATCGCTTCTGCATCCGATGGAACCGCGCGACGTGTTTCGAAGTCCGTGGCCTTCATATGCGTTCGTGGTGACCCGCGATGCTGGCCGTCCTGGCACCTTGCCAGCCGTCAGCTACCGTGCTGACCCGGTGCCCGGCTCATAACCCAAACGGATCGTTCCCTCTTTGCTGCCGTTCACCGACCCCTGCGTCAGCCACTCGAGCGACGCGCGGAACAACAGCGCGTGGTTCCGTTCCCACATCGCGTTGTGCGAGGAGCAACCCAGATCGACGAACACCTTTTCGGTCGAACCAAGATCGGCGTACAAATCGCGCACGCGCTGCGGCACGACCTGCTTGTCGTGCACACCCGCGACGAGCAGCACCGGCACCTTCATCTTTCCCACGACATCCGTGTTCCATCCCCACACGGTCGTGCCTGGCGCGCGGCGAACGCCAGTGCCCCAGGTGGCGCCCACGGGGTCCGATTCGAGCAACTGCGACCACACGACGTCGCGTACGGCGGGATCGTATTGATCTCCGCACTCCACCTGCCGATCCCAATTGGCGGCGAAGTCGTCGCGTGACTGCTTGTTCATCGCCACGCCGTCCGCCGGCACGTTTGCGGGCGCAGCGCTCGGCGCAGTGCGGTTGAACGCCGGCGCCAGCAGGACGAGCTTGTGCACTTTGTCGGGATGACTCGTCGCAAAGCCGCCGGCACGCGGTCCGCCGAGCGACCAGGCAATCAAGCTGACGCGTTCAACGCGGCGCCGCGCGCGAATGTAGTCGACGACGGCATTGAGATCGTCCCAGTCCGATGCGATCGTCGTCAGCTGCCGCTTGTAGCTGCTGGCGCACGGTGCGGAAATGAGCGCGGGGACGAGCGTCGTCTGCTGCTCCGCTGAGAGATTGCACGGATCATTCATCACCGGCGGGCGCGTTGACCGGCCGTACCCGGTGAAGTCCATCGCAAACACGTCAAAGCCGGCGTTGGCGAGGTAGGCCATCCAACTGTAATCCTGGTACGGAACGTCGAATGCCACGGCGCCGGGCGTGCCCGCACCGTGGACAAACAGGACGACGCGTTCGGTCAACGTAGCTCCGCGGAGCACAGTGCCAGCCTTGGCGCGCTCACGGACGTAGATTTGCGCTGATTGGCCAGCGATAGCGGGAACCGTCGATCGCACCGTAACGTAGTGATCGATGGTCAGCACTCGCTCGCTGTCATCCGCGAATCGCGCATCAATCGCTGCGGCAGTGATCAGCAGCCCGAGCACGATCGCGCCCAGCACCGAGCGGTTGGCAATCGCATAATGGCGCGCCTGACGTCGCATACGACCTCCCGTTCTCGGGATGTTAGCCGACCTGAGTCGATGGCTGGTTGAAGATCCGCCGCGAGTTCGCTTCGGATCGCCTCCAAGCCGAGCGCGGCGCAGGGCAGCGAACCCTGCCACCCCGCGCTACCCGCCTCACCTGCCTAACCCGCCCTGTCTATCCTGCCTGCCCCACCGGCGTCCTGCGCCAGCATCGCGAGTCGAAGGGCCTGCTACACCTGCTCCTGCAGAAACGCCGCAATGAACTCCTGCAGCTTCCAGAACCAACCGCGCTTGCGCCACGTCTGCAGCTCAATCCGCGTGCAACACGCTGTGTCCAGCTCGAAGATCGCCTGCATCTGACTTGCGAGTGAGCCGTCGTAGACGCACACGTTGCTCTCTTCATTGTGCGCAAACGAGCGACTGTCGAAATTGCTGGTGCCGATCGTCGTCCACAATCCGTCCACGACCATCGTCTTGTGGTGCAGCAGCGTCCCTTCGTACTCCAGGATCTCGACGCCGGCTTCGAGGAGACGGCCGTAAAGGCGCACCGCGTTTCGTCGCGAGAGCCAGTTCTCATTCGTGTCGCCCGACGCCATGATGCGCACATCGACGCCGCGCTTTTTGGCATCGATCAAGGTGTGGAGTCCCGGCGGGTCGGGGACGAAGTAGGGAGTGGCGATGTAGATCGAGCGGCGCGCCGACGTGATCGACAGGTAGTAGAGCGTGCGCGCGTTGGACGCACCTGTCACCGGCGAGCTCATGATCGTGAGCACGCTCAAGTCACCCGCCGGCTCGTGCACGGGATAGTACTCAGGACCGGAGATCAACTCGCGCGTGCACTCGAGCCAGTTTTGTCCGAAGCCGGTCTGCAGCGGCGTCACGCCCGGCCCTTCGAGGCGAATCTGAATATCGCGCCAGTGCTGCCGATCCTGCGCGTGACCCAGCCACTCGTCGGCGATACCCGCCCCTCCGGTATAAACGACCCGCCCGTCGATGATGAGCGACTTGCGATGCGTGCGGTGGTTGATGCGGCCGAGTGTGTACCAGCGAATCGGGTTGTACCAGGCGATCTGGCAGCCGGACTCTTCGAGCATCTTGACGATTTCATCGCCGATGTCCGCCGCGCCGATGGCATCGAGCAGAATCTTGATCCGCACGCCGGCACGCGCGCGCCGCGCGAGTGCGCGCGCAAACTTCATCCCGATGTCTCCCGCCCAATAGATGTAGGCCTCCATCGTGATCGAGAGCTGCGCCTTCTCGATGTCCTCCAGCATCGGCGGAAAAAACTCGTCGCCGTTGTTCAGAATGTCGACCCGATTGCCGGGCACGAACGGCGCGCCGGTGGCGCCGGAAATGCTGGTGAGGAACTCGTCCGAGTCGATCGCCATCTCGTGCTCGAGGCCGAAACGCGGCGGCGTTTCTACCGGCGCGCTGAGATAGCTGAAGAGCGCCATGCACAGCGCAGCGATTCCCCACCCCTCCCTGCTCGCGGTAAATGCCCACACCGACAGCACCAACCACGGCCACCAGGACCAGAACAACCGCCGCGCGCGCGTCCAGAACGCCGGCAGTCCCTTGGGGGGACGATGGCGTGGATCGGTGGCGCGCCGCACACGCAACATCGTCGGCCGCCGCGGCCGAAGCCGGCGCCGGGTAGACCGGGGTCGCGGCATGCTGCTAACCAATGGGCAACCAGAAGGACGTCTTCACGACGAAGATGTTGGCGCCGGGCGCCGTGAGCGATCGGAACATGTCGGCGGCATCAACGAACGATCCGATGCGCTCGGTATGCGAGCGATCCTGCTGCCACACGAGATACAACGTGCTGCCCGGCCGCCATTCCCATCGCAACACGACATTGCTGCGGAATGAGAGCGTATTGAAATCGCGATTGCGCAGCGTGTACGAGAGCTCACCGATGCGGACGATGCGGGTCCCGTCGGGTTGCACTTCGACCGTGGTGCCGGAGGTGCCGTACGTCAGGCGATCGGCGGTTGCGGGCGCGAGCAGTTCGCCGTAATCGTAATAGCGACCCGACGCGGCAAAGGGCTCGGCGTAGACATCAAGGTTCATATCCGGCTTCAAGGTCAGGCCGAGACGAAATGCAGTGGACACCGTACTGCGATCGATGAACGCAAACAGGTAGCGGCTGCCGTAAGTTTCCGCCCGCCCGCCGTCGAATGTCGTGACGTACTGCGTCGTGTCTTTCAGGCGCTCGTAAAACGGACTGGCCGAAAGCTGCCAGCGCGGACCCGGCCGGAACGACAGCGTGGTGCTCACAGTGCGCGTGTACCCGCCATCGTCCGCGGTCCCGAACTCCAGCTCACCGCTCCATCGCGTTTGCGACGTGGCGCGGTTGCCGAACTCGATGCTCGTGTTCCAGCCTCCGGCACGAGCCATGAGCGGACCACCACGGGTAAGCGATACGCTCTTCTCGACAAGGTTCCGGCTCACCGCCACCGAGGTCGTCCAGTAGTTCGCCCATGTCACGCTGACGTTGGGCTGGACTTCCCCGGCTTGCCGGATCAAACGCAGTGTCGAATCGTTGCGCACCTCGACACCGATCGAATAGGAGCGGAAAATCCTGCCGGGACGCGTTTCGCGGTAGCGCACATCACCGTTGAGGAGCAGACCATCAGCGCCGTTGAGGACGCCGATGTCGTTGGTCTCGAAATTCTCCGAGTCGACCTTCGTGCTCATGCCCCACAGCCAGTGTCGTCCGCTCACTCGATCCACGTTCGCCTGCAGCGACCAGCCGGTCAGCGACGTCAAGGTCGGATCGAGCCGCGAATACGCGCGATCCGGGCGCTGCGCGTAATGCGCGCTGCTGCGCTGGATGCGCTCGATCGCCGGCGCTTGTCCACCTACAAACGAGGTGCCACCGGCGGCGCGGAGCTCGTACTCGCCGCCCTTGAAGCGCAGCAGAGTGCTGCCGGCGACGCCCAGGGCGTTTTGCGACAGCACACTGGCCAGCGGGTCGCCGGCAGCGAGATCGCGGTGCATCACGTTGACAAAGGCACCTACGGTGTTACCGAGCGGGCCAAATTCCTGTAACACGCGACCTACACTGTGAAACGTGCGCGGCGCGACACGAATGCGGGACAACGGTGTGAGGTCGGCCGACGTGACGCGGGCGAATTCCTGATCTGTCGCCGCCGACAACCATCCAATCGAGGTCTTCGACCGCAAACGGCCAGTGAGCTTTGCCGCCGCGATGATGGTTTGCGCCGATGGATAGTCGACGTACTCGCCAACAGCGGGACCAAGCGGCCGCGCGCCGATCCGGCGCGAGTAGTAGAAGTTGGCGTGTCCGATGTTGAAAAGCGGCGCGCCCTCGAGAAAGAAGGGACGCTTTTCGGGAAATCGTGTTTCGAACGCAGTGAGATTGACTTCGGCCGGGTCAGCCTCGACCTGCCCGAAATCCGGATTGAACGTCGCATCGAGCGTGAGATTAGGACCGAAGCCGATCTTGAGATCCGCACCCACACGGCCGTTCACATTCGATCCGCGGTTGAACGGATTCACGCGGTCCGCCGCCGCGTGCATAGTAGATGCGCCGGCGACGTAGGGCAAGAGCTCGATGCGGCGCCGCGGCGGCACATTGGCAATGCCGCGCAGCTCGCCGAAACGGGACGACCATGCGCGATCAGTGCGCGGAACGAGAATCCAGTAGTCCTGTTCGTCCAGGGTTGGTCTGAAACGCCGAATGTTGAGGCCCCACACGAGATCGGCGTCGCGATTGAACCGCACCTGCGAAAACGGAATCCACAACTCCGCGGTCCATCCCTCGTCGGTGACGTTGGTCCGCGCCTCCCAAACCGGATCGAAGCCATCATCGAAACTCTCTTCGTTGTCGGTCGCGTGAAAGCGATCCAGACGCACACCGGCTGCGGTCACTCCAAAGACGACGGCAGTGCGACGATCGAGGAAGGTATCGAACGCGACGAGAATGTGCTCGGCTTGACCCACGTTGTCGCGGCGTCCCAGCGGCGCCTGAATGGCGCGCCCTTCACGGCTGATCATCCGCGCGCCGACATACAGTGCAGAGTCGTCGTACAGGAACCGCACCTCCATGGGATCGGTTGGCTGCGCACCTTCGGTCGGCTCCTTCTGCACGAAATCGGTGACCGGCGGCGCCAGCTGCCAGGCGTCCTCGTCGAGACGACCGTCGATGTCGAGCGTCGCGTTGACGACCCGTGTTGCGGTGGCCTGTTTTCTGGCGGCACCGGTGTCGGATGACGGCTGGGCAAGCGCGCGACAAGGCACAAGAAAGGCGAGACAAACGAAGACGCCGACAGTTTGAACCATGCGATCTCGGCCCGGGCTCGAGCCGACGACAGTATACGTAGCAAGCTTCCGCCTGAGATCGTCGCGCAATGGAGAGGGAGCTCCGCCTTGCTCCGTATCTCTATTGCTTTGCCCCGCTCCGAGGGGCGAGAAGTCTTGCAGGCGGGAAATCTTGACCCAATGGATGAATTCAAGCGTTCAAGAGTTTGCCATCGCCACCACAATCACGGCGACCACCGCAGCCACGATCAGCACTCGAGACCGGTGCACCACGTTTTCAGCGTAAGGCCGACGACAAGCTCAACCCGTTACCCGTGCTGGATTTGGGCCGGTCGAGATGAAGACCCGAGGCACAATGAAGCACCGTGACCCTCACAGCGATCGACGTTCTCATCCTCGCGCTCTACGGCGTCTTCGTACTCGGCATCGGTTTCATGCTTCGCAGACGTGTTGTCGGAAGCGAGGACTTCTTTCTTGCGGGCCGTTCGATTCCGGCATGGACCGCAGGTCTGGCGTTTCTCTCGGCCAACCTCGGGGCGCAGGAAATGATCGGCATGGCGGCGAGCGGCGCGAAGTACGGGATTCTCACCAGCCACTTTTACTGGGTGGGCGCGATCCCGGCGATGGTCTTCGTCGGGGTATTCATGATGCCGTTTTATTACGGCTCCCGCGCGCGCAGCGTGCCGGAGTATCTGAAGTTGCGCTTCGACGAAAAAACGCGGGGATTCAACGCCGTCACGTTTGCGGTGATGACTGTGTTCTCTTCGGGCATCAGCATGTATGCGATGGGCGCGCTGCTGTCGCTGCTGCTCGGATGGGACATCAACCTGAGCATCGTGATCTCGGCGCTGGTGGTGCTGTGTTACATCGCGCTCGGCGGGCTGACGAGCGCCATCTACAACGAGGTGCTGCAGTTCTTTCTGATCGTATTTGGCTTCGCGCCGCTCGTCTATCTGGGGCTGCGTGAAGTGGGAGGATGGCAAGGTCTCGCGGCGCGTGTGCCCGACACGTTCATGCACGCCTGGGCGAACGTGGGCGAGGCCAGCGCCAACCCCATGGGGGTGGAGTGGTTCGGCCTGGTGATGGGGCTCGGGTTCGTCCTCTCGTTCGGATACTGGTGCACCGACTTTCTCGTCGTCCAGCGCGCGATGGCTGCCGATTCGATCAACGCCGCGCGGCTGACCCCGCTCATCGCCGCAGTCCCCAAGATGATGTTTCCCTTTCTGGTGATCGTTCCGGGCATCATCGCTCTCGCGCTGACGGTGAATGCGGGCGATGGTCCACCTTTGCTTCCGTTGATGGCAAACGGCTCCTACGACTACAACATGGCGCTGCCGCACATGATGGCCCGCTACTATCCGGCCGGCCTGCTCGGCCTGGGGCTGACCGGGCTCATGGCCAGTTTCATGTCAGGTATGGCCGGCAACGTCACCGCATTCAATACGGTGTGGACATACGACATCTACCAGGCGTACATCAGGCGCAACGCCAGCGACGCGCATTACCTCGGCATGGGACGCATTGCCACGGTCGCCGGCATCGGGATCAGCGTGGCAACGGCGTATGCCGCGATGCGCTTCAACAACATCATGGACATGCTGCAACTAGTGTTCAGCTTCGTGAACGCGCCGCTGTTTGCGACCTTCCTCCTCGGCATGTTCTGGAGCCGCACGACCGGGCATGGCGCGTTTACAGGGCTGGTCGCCGGCACGCTGGCGGCGGCGCTGCACTACGAACTCACAAACGTCGGCGAAACCGCGGCGCTGGTGCCGAAGATCGCGGTCGTGCACACCTATCCGTCCGACATGGCGCAGAACTTCTGGGGCGCCATCTGGGCGTGGACGACGTGCTTTGTCGTGACGATTCTCGTCAGCGTTGTGACCAAACCAAAAGCTGATCGGGAACTCGAAGGGCTGGTGTACAGCCTTACGCCACGGCTGTCGGAAACGCATCTTCCCTGGCATCACCGGCCCGGTGTGCTCGGGCTGGTGGTGCTGATGCTGACGCTCGGGTTGAACCTGGTGTTCTGGTAATGACTTTCGATTTGCGCGTTTCAATTGGACTGCTGCTGCTCTGTTGTGGAGTGGTGTTGCTGCTGCACGGCGTCGTAATTGGTGCGCTCGTTCTTGGCGTCAACATCAATTTGTGGTGGGGCGCGGTGCTGATCGTTTTCGGCGGCGCGATGACGTATCTCGGCGCACGGCGGCGCGCGCCCTGAGTTCGCAACTTGCACGTGTCTCGTGCGTGTACTCGGTCTGTGCACCTAGGCTCGTCTTGCCAGCTCAGCCGTGTCTGGGACGCCACCTCGGGCGCAACAAACGCCGGTCGGTATCCTGCACAGGGTAAGATCGAATCTGAGGCAGCGAGGTACTCGCTATGGACGTTGGAGCTACCCTGCGGCACGCGCGCACGCGTAAAGGGTTGACGCTCGAGCAGCTGGCGCGCGCGACGAAAATCAACATCTCCCAGCTTGAAGCGCTCGAAGTCAACGAGTTCGATCGGCTGCCTGCAAGCATTTACACGCGCGGCTTTTTGCGCGCGTACGCGCGCGAAGTGGACCTCGATCCCGAGGACATCGTCGACGAATACCTCGAACAAGTTGCCGAAACGCCATCCGTGCAGCTCGCTGAGGCGAATGCGGCCGACCGCTCGCCTGGCCGAATGGTGATGGCCGCAAGTGCAAACCCAGGTGAGTACCGGCCGGCGCTGTTTGCCGATCGCCGTGTGGTGCCCGCGCTCGCGGCCACTGCGGTCGTCATCCTGCTGGGGGCGTATTTCATTGTGGCATCGCGGCGCGGCAGTGAGGAGGTTGTGGCGAACGCCCAGGCACAGCCGCCTCAACCGGCGGAAACCGCGCCGCCAGTGAACGACGCGACGCACGCTGCGAACCTGACGCCCGACAGCCTTCGCCTCGACATGAAAGTGACAGGCCCGTGCTGGGTTTCCGCCACAGCCGATCGAACGCCGGTGATTGCGCGATTGCTGCAGACTGGCGACAACCAAAGCTTTGACGCGAAAGAGGAATTCGTGCTCCGGGTGGGCGATCCGTCAACCATTGCCATCGCCATCAACGGCGTGCCCGCACGCTCACTCGGAGCGCCGCGCGAGGCGGTCACGGTGCAGATCAACAAACAAAACTACCGCGAATTCCTGACACCCTGATCCACTCGGCGCGCAGCGCCACGACCGGATCGACGCGTGACGCGCGGCGTGCCGGCATGTAACACGCGATCAGCGCAACGACCGCGAGGAGGACGGGCACAATCGCGAACGTCCAGGGATCGTGCACGCTCGTCTCGAACAACAGCGCGCGCAAGAGTCCGGTTGCCGCCATCGCGCCGGCAGCTCCAATCATCAGTCCAAGTCGCGTGGATATGCACGCAGCAGCGCGCGCAGGGCAAAGCGCGACCAGCGATGCGACGTCACGCTCAGGCCTCTTCGGAGACGAGACGCTTGGCACGCACGAGCGCGGCCAGCCGCGCCAGACGCTCCGCCTCGAGCTGCAACGCCCGTCGTCCGGCGGGTTGCATCGTGAACATGCGCCGGCGGTCGTCCGTCTTCGTCGCCAGTCCTTTGACGAGGCCGGCCTCTTCCATGCGCTGCAGCACGCGCGCCCGGAAAGGGTCTAAACCCTTTTTCAGCGGCCCGCCGCGACGCGGCCGATCTTGATCGCCTCGTCGGCCTGCTGCCCCTGCATCAGGAGCGCGAGGAAGCCTTCTTTGATGCGCTTCTCCACGTCCTGCGCGTTAGCGGTGAGCATGTTCGGCACCTTGACGCGCCTGGTTTCGGCAAGCACCTTCTGTGTTGCTTCTTCGCCCTTCGCACGATCGCCACCGAGCGCTTGGGTCATGCTGCCGATGCCGCACGCCAGCAGGCTGATGCCTTTGAGGTCGGCGATCTCCTTTGTCTGCGCGAGCGCACCGGGATCTTCGATCATCAGCATCGCGATCTTGTCGCCTGCCGGATTGGACGGCGACCAGACGTTCACGCCCGTCTGGCGAAAGGCGTCGAGCACGCGTTTCGCTTCGGCCACGCTTTCGACGTGCGGCACGGTAACACCATCCGCACCAAGGCTGAACGCCTCTTTGATCCGCGCAGCACCGGCCGCAACATCCTCGTGGAACGGCGGAATGCGTACTAACAATGCCTTGCGGCTCGTGGCCTGTGAGCTGCGCAAGCCGGCGGCGATGGCCTTGATCGCCGCCGCATCGTAGTTGCCTTCGAGGTTGAGGAAGACATAGTCATAGAGAGGATTGGCGGCGAGCTTCTCACCGCCAGCGATCGTGTAGACCGCTTTGGGAAGCGGCGCGCCTGGGTCGCCTCTGCCCTTTCCACGACCAACAGGATTCTCGTTGGGAACGAACACACCGAAGGCGGGTTTGCCGGCGCTCCACAGATCGATCAGGATGTTGCCGCGGGGGGTGGAGTCGCGTTGAGCGTGGAGACCGACGATACTCAGCGCTGCCGTGACGACGGCAGCCGACACAGCGCACCTACGCATACGCCGATTCTATCAACGCATACGTACTGAGAGCGGATCGCTGAACAGCTGAAAGCGGCCCGGAATTCACTCCGAACGAAGTGAATTCCGGGCGTGCATTCGCCGCTACGCGAACGTCACGATGCGAGCCTATTCCTTCGAGGTGCAGGTCGCGCTGATCATCTTTACCGACGTCGCCTGAATCACGCCTGCGAGATCGCTCGCGCCCGAGGCCGCCGCGCCTGCCGGCGCTCCCGGCGTTGGCGTTGTCGCACTCGGCGTGCCCGAAGCGCCGCCAGGGGTCACTTTGCCCTGTATTTCAATCTGATGGTTGACGTGCTTCGACAACTGATCCTTGTCGAGCCCGGAGATCCGATAGGTCTTTCCCATTCCTCCCATCGCGCCGCCGGCGCGCGCTGCATCGCTCGGGCGCGTGCCGCCTGCTGTCGACGGCGGAGGGGTGCCGGTCGCGGGCGTCGTCGCTCCGGGAGTGCCGGCGCCCGACGTGGTCGCCGCGCCAGCGGGCATGGCGTTGGTCAGGAAGAAGTCTTCTGGGCTTGCTGTCTTTAGCGCGGCCACGTCTTTGCCCTGCATCAGACATCCGGCCAAGGTGACGTTGTCACCGCCGCGTTGCGGAGTGGTCTGATCGGTGCGGGGCGGCTGTGGCGGCGGTGTCTGCGGAGCCTGTGCCAGCAGGACGCCCGTGAGCGTCAGGCTTGTCACCGACGCGACGGCGAATCGGACTAATGTCGAGCTCATAAATTCCTCCAAACGGGCAATGTGTTGATGCGAAAGCTCCCCGTTCACTGTGCAATCACAGGGCCACGTCATGGCCACTGCTTTTGCTCAGAGGATTGGGGCCGCGCATACGCATGCGCTTCTGGGAGGCGACGCATGCGTATGCAGGGTGGCGGTAGAAGTTACTTGGCTGCCGGGCACGTGGCGTTGATCATCTTCACCGAGCTCGCGTCGAATTCCTGCGCGGCGCCACTTGACGCAGCCGCCGCACTCGCGGCCTTGATGCGGCCCTTCAATTCGACCTGCTGATTCACGTGCGGCTTGAGTTTCTCGTCGTCAAGCCCAGTGATCTTGTAGGTGGCCGGCCGTGCTGCTGCGCCACCACTCGATGCGCGCGCCACATCGCTGCCTGGAGTGCCGCCGGGACGTGGGTTCGTCGCCGGTGCGGGGTCGCCCGCGGTAGCCGCGCCTGCAGCGCCGGCGGTCGCTGCGCCGGCGGTCGCGGCGGGGGCAATCGTCAAGACGAAATCGTCAGGGGAGCTCTTGTCCTGGGCGAGGCAGCCGACAATCGTGATCTCCGCGGCGTCGCGGGCCTGGGCGGCTGCTTGATCGGCACGCGGCGCCGGTGTTTGCGGCGCGCCTTGCGGTGCGCCCTGCGCGGCGAGCACAACTGCCATCAAAAGGCACAGCGCGGCCGTCGAAGCGAAGCGGAACAGTTTCATAGTCCCTCCTGAAGTTGTGATGGCGGCTTCGTTGCTGCAAGCAGGTGACCAGCTCGCCGCGCAAGCCGTGCTGTTTGCCACATCACGCGTGAGCGCCGCAAGTTACGCGCGCCAGAGGTTGTTGCCAGGCCAGCAGAGCCAATGCGTAAAAACTTCAGGGCTCGCACAGTGATGTTGAACGGTGGCAATACGTCAAGAGCTGATGTGTTAGAGTCGCGCGCGTCGGAGGATCTACATGAGTTTTTCGCAACCTGGATTCACGCGGATTGCTGCTCTCTTCGGCGTTCTCGCCGCGCTCGCAACAGGCGTCGCCGCGCAGCAGCAGCGCACCGAGCAACGCAGCGATCCGTTTGCGGGCTTGACTTTCCGCAACATCGGCCCCGCAACGATGGGCGGGCGTATCGATGATCTTGCCGTGCTCGAAAGCAATCCCGCCGTCTTCTATGTTGGCGCCGCCACGGGCGGCCTCTGGAAGACGATGAACAATGGCACGACGTGGCAAGTGCTGTTCGACGATCTCGACGACGTGGTGTCGATCGGGGACATCGCGATCACGGCCGACGATCCCAACACCGTGTGGGTCGGCTCCGGCGAGAACAACAATCGCCAAAGCGGCTCGTGGGGCAATGGCGTCTACAAGTCGATCGACGGCGGCCACACGTGGAAGCACATGGGACTGCGCGAGTCGAAACACATCGCGCGCATCGTGATCGATCCGATCGATCACGATGTCGTGTACGTGGCGGCGCTCGGCAGCCTCTACGGGCCAGGCAAGGAGCGCGGCGTCTTCAAGACTACTGACGGCGGCCTGACCTGGAGCAACGTGCTCTTCGTCAACGAGGATACCGGCGCCACCGAGCTCGTGCAGGATCCGACGAACAACAAGGTGCTTTATGCGGCGACTTACCAGCGGCGGCGCGCGACCTGGGGCATGAACGGCGGCGGCCCAGGCAGCGCCATCCACAAGAGCAGCGACGCAGGCCGCACGTGGACAAAGCTGACCAACGGCATCCCGTCAGGCCCGCTTGGCCGCATCGGGATGGACATCTATCGCAGGAACCCGAACATCCTCTACGCGCGCATCCAGCACGACAGCGAAAGTGGCACGTACCGATCGGACGATGCGGGACTGACGTGGCGGAAGATGTCGAACGTCAACCCGCGGCCGATGTATTTCAGCCAGATTCGAATCGATCCCAACAACGATCTGCGTGTCTACGTGCTTGGCGTCCAGGTGCACATCTCCGACGATGGCGGCAAGACGTTCGTCGATAACGGCACCATGCACTCCGATCATCACGCGATGTGGATCAATCCGAACAATTCCAATCACATCATCGACGGCAACGACGGCGGCGTTGGCATCAGCTACGACCGTGGCAAGACGTGGGAAGGGATCTACAACATGGATCTCGGGCAGTACTACCACGTTGGCTACGATATGGCGAAGCCGTACAACGTGTGCGGCGGTCTGCAGGACAACTACACGTGGTGCGGGCCGAGCGCCGTACGGAGCCGCAACGGCATCGTCAACGACGACTGGACGCAGATTCAGGGCGGCGACGGGTTCGAGGCGGTGATGGATCCGACCGATCCACGCATCGTCTATGCCGAATCGCAGGATGGCAACATCGTCCGCGTCGATCGCCTAACCAACGAGCGCAAGGCAATCCGGCCGCTGCCGGGGCGCGGTGAACCGCCGCTGCGATGGAATTGGAACACGCCCATCCACATCTCGCCGCACAATCCGAAAACGGTTTATGCCGGCGCCAACAAAGTCTTCAAGTCCACGGACGGTGGCCAGTCGTTCACCGCGATCAGTCCGGAGTTGACGCAGGCGGTCGATCGCGAGGGGCTCTCGCTCATGGGAGTCGTCGGCAAGGACATCAAGATCGCGAAGAACGACGGCGTGCAGTCGTACGGAAACCTCGTGCAGGTGGTTGAATCGCCGAAGCAGGCCGGTGTGATTTACGCCGGCGCCGACGACGGCTCCGTACAAATGACCAAGGACGGCGGGAAAACATGGACCAACATCACCTCGCGGTTTCCCGGCGCGCCGAAGAACGGCTACGTATCGGGCCTGGTCGCCTCCGCCCACGACGCCAACACAGTCTACGCGGCGTTCGACGGACACTGGAACGACGACTTCAACAACTATCTGTACGCGAGCGCCGACGGCGGAAACACCTGGCGTTCGATTTCCGAAGGCCTGCCCAAGGGACAGGTCGTCAACACCGTTGCCGAAGATCCCAAAAACCCGAACGTGCTCTATGCGGGTACCGAGTTCGGCTTGTTCGTCACACCCGATCGCGGTGGCAGCTGGGATCGGCTGCGCGCGAATCTACCCACGGTGCCGGTCCACGAGATCGTCATTCACCCGCGCGACAACGACATGATCGTGGCGACGCACGGCCGCAGCCTGTGGATTCTCGACGATGCCACACCGATTCAACAGGCCGCGGAGGCGCGGCGCGCTGACGCGTTCCTTTTCGATATCCGTCCCGCGACGCAGTACAACCTTGCCAACGATCGCGGCTTCGTCACCGATAAGCCGTTCCGCGGCAAGAACCCCGAGTACGGCGCGCTCATTACGTATCATCTGCGCAGCGAGCCGAAACAGCTCGCGCTGCATATTCAGGACGCGTCCGGCACGACGGTGCGCGAACTGAGCGGCGACGAGCTCCGCAACGCGCGCAAGGCCGGCATGAATCGCGTGGCGTGGGATCTTCGTCACCAGCCGCTTCCGCCCTCTGCGACGCAGCAAGGCGGTGGTCCCGGAGGCGGAGGTGGCGGAGGCGGCGGCGGCTTCGGCGGCGGCGGGAACAACGGACCAAACGTGCTGCCCGGTGACTATCGCGTCACGCTCGTCGTCGAAGGCAAAGACGCCGCAACCAAGGCGGTGCGCGTCACACCCGACACGGCGGTGCAGATGACCGACGCGGAGCGAAAGACCTGGCACGACACGGCTCTTGCGCTGCACGATTTGCAGAAGACGGCCAATGAAGCCGCGGATGCGGTGACGGAACTTGGCCGCCAATTCCAGGCGCTTGAAGGCCTTGTGAAAGTGGCGACCAGTGTGTCGACTTCGGCGACGAGCGCAATGGGCGAAACGTCGAAGAAGATCGCCGATCTCCGCCGTCGTCTCGGCGTGCCCGCGCCTGGCGAGCAGGCCGGTGGTGGCGGGTTCGGCGGCGGCGGCGGCGGATTCGGCGGTGGCCAAAACCAAAACGTGCGCGGGACCATCGGCCAGACCAAGGGGCAGATCATGAACTCGACATCGCTTCCGACCGCGCAACAGACGCGCGTGACGAACGAGTCGCGTGAGGATCTG
This sequence comes from Acidobacteriota bacterium, assembly GCA_046727855.1. GTDB lineage: Bacteria > Acidobacteriota > Vicinamibacteria > Vicinamibacterales > UBA2999 > DASPWV01. The sequence continues at coordinate 16,605 of JBKPDL010000159.1, forward strand.
ACGAAGGTCGTGCAGGACACCAACGCGCTCATCGCAGAACTGCCGGCGCTCTACGACAAGATTGGAGTGAGCGCGTTAAAGCCGGCGGCGTTGAAGCAGATCCGCGTCGCAATCAGCGCGACGCAGTAAAGGGTTCCGGAGTTCCGACGTTCCCGGGTTCAGAGTTCCGGAGTTCCGGATTGTGGAGTTCCAGGTTCGGGGGTTGGGGGTTCGACGTTCAGGGGTTCCGGACCTCTGAACCTCGAACCTCGCCCCTCGGAATCTAGAACCTCTGAAACCCAAAACCTCGGAACCCTGGAACAACCTCGTTCAGCTCGTCGACCTCCCCACCCACTTCCGAATCTCCGCCACCGTCACCACACGGTTATCGGCTGGATAGTGCACCGGCACGACGCGCTGAATATCCAGCTTGAGTCGATCGATGTTGTCGAGCAGATTCGTCGTGAACGGACTCGGTGGATTCGGCGGAGTCGCCGTCGTTGGCTGCGGGTTGTAGGCATCCGCCTGGAACAGAATCTTCTCGTTCGGCAAATACGCCATCAGCATGCCGTCGTGGTGCGGCAGATCGCGCATGTGATAGAGCTCCACAACGCGCGTGCCGTCGGTGAGCACTTTCTTGTCGCCCATCCCTTCGACCACGGGCTTACGGCCGGAGGTTTGCGCCTTGTCGGGATTGAGCGTGTGCGGCGAGCTGAGCACCTTCTCGAGGTAGGCCTTGTTGATTTGATGCGTGAGAATCGTCACGCCTTCCGCCACGAACGGACGCAGGCCGCTCGAGTGATCGATGTGGCTGTGGGTGTTGACCACGTACCTGATCGGCTTGTTGGGAATCAGCCGTTTCGCTTCGGCGATGACGGCGAGACCGCGCGCTTCGCTCTGCCCGGCTTCGAGAATCACGATGTGGTCCTTGAAGTCGAGCGCGATCGAGGCATAGCCGCCGAGAATGAGATACGCTCCCTCGCCCAGCTTCTCGGATGTGGCTGCCGGCGCCGCCGGCGCCCCCCCGGCAGCCGCGCCGCCTCTGCCTTGCACCGGTTGAATATTGACCGGCGCGTTGACCTGCACATTGGTCAGCGTCAGATCGAAGGTCGGATAGCCGGCCTGGCGCTGCACGATGTGCATCGGGAACTGCACGCCGTCGATCAACTTGTAATCGGTGTAGATCGCCTCGAACGGCGTGTCGCCGAAAAACGCGTTGTCGATTGCGGTTTCGACGCGCTCGACGAGGTTCTGCTGGTTGATGAAGCCGCTCACTTTAGCTTTGTTGTCGCCAACGAAGCTGACCACGTTGTAGCGCTTGCCGCTAACGGTTCGATTTTCAACCGTCGCGTTGCGAGCGGCGGCAGCGCGCAGGAAGCCGTGCGGCAACATCCAAATCTCGAGCTGCTGCGGCCACGGCGTATCGGGGCCGATGATGATGGTCTGGGATTGCGGCTGCTCGCCGACAATCGGCTGCTGTCCGCCGCCGCGCGGCGGGTTCTCGCCCTGCATGCGCACTCGATCGACCTTCGATGCCGGTGTCTCGAAGTCGATCGCGCGCGTGTAGCTCTTGTTGATGAATTTCGGCCACGGCGACGTCGGATTCGGCGCCTGGCCAAGCGCGAAGTCGAGTCCGGTTGCCGAGTACTGGATCGTCTTCAGCGTATCGACTCCCATGGCCTTCGAGGCGGCGCTGATAACCGCCTTGGCATCCTGCGCCGACCCCGTCCCCACCATCACGGCGGCCAGCGCGAGCGTTGTAACAAGTCGTTTCATCATCACCACCGCCTTTCAGTTCGCGGACCTGAAGTCCGCCAAGCTTCATCGAATATCTGCGCTGCCCGGTGGCAGCTTGATCGTGATCTCCTCCATCCCCTCGACCGCGATCGTAATCGTCGTCGCACGATCGGGCAGCCAGGGATCCTTGCCTTCGGCGATCACTGCTAGGGCCCGATGCTCGGTAAACGGTCCGACACGAACGCGGCCGGTGAAGGTTGTCCAGTCGCGCGCGATTTGCAGAATGCCAAAGTCAATCCCCTCGATGGCCGTCGCCGCACCGTCGTTGTACTTGAAAACGCCAGTCGCTCTGTCTCTGCCCGCCGGCTGAGTGACATCGATCGTCAGCTTCGCGTCTTTCACTTTCAGACGATGCATGCCTGCGGAGGTCATCGGCCGGCTCGGCATGTGCTTCGATCGCAGGAGCGCCTGCCCACCGCGCTGTCCTGTCACTGTGCCGTCCCGTACGGCGATGGTGCCGTTCACGACCACGTAACGAATTCCGTCCGACGCCAGCGTCGGCTGCTCAAACGTTGCGTGATCCAGGACCGTGTCCGGATCGAACACGGTGATGTCGGCCGCCATGCCCACCGCGACCGCGCCGCGATCCACGAGTCCAATCGTCGCGGCGGGCAGCAGGGTCATCTTGCGAATCGCATCGCTCCACGACAGCGCGTTGGTGTCGCGGACGTAGCGCGCAAGCACTCGTGGAAAGGTGCCGTAATAGCGCGGATGGGTGGCGCGACCGGGCATCGCCGCGCCGCAGTCGCAGGCGATTGCTGTCGTCGGGTGCTGCAGGATCTTCACCAGATCGTCTTCCCGGCCGAACCGCAGGATGGCGCCGGTGTTCGCCTTCTCGAGCACGCGCACGAGCGCTTCGCCGCTGGAAACACCAAGTTCCTTCATCACATCGGTGAGCTCACGCTCGAGCGCGGGGATGTACACACCTTGCGGCCCGCCAAAGCGCGCCGCCATGGCTTCCTCGGCTTCGGCCACGATCTTCGCGCGCAGCGCCGGATCCTTGAAGCGCTCGAGCATCTTTTCGCGGCCGCCGTCCTGCGCCCATCCCGGAATGATCAAGGCGCCGAGACCCGACTGCCCTGCCAGATACGGATATGCATCAGCGGCAGTGTAACGGCCCTGCCGCGATGCGTCGGTCATCGTCTTGAGAAACTCGCCTGCTGTTCCCTGCTCGCGCCCTTGCACTTTCATGTGCGTGATTACTGGCATCAAGCCGGCGCGGGCGGCAATCGCCATCGTCTCGGCCATGCCTTCACGAGAGCTGAATTTCGACTCCGGCGTTATCCGATCGTGATTGGTGAAGATCGTGCGGTACGGTGCGGCGGCGCGCACGACGTCGATCACTTCTTCGGTGGTCGAGAAGTACGCCGGCTTGTAGTCGAGGCCGGCGGAAACGCCCCACGCACCTGCCTCGAGATTTCCGACCAGCAGATCGCGCATCTTCTGCACCTCATCGGGCGTGGGGCGCCGATCGGCTTCGCCGACCACTGCGGTCCAGGCGCTGTTGAACCCGGTGTTGGCGCCGATGTTGACGGCAAGTCCCCTGTCGGAAAGCGTCGCGAGCTGTTGCCTGATGTCGGTTGGGCCGCCACCGTCGGCGTTGAGGATCTCGAGCGTCACACCCTGCGTCAGCATGTTGTCGGCGCTCGAGAGCGCGTCCGGCGATGCGTGGCTATGAATGTTGATGAAGCCGGGCGTGACGTAGAGGCCTGCGGCGTCGATCGACGTCGTCGCTTCGGCGCGCGAGAGGTTGCCGATGCGAGCGATGTGTTTGCCGATGATGCCGACGTCGCCGCGATACGCGGGCAGACCGGTCCCGTCGACGATCATGCCGCCGCGAATCGCGACGTCGAATCGCAGCGTGGCCGGTTGCGCGAACAGCGCGAACGCGAGAAGAATCGAAGCAAGTCTCATAAACGGGCCGGCCTACTCCTTGTCGTGGGCGGGCGTAAAACCCCGCCACCGCTCGTCGCGGAGAGTCCGCGGCTACTTGCGTGCGACCCAGTCGGCAATCGTCTTCCACTCGCCGTTCGATTGCGATTCCCAGCGCTTGCCGCCGGGATGGAATTCGCTGCCGCCGGCGTCGTGCGAAAGCGGCATCAAGAGCAGCCGGCTTTTGAGCGGATTTCCCGGCGATACGAACCGTTGCGCAGCCTTGAAATTCTCTCTGGTCTGCTCTTCCGTATATGCGGTCGCGCCTTCGGCGAGGCGCTGCAGCCGGAAGTTCGTGCCCTGCGAGTGGCATACGTAACAGCGCGCGTAGCCGTCATGCTTGGCGAGAAAAATGGGCTGCACACGGGTTTTGAACGTGTCGTAATCGAGCGGCGCCGGCGGCTGCGCACGTGCCGACGAAGCAACCGCCGCGGCGGTCAGAAACAGGCCGAGAACGATGCTGCGCATGGCACCTTATTTCCGGTTTTACGCCGCGCTGTCAACCTGTTACAGTTTGCAGCGTTATGACGATTCTCGTTCGGCTTGCGCCCATTGGCCTGCTGCTCGTGGCGGGCCTGACACTTCCCATCGCCGCGCGCGCGGGACGTCCGATCATCGTGCAAACCAACGCGGCCGGCGACAACATCCATCTGATCGATCCGGCAACCAATAAAGTGACCGGCGTGATCAAAGGGATCGAGGTGCCGCATGGCGCCGCGGCGGCGCCCGACGGCAGCCGTCTCTATGTCACCAACGAAAGCGAGCACACGCTCGACGTCGTCGATCTCAAAACACTGAAGGTCACCAGCAAGATCGAGTTGAGCGATCGTCCCAACAACGTGGCGATCGGGCGCGACGGCAAACGCGTGTATGTCGCGATCATCGCGCAGCCCGGCGCGGTTGACGTCATCGACACGGCGACGCTGAAAAACATCAAATCGATTCCGACCAAGGGCGGCATTCACAACACGTTCGTGACGTCCGACGGCAAGTTTGTGCTGGCGGGATCGATCGCGGGCCGGCTGCTGTCGGTAATCGACGCGGCGACGGACGAAATCGTGTGGACCATCCCGTTCGACGCGGGTGTGCGGCCGATCGGATGGGACCGCAATCCCGACGGATCGACCAAGCGTCTCTTCGTCCAGCTTTCCGATTTTCACGGCTTTGCCGTAATCGACTTCGCGACGCACAAAGAAGTGACGCGCATCACGCTGCCCGAGCTGCCGAAGGAGCAACAGAATTGGGACACGCTGCAGGGATCGCCGGCGCACGGCATTCAATCGGCCCCTGACGGCAAGACGCTCTGGGTCAACAGCAAAGTCAATTCTGCGGTGTATGCGTATTCTCTGCCTGATCTGAAGCTGCTCGGCGAAGTGAAAGTCGGCCATCATCCGGATTGGTTGACGTTCACGCCCGATAGCAAGCGCCTGTATGTCGCAAACGCGGGTTCCAACTCCGTGTCGGTTGTGGATATTGCGACGCGGACGGAAGTTATGCAGATTCCGGTTGGCCAGGTTCCGAAGAGGAACATCACGGCGTTGTTGCCCTAGTGGAGCTGGCGGTTAAAAAGGGGTCAGACCCCTTTTCCGCCGACCGCCGTTGGCAAGAAAAGGGGTCTGACCCCTTTTTCCTGATCCAACCCGCTCTACTCCAGCGCGGCGAAGTTCACTCGCGTCGCTGACAACACCTTCCCGGCGAGTTTGACTGTCACGGTTCGCTGCGTTTGTCCCACGACGGGCGCATCGAACACACCTTCGACGACCGCGCCAAGAATCGGCGCCGGAACGCCTGGCTCAGAGAAACCGTAAACCGGATCCTTCAGCACGCCGATCGATGCCTTGGCCGCGTCGGGGCCGTCGAGAGCGATCTCGAAATCTGGAACCGTGAGGTAGTTGTTCTGCGGATGCAAGCGGACCCGCGCGATCACCGACAGGCGCTGCTTCCACGGACGCGCAGCCTCGCCGGCAATGCGCGAACTGTACGCGAACGCGTGATCGCCTTTGCGAATCTGCTCCTCGGCGAGCAGCACGATGCGCCGGAACTCGGTGACGATCTCGACGCGCTCGAGGAACTCGCTGTCGAGCGTGGTGATGTAGGGCGCGTGAAAAGGCGCGCGCTCACGCTCGCGTTCGCGCGCGATGACGAGCGCGCGGTCGATGTCGGACGCGCTCACATCGAGATTGATGGCGTGCGCTGGCGCAATCGTTGCCAGCGCCGCCGCCACAACGAGACTACTTCGTACCGACCTTCTTGACGTACTTCTGGACCTGCTTCGGACCGACTTCGGCGCCATAGATATTCCCCGCAGGGTCTACCGCCACTCCTTCGGCCGCGAGTGTGCCGGACGTCAGATCCTTCTGCGGATCCGGGATGAAGGACAACACCTTGCCGTCCTTCGCGCTGCCGACGCGAATGCCGCGCACCCAGGCCTTGTGATCGGGATTCACTGAGCCGGATTCCGAGTCCGCCGAGTACAGCATGTCGTTCTTGTCGATGAACACTCCGCTCGGCCGGCTGAACTGCGGCAGGTCCATGATGAACTCGCCGTCGGTGGTGACGACCGTGACGCGGTTGTTGCCGCGATCGGCGACAAACAGGCGCCCCTGTGAATCGAGCGCGAGGCCATGCGGCTGCATGAACTCGCCAGGCCCATTGCCGCGCTTGCCGAACTGCGAAAGATACTTGCCGCTGCGATCGAAGCGGACGATGCGATGGCTGATGGTCGGGTTGTTGTGGCCTTCCGCCACCAGGATGTCGCCGTTTCGCAGCGTGATGACATCGTTCGGCTGATAGAACGAGGCCGGGTCGGCGACGTTGTCCGCAGGGTTGCCGCCGGCCTTGCCCAGCGTCAGCAGCACCTTGCCCTCGAGACTGAACTTGATCACCTGGTGGCCGACGATCTTCGCGGGTGCCGGGGGAAGCGGCGAATCGGGTGCGGCGCCGCGCGCGCGACGCGGCAGGTTGTCGTTGCCGTCGGTGACCCACACGTTGCCTTCGCCATCGACATGGATGCCGTGCGGGAACACGAACATGCCGGCGCCAAAGCTGCGAATGAGTTTGCCCGTCGCCTGATCGAACGCAAAAATCGTGTCGAGCTTCGACATCTCCCCTTTGGTCGCGTCCCAGCAGGTGTTGGCGCCGCAGCGTTCGGCGACCCAGATGATCTTGCCGTCGGCCGACACGTCAACGGCGCTGGTCGAGCCCCACACGCGCCCTTCAGGCAGTTTGAAAAAGCCGGACACCGTCTCGTACGGATTTGGCAAGTCGTTGGTGGGCTGAACGTTCGGCCAGGCGGGCGCCTGTGCAAGTGAGCGCGCGCTCATCGCCAGCGCGACAGCCAACAGCATCAAGGTGTGTCGACGTCTCTGTAACATGCGATTCCCCCGGCGCGTATTCTAGTAGAATTCGCGCATCATGCGGGCGCAATGACATCGCGTGACAAGCTGGGACACACCGGCGACACGTGCATGCGGAAGGGATCATGGCAAACAAGTTAGTCGGTCAGAACTACACGCCGCCGGATCTTGTTGCCAAAGTCACCGGCAGGGCGAGATACGCAGAGGACTACCGTGCAGACGGCATGCTCTTCTGCAAGCTCCTTCTGAGTCCGATGCCGCACGCGCGCGTCCTGCGCGTGGATACCAGCGAGGCGCTCGCCATGCCGGGCGTGCGCGCCATCCTGCGGGCCGACGATCTTCCGGATCTCGGCGGCGCGGAGCGCGCGCTCACCAACGAGCCGCTGTACGCCGGCGAACCGATTCTCGCGGTCGCCGCCGTGGACGAGCTCACCGCGGCGGAAGCGATCGAACGCATCCACGTCGATCTCGAGCCGCTGCCGTTTGTCATCGATCCGATCGAGAGCCTCAGGCCCGGCAGTCCGAACGCGCGCACCGACGGCAACGTCTGGATTCCGGCGCCTCCCGGATCGCAGGGACAACAGGCGCGCCCACAGATTCACAACATGAAGTGGACGGCCGAGGACTTCGCCGAAGAGCCGCACGGGCGCATGCCCATGGGCAAAGCGACCGAGGAGTGGGCCTTCGGCGATGTTGAAGCGGGATTCAAGAACGCCGCCGTCATCGTGGACGAAACCTTTGTCGTGCAATCCACGGGTCATCACCCGATGGAAACCCGCAGCGCGATGGCGTACTGGCAAAACGGTAAGCTTTATCTCCACGCATCGACGCAAAGCGTGATTCGCACCGTGGATGGGATTGCCCGGTGGTGCGGGATCGAGCCGTCGCAGGTAGTGCTGATTTGCGAGTACACGGGCGGCGGATTTGGCAGCAAGGGCGCCGGCGCCGTGTCGATGGCCATTCCGGCCATGCTGTCCAAGAAAGCCAATGCGCCGGTGATGATGCGTGTAAGCCGAGAGGAAGAGAGCTACTTCGGGCGCGCGCGCACCAATATGACCGGCCGAGTCAGAATCGGCCTCCGCAAGGACGGCCGCATCGCAGCCCTCGATCTCTTCATCGTCCAGGACAACGGACCGTACGGGCCGATGGGCGATCATCGATCCGCCGGCAATGCTGCGTCGTTGATTTATCAGCCCGAAGCCATGCGCTGGCGTGCGATCAACGTGCTCACCAATACAGCCCCCCGCACGCAGCAACGTTCGCCGGGACCGATGCAGGCCAACGGCATCATCGAGCCGGCCCTCACGAAAGCGGCCGTGCAGCTCGGGATCGATCAGGTCGAAGTCCGCAAGATCAATGCCCCGAGCGGCAAAGCCATCTACGGCCCTCCGGCCGCGAACGGACAGCGGCGTCACGTCACGAGCGCGTTTGTGCGCGACGCGCTCGATCGCGGCATGCAGCAGTTCAACTGGGCGGAGCGCAGCGCGCGCGCGGGCAAACGCGACGGATCGAAGGTGCGCGGCGTCGGCGTGACGGTTGGTCCGCACGGCGCGGGTTCCGTCGGCCATGACGGATTGATGACGATCCGTCCCGATGGTCATCTCTACGTGCAGTCGGGAGTTGGCAACCTGGGCACGCACTCCGTGATGGATCTCGCGCGTGTCGCGGCAGATATTCTCGTGATGCCATGGGAGAAGGTGCACGTCGTCTGGGGCGACACGAGCAAGGGCCTGCCCTATTCGTGCTTGTCCGTGGGCAGCCAGACCACGCATGCGATGACGCGCGCGAATCATGCCGGCGCGATGGATGCCAGGAGAAAGCTGCAGGAGATCGCGGCGACGGATCTGGGCGGCGCGCCCGAGGATTACGAGCTCGGAAACGAGCGCGTCTATCGCCGCGGAGCTCCGGGGCGCGGCGTGAGTTACGCCGACGCGGCGAAACGCGCAATCGAACTCCGTGGCAAGTACGACGGCCACGAGGTTCCGGCCGAGGTTCACGCCACGACCAAAAACGCCGCGAAGGCGCTCGTTGGACTCGGGCTCATGGGCGTGGGCAAGGACACTTACCCGCGCGACGGCGACACCTATTCCTTTGTAATCGGTTTCGCGGAAGTTGAAGTGGACGTCGAGACCGGGCAAGTCAGGCTGGTCGACTTTCTGAGCGTTGCGGACGTCGGTACGGTGGTGAACCCGCGCAGCCTGCACGGACAGATCAACGGCGGGATCTGCCTCGGCGTGGCGCATGCGCTGTGTCAGAAGCTGGTCTACGACCCGCAGTATGGGTTGTCGCTGGCGCGACGGTTCCACTACAACAAGCCGCTCACCATTCTCGACGTGCCGGTTGACATGCCGACGGTGGCGCTCGACCTCGCCGATCCGGAAACGCCTGTCGGCGCGCGTGGCGTCGGCGAGCCGCCCGTCGGCGCGGGATACGGCGCGGTGCTGAATGCGATTGCGAGCGCCGTTGGTGTGGACGTGTTCCGCCGAGCACCGGTCACGTCCGACATCGTGTTGATGTCGTTGGAGCACGGCAGGCGAATGCATCCGCCACTGAGGGCTCACCTCTGAGGCGCTCGAAGGCTTCGAGAACAAGCTGGCAGATCTGGTGGCAAGGGATCTCGGGCGTACGGTCAGGTCTGCGTGGCATGCGCAACGGCGGGGCTTCATCCGCGAAACAGCCACCGCCGGCGTGTGCAAAGGAGATTCGCGCAATTCTCGCGGCTTACGATGTCCCGGTTGCGACCGATCGGCGGAATCCGCCGAAACGGGGACAGCCTTCTGATTCGCCGGATGTCCGTACTGGGTGGGATGTGCGTACTTGGGGGTGGGAGCGCTTGCGACTGGATCAGGCGTCCGGCGTGAAAGCCATGCGCGTGGGCTGCCACTGCAACCCGATCTTGATGATCCGTTCGAGCAGCTTGCCGTATGGAATCCCGACCTTCTTCGCCGACTGCGCGAAGTCCTCGTCCTGCGCCAACTGGGCGTTTGGATTAGCCTCGATCACGTAGATCTTGCCCTCCGGCGTCATCCGGAAATCGATGCGGCCATAGCCATTCATGTCGAGCGCACGAAACACGCGCTTGGCAAGATGCTGGATTTTCGGCGCCATGCCCTCGGGCAGCTCCGCCTGCGCCGTGTCGATGCCGTGCTTCTTCTGATATTTGATGCTCCACTTCACGCGATCGGTCGCGATTTTCCAGTGTTGATCGGTCATCTTGTCAAACTTCATCTCCCACACCGGCAGCACCTGCAACCGCTGATTCCCCATCACCCCAACGTACAACTCACGGCCCTCGATGAATTCCTCGATGATGGCGGGCGTCAGAATGGTGTCGTGGACGTACTGCACGCGCTTGTTCAACTGCTCGTCGTTGCTGACCACCGACGCCTCTGAAATCCCGGTGGACGATTCGTAGGTGAGCGACTTCACGATCAACGGATACTTGAGGCGCTTGGGCAGCTTCGGCTTATGATTGAGCGGCACCACGGAGAAATCGGGCACCGGGATGCGGTGGTAGGCCATCAACTTCTTGGCGAGCGCCTTGTCGCGCGTCAGGGTCATGCCGCGCGGATTGCAGCCGGTGTAGGGCATGCGCAGGAGCTCGAGATAACTCACCACGTTCTGATCGAACGTGCCGACGTCGGCAAACGCGTCCATCAGATTGAACACGATGTCCGGCTTGAACTCCTCGATGGCGGGTTTGATCGCCGTCAAGTCGCTGTCGACACCGACGATCAGCACCTCGTGCCTCCGCTTCTTCAGCGTCGAGATGACGTCGAACTCCATCTTCCAGTCGGCGGCGAGCACTTCTTCCGGCGCCGCCGCGTCAGGAGGCACGAGCCGTTTCTCGCACAGCGTCATGATGCGCAGCTTCGGCTTCGTCACAGCGCCACCCGGTGCCGTCCGCTATGAAGGTAGTTCATCGTTTGAACCGTGACCAGAACGGTGAACTCGTAGCGCGCGCGCTCCTCTGGTGCAGCGAGGCGCAATTTCAGCTCGCGTGCCCGTGCCGTCATGTCTTCAATCACACGATCGACGGTGTACTGGTAGATGCCGGTCCAATCGGCGACCAGCCGCCGCAGCTCTTTGCGCTGGCGAACGATGAACTGCGCCGCCGTCATGTTCTTGGCAAACTCGGGCGCGTCGGAAAACAGCTTGCGCAGCTCGCGGTCGTAGAACTTCGGGTGATCCACTCCATAGTGCCTTCGCTTGCGCTTGTAATGCTGCCGCAGCGTGCGGCGGATGCGCCGCAGCGGGTCGATTTCGCTGACGTCGGTCACGAGCGGTTTTCTCCCGCGCAGCGACTTCATGAGCGCCGCCATGTACTCGAGTTTCTTCATCGCCGGCCAACCGGCATACCGCTTCTTCCAGTCCGAGCTGGGCGTGAGCCACACGGCAAACGTCTCGGCGAAGTCCTCGTCCGGATGGCTCTGCGCGTACCACGGCGCAATGTGTTGCACGAACGCTTTGCTGTACGGTTTGGGATCGTAGAACTCGGGATACTGCTCCGATGACGGGCCAAAGAGCTGACGGCGCTGCCGGCGCAGGCGCAGCTTGTAGGCGTTGTCGATCACGTGCCCGGCTTCGTGGCGCAGAATGCGCATGCACCACTCGTAGTCGCCGCCCTCGACTTCGAGCATCTGGCTTTTCTCGAGCCGCTCCAGCCGCGGGTGGGCAAGATAGAACGGGACCGCCATCGAGGCGTGGCCGTCCGGCGTAAACCACTCTTCCGACAGATAGAAATGAATCGGGAATTCGAGGCCGCAGCCGCGGAGCTCGGCGCGCAATTCGTTGATGCGGCTTTCGAGGCCGCTCCCTTCGATCTGGATGGGAAGATCGGAAATGCGAAGGTTGAGGAGCTCGTCGTCTGACAGATCCGCCCAATTGGGCGGCACGGCGGAGCGCGCCATCCGCTAAAAGCTTACCGTACGGTCGCGCCTACTTCGTTCCGCCGGTAGTGACTGCGGACGATGTGCGGCCGCTGGTCGAGGCTGCATTGACCGAGCTCGCCGCCCTACCCGGCGTGCGCAACGTGGCGATCGCCATCCGCGCCCCGCTGAGCCTGTCGGGCGGAGGGCTGGCGCAACGCGTGTATGTGGCCGGCACTCCTGATCCGCCCGGCGGGCTACCCGAAGTCAAGTTCAATGCGGTGACCGCGGAATATTTTCCCACGCTCGGATTGCGCCTGCTCGAAGGTCGCACGCTGTCCAGCAGCGACGAACGCGATGGCCCGCGCGCGATTGTGGTGAGCGCGCGCTTCAGGCAGACGTTCTTCCCCGACGGGCGCGCGATCGGCCGACTCGTGCGCCTCGGCGGACCGAACGGTCTCGATCACGAGGTCGTCGGCGTCGTTGCCGACGCGGTGATCAACGCGGTAGGCGAAGAGCCGGAGCCGTATTTCTACGTTCCGTTCTGGCGCGATCGCCGCGAGGAACTGACCATCATCGTTGACGCGGGCAACAAGACGGCGGCACTCACGAGGCCGGTTCGCGATCTGTTGCGCCGACTCGATCCCCGCCTCGATCCCCGCACGATCGTGCTGATGGGTGATCTGATCTCGTACGCGGAAACCAGGTACCGCTCCACTGCCTTGCTTGCCGGCGGGATCGCGATCGTCGGCCTCCTACTCACGGCGATCGGTGTTTATGGATTGGTGTCGCTGAACGCAGCGAGTCGTACGCGCGAAATGGGAATTCGCATTGCGCTGGGTGCTGCCCGGCGAGACGTGTTGGGCCTGATGCTCGGCAATGGTGCGCGCGTCGCGCTCGCCGGCATGACCGTCGGCATCCCGGGGGCGCTTTTCGTCACGAGGTTGCTGTCGTCGCTGCTCTTCGATCTCAGCCCGTGGGATGTCGGGGCGTTTGGCGCTGCAGTCGCGATCGTTCTCGCGTGCGTCGCGATGGCGACGTTCATTGCCGCGCGGCGACTGACGCGCCTGTCGCCTTCAACGGTGCTTCGCGTCGGATGAGGAACGCGGATAAACGCAGGTGGTCCGCAGATAAAACGCCGACGGAACACAGATGACGCTTTAGACGGTTATAGTCGCGCGCGAGCCGAGTACGTGTCGCCGGTGAGCATCGCGCTCATCCATTCAGCGCTGGACACCCACGAGCGCGCCGTCGAATGGATCGAAATCGCCTATCAAACGCGCGCCCTGGACATCCACCGCCTGTACTCGGAGCCTGAATTCCAGCGGCTCCACGACGATCCGCGCGTGCGCGACATTCTCGCGCGCGTCGGCCTGCCGCGATAACTCACATCTCCATCAAGTGTACGAAGAATCCGGTCACGCTCTTTGTCCCCCTCAGAGTTACCGGACTGGCGCAGTGGAATCAGATAGGCGCGGCGCGCGTCCTCTTGGGGGCCGTGGGATCCAGCGGCACTATCTGCCGCTTAGGCGGGTTGACTGCAGTCCTCGACAAGGATACGGTACGCCCGTCCCCGCCCAACGAATCCGAAAGGAAGGCAATTGTCATGTCTATTGGATTCCTGTTTGCAGCGATTCTGTTGAGCGGCGTTCCACTCTGGGCCTCCGCTCAAACCACGACCGCCACCATTCTCGGCACCCTCACCGACGCGCAGCACGGCATCTTGCCGGGTGCGACAGTTACGGCCAAGAACGTCGACACCGGCACCGAAACGACAGGCGTTTCGGATACGAATGGCCGCTACCGGCTCAGCGCGCTACGACCGGGCCGCTACGAGATTCGCGCCGAGCTCGCCGGTTTCGCGACAGGCGTGCGCAGCGGTGTGTCCCTGTTCGTCGGCCAGGAGGCGACGATCGATTTCGAGTTGCCGGTTGCTGGCGTCCAAGAGTCGGTCACGGTGACGCAGGATGCTCCGCTCGTCGAGACCACAAAATCCGAAGTGTCGAGCGTCATCGATCGCAAACAGATTGACGAGCTGCCACTGACCGGGCGCAACTTCGCCGATCTCACCCGCCTGACGCCGGACGTGGCATCGAGCGATCGCATCGGTGGGATGCAGAGCAGCTTGTCCAACACGTACCTCGTGGACGGCGTCACCAACGATCGCGCGTGGACCGGTGGCAATCGGGCCTCCTACTCCGCTGAAAACATCCGCGAGTTCCGCGTGATGACACAGCAGTACGCCGCGGAATTCGGTCAGGCGTCGGGCGGCGTGGTAAATGTGGTCACACGATCCGGGACCAATGCCTTCGAGCATCGCTTATTCATCTACCACCGCGATGACGCGCTCGACGCAAGGAACGCGTTTGCCACCTCGAAGGCGCCGTTCGATCGGCAGCAGTACGGTGGTTTCACCGGCGGCCCGCTGCAGCGGGACCACGCGTTCTTCTTTGGCTCCTACGAAGGGATGCACCAGGACCGCACGGCCGTTGTGACTACGCCGGTCCAACGCGGCGATTTTCCCAACCCGACCGAGCAGCATCAGATTTTCGGAAAGCTGGATTATCAGTTCACGCCGGTTCACCAATTGACGGCTCGCTACAACGAAGATCGATCAGATGAAACCAACAGCGGCGTCGGCGGCCGCAGCACGCTCGAATACGGCTCGACCAGCTTCTCTCGCAACCATGATGTGTACTCGGCGCTGACGAGTGTCTTTGCCTCGACGCGGCTCAACGAGCTTCGCGTTGCCTACTCGCGCCGCCCCGGAGGATCGCGTCCCAACACTCCGAGTGGACCAGAGCTCTCGTTTGCGAGCTCGAATCAAGGGAAGGCGTATTCCGACCCGCAGGAGACGACCGAATGGCGCTTGCAGATCGTCGACAATTTCTCGTGGCACAAAGCGAATTTCGCCGGCGAGCACGATTTCAAGGCCGGGTTCGACTTCAGCCGCGCGGTTCTCGATGGTTTCTTCTGCAACTTCTGCGACGGGCAATTCATTTTCCCCAGGGACTCCTATGACGCCGCGGACCGAAGCACCTATCCGACCACTTACACGCAGCGCCTTGGATCGAGCGATTTTGTCATCCCCAACAACATCTACGCCGCATTCCTGCAGGACAGTTGGCGTCCTGTCGCCAACCTGACGCTCAATATCGGCGTGCGGTACGATTTCGAGTCGTACGCGGGCATCCTCAACGACGGGAACAACGTGTCACCGCGGCTCGCCGTGGCGTTCGATCCATGGAAATCCGCGCGTACGGTGTTCCGCGGCGGCGCAGGACTTTTTCAAGATCAGATCACGCTGAACCAGTGGCTGATCATCGTCCTCAACGTGATCAACGCCACCGACTTCATCGTCCTCAGCAATCCCGGCTACCCCGATCCGTTTGGCGGCACGCCAAGACCCCCTGGCCCCGCGAATACCGAGATGTTCGATCCCAATATGAACACGCCGTACGCGATGCACGTTACTGGCGGCGCAAAGCACGATCTCGGCAATGGTTACAGCGTGAGCGCAGACTACGTGTACGTGCGAGGCTACGATCAGCTCCGCCGTCGCGATCTCAACGCGCCGCCAAACGGCACAACGGAACGGCCAGATCCGACGAAGGGACGCGTGCTTATCCACGAGTCAACCGGCAAACGCGTGCACCACGCGTTGCTGCTTGCCGGCGAGCGGCGCTTCTCGAGGTGGTGGCGCATGAACGCGTCGTACACACTGTCGAGCACAAAGTCCGATTCGGAAGCGCGAAACTCTACGACGCTTCCGACCGACCAATACGACCTGAGCGCCGATTGGGGACCCGCAGACGTGGACGCGCGTCACAACGTGACGCTCACCGGACATGTCACGCTGCCACTTGACATTCAGCTCGCGGCCATCATGCAGTGGCGATCCGCCTATCCGTTCAGTCCGATCTCCGGACGTGACACCAACAACGACAGCCGATCGGGCGATCGGCCGGATGCTGATCCCAACGGGCGATACCCGACCAATGGCGTAACCGCGTATGGGCGATTCTCGATTCCAGTCAATCGGCCGGGCACGCTTTCGCGCAACGCTTTTCGCGGGCCCGATTTCAGCCAACTCGATCTGCGTCTGTCGAAGGTGTTCCCGATCGGGCAACAGCGGCTCGAGCTGATCGCGGAAGCGTTCAATCTGACGAACCGCGTCAACTACAACTCGTATACGTCGAGTATCCAGTCGGTCTTTTTCGGATTGCCGCAGTCCTCCGGGTCTGCCCGGCAGGTGCAGCTGGGCGCACGGTTCGATTTTTGAGAGCATCGGGAGATCAGGGAGAAATCGATTATGCGTACGCGCCGTTTCTTGCTAACGGTGATCGCGGTCGGCGTCCTGACGCCGCCGGCGCACACGGTCGCGCAGGCTGTGCCGCCGCTCGATCGATTGCGGCAGCGGATCGAACAGGCGCTGCCGAGCGCGCGAGGCGATGTTGGCGTCTCGATTAAGCATCTCGAGACCGGTGCAGAAGTTGACGTTCGCGCGAAGGAAACGTTTCCATTGGCCAGCGCGTTCAAGCTGCCAATTCTCGTCGAAGTCTATGCACAGCAGCGCGCCGGTAAACTGAGCTTCGACGAGAGCTACGAGCTCAAACCGACCGATCAGCACATCGGCAGCGGTGACATCTCGGTCAACTTCGATCTGCCAGGTGTGGTGCTCAATCTCCGCAACCTCGCCAATTTGATGATGATGGTCAGCGACAACTCCGCAACGGACATCTTGTTGAAACGCGTCGGCGCGGAGAACGTGACGGCTCGAATGCGGACACTTGGCCTGAACGGTATTCGCGTCGATCGAACCACGCAGGAACTGATACTCGATTATGGCGGCCACGACACCGCTCGCCTGAAGGATCTCTCCGCCAAAGAGTTGCGCCCGTTGACGCGACGCGGCCCCGAAGACGAAGCGGCTCGAACCGCGCGCGAGGAGCGCTACGCAAGCGATCCGCGCGATCAGGCCTCGCCGCAGGAGATGACGCGCCTCCTCGAACTGCTGTGGCGAGGTAAAGTCATCGACGCGCAGGCCTCGACCGAGATCCTCGAGTTGATGAAGCGGTGCCGCACGGGTGGCGGCCGCATCAAAGGACTGCTCCCCCGTGATACAGTTGTCGCAAACAAAACAGGTTCGGTTGGTGGAACCATAGACGATGTCGGCATCATCTATCTCCCCCATGATGCGGGACACGTGGCAATCAGCGTGCTCAGCAAGCGGACACGAGCCGATTCGGAGGATGTTGAACGTGTGATCGCCGAGGTCGCGCGCTACGCGTACGACTACTTTTTGTTCACGACGCCGGCGGCGTCGGGGAGTGGTGCGCCGAGACAGTAGTTCGCGATCACCCGGTGACCGTCTGTCCCTGGTCAGCCCTTGCCTCCCACGACAGCGAGATGGCGTCGGACGCGAGAAGGAGCGCAATGCTAACCGCGAGATGCCACCGTTGACTTGATGCCAGCGGCGGCGTAGGCTCGCGCAAGGCAAACGCACCAAAATTCACACCGTTAGAGGTCGCGCTCATTCGTGGATCGTTCCTAAGGGAGGCGTGTATGCGCAGAGTGCAGTCTACGTCGGCGCTCCTCGTTGCAGCGGCCATTCTCGTGCTGCCAGCCGCGTCGTACGCGCAGAGCGCCATTGTTGGGACGGTGAAGGACAACACCGGCGCGGTGATTCCTGGCGTGACGGTCGAAGCCGCCAGCGACGTCTTGATCGAAAAAGTCAAATCGGTCACGACCGACGGAAGCGGACAGTATCGCATCATCGACTTACGACCCGGTACCTACGTCGTGACCTTCAGCCTGCCCGGATTCCAGACGGTGCGGCGCGAAGGCATTCAGCTGCCGGCGGAATTCACGGCGACGATCAATGCGGACCTGAAAATCGGCGAGATCGCCGAAACCATTACGGTCACCGGTGAGTCGCCCATTGTCGATACGACGACCGCGGTCCATACGCAGGTGCTCGATCGCGAAGCGATCGATACCATTCCGACTGGCCGAACCATCCAAGGCATGGGCCAGCTCGTTGTCGGCATCAACTTGAGCCTGCCGGATACGGGCGGCGCACGCGCCATGCAGCAGACCTACATGAGCACCCACGGCATGACCTCGGCGAACAACACCGTCATGGTGGACGGCATGATGGTGAACGGACTTCAGAGCGACGGCTCCGTGCAAAGCTACTTCAACGACGCCATGAGCCAGGAGGTCAGCTATCAGACGAGCGGCATCGGCGCGGAAACTTCAGCCGGTGGCGTGCGTCTGAACATGATTCCGCGCGAAGGCGGGAACCGGTTCAGCGGGGACTTCAAGGCAGCCTGGCGGCCGGGCGACTGGCAATCCAACAATCTGACACAGCGCCACCGGGACGCCGGCTTGCAGACTGGCAATGCCACCGACCGGATCATCGACTACACGTTCGGGCTCGGCGGGCCGATCAAAAAGGACAAGTTGTGGTTCTTCACGTCGGCCCGTTATTTCTCGGTGAACAATTTCATCCCGAACGCCTTTCTCGACGATGGCAGTCTGGGCATCGACGATCAGTTCATCAAGAGCGCGATGGCCCGTCTGACATGGCAAATCTCGCCGCGCAACAAGCTGACCGGCTATTTCGATGAAATCGACAAATATCGCGGCCACGACATGCAGAGCAACGACGATCCGGAGACCGCGGCTGTCCGGTGGTTCTCGCCCGCCTACAACACGGGCTCGGTGAAGTGGACGTCAACGGTGAGCAGCCAGTTGCTGCTCGAAGCCGGCTATTCCCGCAACCTCGAGTACTACACGAACAGCTACCAGGAGGGCATAGAACAGCCACGGTTTACGCCGGAATGGTACGCCGGAGCATCGCGCAACGAGCTGGAC
This sequence comes from Acidobacteriota bacterium, assembly GCA_046727855.1. Lineage (GTDB taxonomy): Bacteria > Acidobacteriota > Vicinamibacteria > Vicinamibacterales > UBA2999 > DASPWV01. Next base: position 35,416 of record JBKPDL010000159.1, read on the forward strand.
CTCAACGGGCGCAAGACGGCAGCCGCCTCGCAGACCACGCAGAGCCCGGAGCGGCACAACATGCAGGCCGCGCTGTCGTACGTCACCGGCGCGCACAACTTCAAGTTCGGCTTCCAGTACACGTGGGGCGACTTCTTTCATACCGTCGATGCAAATGCGGACCTGACGCAGCAATACCGCAGCACCTCCACCGGCGTTCGCTACTCGGTGCCCGACACCGTCCTGATTCGCAATACGCCGCTCCGCTACGGCGAACGACTGAACCGCGATCTGGGGATCTACGCCCAGGATTCGTGGCGGGTCAGCCGGTTGACGGTGAACGCCGGTATCCGCTGGGAAAACGTCAAGGCGCAGGTGTTGGCGAGTGAGTCGCCCGCCGGTCGGTTCAATCCCGCGCGGAGCTTTGACGAAATCGAGAACCTGCCGAACTGGAAGGACTGGTCGCCACGCTTCGCTCTCGTGTACGACCTGTTCGGTAACGGAAAAACCGCGCTGAAGTACTCGTTGAACCGCTACAACCAGGCCCGCACTACCGGCATTGCGGCGGACTACAACCCGTTCCGGTCGCTAACGAACACGCGGCCGTGGCGCGACGTGAACGGCAACGACATCGCCGAGGGCGAGCGCGGCTGCACCGGGTACCCGCGTGTCGGCTGCGAAATCGATTTCGCGGGTCTGCCCGCGAACTTCGGTACGGCCGCGTTGAACGAGTACGGCAACTACCCGCGCACCTGGAACCTCGAGAACGCGCTCGAAGTGCAGCATGAACTGCTGCCCAGGTTGTCGGTGTCGGGGTCCTGGTTCAAGGGGAACTTCCACAACCTGACGACAACCATCAATACGAACTGGTCACTTGACGATTACACACCGTACACGTTTTACGATCCCCTGACCGGCCAGCCCTTCGAGGTCTTCGCCCGCAGCGTCGAAGCGTCGAATAGGCCAATTCACAACCTCGATACGTTCGACCCCGAGCGCAAGCGTCAGTACGAAGCGATTGTCGGCGAATTCCGCTGGCGCATGCCGTGGGGCGGGCAGGTCTTCGGTGGTGGCGGCATCGAGCGCGAGCGGCAGCGCGCCTGCACGGCGCCCGACGATCCAAACTACCTGGCAGTGGGCAGTACGATCAACTATACCGGCCGCCGTTTTTGCGACGACTTCGCGAACGACATTCCGTGGAAGACAGGCTTCAAGCTGTCCGCCACCATGCCGGTCAGGTGGGGCATCGACGTGAGTGTCGCGTACCAGAACAATGAAAGCCCGACCAGCATGCGCACGATGAGCGTCACGCGCAACATGACGCGGTACCCGGCCACTTGCCCCGCTCCGTGTCCGGCGGGCCAGATCATCATGCCGAGCGGAGTGTTTGGTCAGGGGTCGCTAATCATGTACCTCGAACCAGAGCGCGCGACATTCGTCGAGCGAATCGTGCAGCTCGACTTGAAGCTTTCCCGGACATTCCGCTTTGGACGCATGAGCGTCCTGCCCACCTTCGAGGTGTTCAACGTGAACAACTCGGATGCGATCGTGAGCTACGTGACGACCAACGCGCTGGCGGCCGGCTACTTGCGCCCGAACAGCATTTTGCAGGGGAGGATGTACGGGTTGGGTGTTACTACACGCTGGTGACGTGGAGAATTGGAGCTTTGGAGACTTCTGGAGTCGATTTGGATCTCCCGATTGGAGATCGCCGAATGTGGAGATGTGCATATCTCCAAGTCCGCTCCACATCTCCAGCTCACCAGATCTCCCGATTCTGATCGGCGGCTGACTGTTTGCCGCTTTCATGTCGTGCGGTCAGGACCACGAACCGTCAGTTGTCATAGTACAGATAGAACTCGTGCGGATGCGGCCGCAGCCGAATCGGATCGAGCTCCTTCTCGCGCTTGTACGAGATCCATGTCTCGACCACATCCTCGGTAAACACCTCGCCACGCCGCAGAAACGCGTGATCCTGCTCTAACGCGTTGAGTGCCTCCTCGAGCGAACCGGGCGTGGTGCGGATGCCCGCGTGCTTTATCTCGTCGCGACTCATCTCGTAGATGTCACGATCGAGCGGCTCGCCGGGGCTGATCTTGTTCTGAATACCGTCTAGCATCGCCATCAGCATGGCCGACCAGGTCAGATACCCATTGCAGCTCGGATCCGGACAGCGGAATTCGAGCCGCTTGGCCTTTGGGCTGTTTGAGTACATCGGAATGCGAATCGCCGCCGAACGGTTGCGGGCCGACAACGCGAGATTCACTGGCGCTTCGAACCCAGGAACGAGACGGCGGTAGGAGTTCGTGGTCGGCGCCGCGAAGGCGAGGAGTGCCGGCGCATGTTGCAGCAGGCCGCCAGCTGCGTGCATACCGATGTCGCTCAAACCCGCATAGCCGTCGCCGGCGAATAGCGGCCTCTCGTCTTTCCACAACGACGTGTGGGTATGCATGCCGCTGCCGTTGTCTTCAAAGATCGGCTTGGGCATGAACGTCACGGTCTTGCCGTGGCGGCGAGCAACGTTCTTGCAGATGTACTTGTACCACATGAATTGATCGGCCATCTTGAGGAGCGGCTGAAACTGCATGTCGATCTCGCTCTGGCCCGCGGTCGCAACTTCATGATGATGGGCTTCGACGATGATCCCGATCTTGCGCATCGCGTACACCATTTCACCGCGCAAGTCGTGGTAGGTATCGGTTGGACTGACGGGGAAATAGCCACCCTTGAAGCTCGGTTTGTACCCGAGGTTCGGCTCCTCGATGCGCGCCGTGTTCCACGCGCCCTCGATAGAATCGATTTCGTAGTAAGCCTTGTTCTGTTTCTGCTCGTATCGTACTTCGTCGAAGATGAAGAATTCCGGTTCAGGCCCGATGAAGCACGTGTCGGCGATGCCCGTCTCGCGCAGGTAGGCCTCGGCCTTGCGCGCGACGTGGCGTGGATCCCGCGTGAAGTCCCTGCGTGATACCGGATCGACGATATTGGCGATGACGCTGAGCGTCGGTTGCGCATAAAACGGGTCCATGCACGCCGTCGTGGGATCGGGTACGGCGAGCATGTCGGATTCGTGAATGCCCATCCAGCCACGTATCGACGATCCGTCGAAGCCGAGCCCCTCTTGGAATGTGTCCTCGTCCCACAAGTCGATGGGAAACGAACAGTGTTGCCAACTTCCGAGCATATCGACGAATTTCACGTCGACCATTTCGGCGTTGTTCTTCTTTGCGAGCTTGAAAAAATCGTCAGCTGTCATGGCGCAGCCTCCTTTTTGCGGCGCCTATCCGTGCGCAGACAACATCAAATGGCGGAGGCGTTTCATCTGCGTTCTATCTGCGTTACCCTACCCGCCCGATATACCCGCTGATGACCGGCGGCACCGGCCGCCCCGCGAGCGTCGACGCCACCTTGCCGGCGATCGCCGCATCGATCGGCGCGAGCTGCTTGATGTAGTCCCCTTCGAGCGCGGCGAGCGCGACGCCGTCGCGATACACGATCCGCGTACTGGCCACGGCACGCACACGATCGCCGGTTGTGATGATGCCACAGAGGTTGAGCGGATCGGCGGCGCTGATCACAATCAGCCGGCCATCCGGCGGCGTTCGCCGGATCTCCCGCAGGCGCGTCACCGCCTCGGGCATCGCGAACTGCTCGCCCGACATGCCCGACACGAATCGTCCGCCGCGGATTTCGCCGCGCAGCTCGAGATGGCGGTAGACGCGCGCGAGGGCGCGCCAGGGCGCGACGTTCGTCTCGCGCGCGAGCAGCCGGCGGAAGACCACACCGTAGCGGCGCAGCAGCGCCCACCCCTGCCGCTCGAACGCGCGCTCGTCGTCGGGCGGCGCGTCGATTAGCGACCAGCGGCCAGAGGCCGTGGCCGTCGATCCGTTGACGAGCGCACGCAGTCCCGCAAATCCGTCCGAAGTGACGAGGCCTGTCGCGACCAACTCGGCGATCCCGCGCGAGACGTCCTCGATCGGCAACTGCGATGCGCTGCACAACTCGTGTTGGAACGAGGCGCCGCGCGCGCGCAGGACTTCTACAACGCGCGTGGCGGTGTCGCTCACCACGCGATCCGGGGGCTGGCCGTCCTGTTGATTGCGCAGCGCAACCCAGGCATCGAGATGCTCGCGGAGGAAAAGGGCGATCGGCGTCGCGCCGACGAGTGCTGCCGGCCCCCGAGACAGCCGTGCCCACCCGACCTGCCCGGTGAGGCACAGCATGTCGAGCAGGGCCGGATCGTATTTGTCCATGCGCGCGGGCAGCACCGATCGCTCCCACGCCGTCGCCGCGAGCTCGTAACCATCGAGCGACTGGACAATCGTCCGCAATCCCTCGAGACCAGTGAGCTGACAGAGCGGATCCACGTGCTGCCATGCCAGGAGGAAGCGGCTGAAGTCGGCCGGGCTGACCGCTTCGATCTCGGCGCGCAGACGATTGAGCGTGTAGCGGTGGATACGGGCGAGAAGACGCCGGTCGCACCATTCGACAAAACCGTCCGCCCGGCCCGACGCCGCGCCGCTGCGCGTGAACACGCCTCGCAGAATCACGCCCTCGCTCTCGAGGGCAAGAAGCGCGCTGTCGATCTCACCGGCGTCGACGCCCGTCGAGGCGCCCAGGTCCGCCGCGGTTACCGGTCCGGCAACCGTCATGCGACCGCGGATGATCTCGACGAGCGCGGCATCACGCGCCCAGCTCCGCGACGTCCGTGACGGCGGTGGGCTGATCGGCGGCTGCACTGGCGCATTGGGATGAACCGCCAGCATTTCCGGCAACCGCTCGGCCGCAACCCACGCTGGCCGATCGCTCTCGCCGAGGGTAATACGGGCCGCGCGGCGCCGCGTCGCGAGCTCCGCAAAGAGATCCGCCGAGGCACTGACGTCGGATTGATACAGAAACGCCGCTGTGAGCAATGCGTCGTGCAACTCGTCGGCATCACGAGGGTCGGGTCGCGCCTCGTCGATCACGCGCGCGATGGCGTCGGGATCGAGTGCGCCGAGGTCTCCTCCTGTCGCCGGATCCATCGCGCGACGGGCATACACCGCGTGCGCGCGCCGCTCCTCGAGCGGCGCATCGTCGAGAAACGCATACGGGCGCGCGTTGAGCAATTCGTGCGCGAGCGGCGACGGCTCGGGCGTGTCGCGCGCGATCAACGTGATATCGCCGCTGTGGATGCGCGTGAGGACCGCGGCAAGGCCGTCGAAGTCCATCGCTTCCTGCAGACAATCGCGCACCGTCTGATTGACGAGCGGGTGATCCGGAATTTGCCGGTCGCCGGGGACGTTCTCGAGACAGGCCGCGGCGTCCGGAAACACTGCCGCCATCAGATCGTCTGCGAGCATGCGCTGCAGCTGCGGTGCCACTTTCTTTCCGCCCCGGTTGCGCGGCACCGCGAGCGAGAGGTTGGTGTTCCACCGCCACCGCGTCTTGAACACGGGCGCGTCGAGAAACGCCTGGACGAGAATGTCGCGCGCGGTGGCGGGATGAAGGTAGCCGAACACGTCGGCCAGTGGAAACGAGTGCTGCGGCCCGAGCGACAGGAGCAGCCCGTCCTCGGTTGCCGCCGCCTGCAGTTCGAAATTGAACTGACGGCAGAACCGCTTGCGCAGCGCCAGCCCCCAGGCCTTGTTGATGCGACTGCCGAACGGCGCGTGAATCACGAGCTGCATGCCGCCGGACTCATCGAAGAAGCGCTCGACGACGAGTGTGTCCTGAGTCGGCATCGCGCCGAGAGCCCGCTTCGCGTCCGCGAGATAAGCCGCGATCTGCTCCGTTGCTTCGGGTGAAGCGGCGATGTCCCGGCCCTCAGCCACATCGGCGCGCAGGTCGCTCACCGCGCGCGAGAGCTCGTCGCTACGGCCGGGCGCTTCGCCGAGCCAGAACGGCAGCGTCGGTGGAGCGCCCTTGGCGTCGGCGACGCGCACGAATCCGGCGCCAACCTGCAGTATCTGCCACGACGCATTGCCCAGTTGAAACACGTCGCCGACGGTGCTTTCGATGGCGAAATCTTCGTTGAGCGTGCCGATGAGGGTGTCTTCCGGCTCGAGCAGTACACGGTAATCCGCGACTTCAGGGATCGCGCCGCCCGAGGTAATCGCGAGCATCCGCGCGCCACGACGTCCGCGCACGTTGCCGTTCACTTCGTCGCGATGCACGAGAGCCGCACGCCGCCCGCGCCTGGTGGCAAAGCCCTCGGCGGTCATCTTGAGCACAGCGTCGAACTCGCTGCGCGAGAGTTCGCGGTACGGCCACGCGCGCCGGGCGAGCGCAAACAGATCGTCCTCGCCGTACTCGCAGCACGCCGATTCGGCGACGAGCTGCTGCGCGAGGACATCGAGCGGAGCGTCGTGCGTGATGATGCGATCGAGCTCGCCGCGGCTCACGGCTCGCAACAACGCCGCACACTCGATCAAATCGTCACGTGAGATGGCGAACAAGCGCCCTTTCGGCAAGCCCGACACGCTGTGGCCCGAGCGACCCACACGCTGCAGGAAAGTCGCGATCCGCCGCGGCGAACCAATCTGGCAGACGAGATCGACGGCCCCGATGTCGATGCCGAGCTCGAGCGACGCGGTGGCGACAAGCGCTTTGAGCGTGCCCGCTTTGAGTCGCGACTCTGCGTCAAGCCGCCGTTCCTTCGAGAGGCTGCCGTGATGCGCGGTCACCGCGTCCTCGCCGATGCGATCGGTCAGCTCGCGCGCCAGGCGCTCCGCCATGCGACGCGTGTTGACGAACACCAGGGTCGTCCGGTGCTGCGAGATGAGCTCGGTGAGCCGATCGTAGTACTCAGACCAGACCTCGTGCGACATCACCGCTTCGATCGGTGATCGCGGCACTTCGAGCGCCAGATCCATCGCGCGGCGATGCCCCTCGTCCACGACCGCGCATGCGGCTTCCCCGTGTTCATTGACGGCTCGGGTTCCAACGAGGAATTTCGCGACCTGTTCGATCGGCTTCTGCGTCGCCGAGAGACCCAGGCGCAGCAGGGGCCCGTCCACGACCTGTTCGAGCCGCTCGAGCGTGAGGGCGAGATGTGCGCCACGCCGCGTGCCGATCACGGCGTGGATTTCATCCACGATCACGGTACGCGCAGTGCGTAACATGTCGCGACTGCGCTCCGCGGTGAGCAGCAGATACAGCGATTCCGGTGTAGTCACGAGAATGTGCGGCGGCTTGCGCAGCATCGCCGCGCGCTCCTTTTGCGGCGTGTCTCCGGTCCTGACGGCAGCGGTAATGCGCGGCAGCTCGATGCCGGTCTGCTCGGCCAGCTGCCGGATCGCCCGGCGCGGTTCAGCGAGATTCTTGTGGATGTCTGCGCTCAGCGCTTTGAGCGGCGATACATAGATCACGCGAACTTCGTCCAAAAGCGGACCGCGAAGTCCCTCGATGACGAGCTCGTTGAGCGCGGTGAGAAACGCGGCGAGCGTTTTGCCGGAGCCTGTTGGCGCCGCAATCAGCGTGTGGCGGCCTTCGCGAATCGCGCTCCAGCCCTTTGCCTGCGCGGGCATCGGCTCGCCAAGTGTTTCGCTGAACCAACGGCTGACGATCGGATGAAAGGATGCGAACGAGATTTTTCTAGATTACATCAAGCTGATCGCTCAAAGGGCGAAAGCAGAAGGCAATCCACCAAACTCAAATAGATTGCGGGATCACGCGCGTAGAGCGGACATGTGCGCAACCGTTCGTCGTGCGTGCCGACGGCGACCACCTTTCCAGCCTCCATGACGATGATGCGATCGGCCTGTCCGACTGTGGACAACCGATGCGCGATCACAAACGTCGTGCGGTTACGGCGCAGGCGGCCAAGCGCTTCGACGAACTGCGCTTCGGACAGCGAGTCGAGCGCTGATGTCGGTTCGTCCAGAATCAGCGCGGCTGCGTCTTCGAGAAACGCGCGCGCGATGCTCAAACGCTGGCGCTGGCCGCCCGACGAGCGTCCCCCGCTCGTCCCAAGTTCAGTGTCGTTCAGTTCGAAGCCGCGATTCGCAACTGACATGAGTTGAGGGGTCGAGGAGGTGCTATCCTCGCGTGATCCAAGGAGGACCCATGGTCAGCCGTCGCGCCTTTCTTCGCCTCACCACAACCGCCGGCGCCGCCGCGTACGCGGTCAAGACTTACGGGATCGAGGAGGTCCTTGCGGCGACGCAGCAAGTCGCCGGCCGTTCTGCCGACGATGTCGCGCAGGACGAGTTCTATTGGCGCGAGATCCAGCAAGCGTTCACGCTGGATCGCACCATGATCAATCTGAATAACGGCAACAGTTGTCCGAGTCCGCGGATCGTGCACGACGCGCTCAAGCGCTATCTCGATTTCTCGAATCAGACGCCGGTCTATCACCGCGGTCTGCTCGAACAGAATCGCGAAACAGCCCGCCGTCGTCTCGCCGCCGAATTCGGCTGCGACATGGAAGAACTGGCGGTCACGCGCAATTCGAGCGAAGCGTTGCAGATCGCGCAGAACGGCATCGACCTCAAGCCTGGCGACGAAGTGCTCACGACCGAGCAGGATTACGGCCGCATGTTGACGACGTGGGACCAACGGATGCGGCGCGAGAAAATCAAGGTAACGCGCATCAATTTCCCGGTGCCGACCAGCGAGGACGATCTCTATCAACGGTTCGAAAAGGCGATCACGCCGCAGACCCGGGTGCTCCACTTCTGCCACATCACGAACCTGACGGGTCAGCTGTTCCCGGTGCAGCGGTTGGCGCGCTTGGCGCGGCAGCGCGGCATCCTGACGGTCGTCGACGGCGCGCACGCGGTTGCGCATTTCCCGTTCAAGCTGCGCGACCTGGAGATGGATTACTACGGGACGAGCCTGCACAAGTGGCTGCTCGCTCCGCACAACACGGGATTCCTCTACGTGCGGCGCGAGCGGATTGGTCCGACGTGGCCGCTGCAGGCCGCACCAGCCCGCCGCGACAACGACATTAGAAAGTTCGAGGAGGTTGGGACGATTTCAGCAGCGCCGTACGCGGCGATCAACGAGGCACTGCAGTTCCACCAGGCGATCGGAGGGGAGCGCAAGGCCGCCCGGTTGCGATATTTGACGATGCGGTGGGTAAATCAGTTGAAGAAGAATCCACGCATCCACATCCACTCGAATCTCGAGCATACCTACGGACTCGCAAACGTCGGAATCGACGGCATCAAGGCGGCCGAGGCCTCGAAGTTCTTGTGGGACAAGTACCGCATTATCGCGAACGCGATCGTGCGCGACGACTATCAGGGGCTCCGCATTACGCCGAACGTATACACCACGCTCGAGGAGATCGACACGTTCGTGATGGCAATGGAAGATTTGCTCAAAAACGGCGTCACAGCAGCAACAGCGTAGAGCGTTCGCAGTGCACGTGGACTTCCCATCCGTCTGTCAAGCGCTCACTGAGACGACAGCACGTTGGCCGCGCCGCGAGTTGTCGTAGAGGGTGCCCTGTTCGAGCATCGCGATGAGCACGGCCAGCAGGCGGTCGGCGACTCCGCGTAAGGCA
>JBKPDL010000160.1:0-19496 GCA_046727855.1 Acidobacteriota bacterium
GGTGAGGAGGGGGGAGAATAGGGAGATCGGGGAGATCAGGGAGTTAAGAATAGACCGTTATGCAGCCACAGACGTGAATTTTGCACGGTTGTGGACCCGCATAACGGTCTACGGCGCGCGGAGCGCGCCAACCCAACAACAAGAACTAGCCAAGGGCCGCGGAGTTAGCCGGATATCAAGGGCAGGGCCCTTGGCTAGATGGAATTATTTCTCTCTAATCTCCCTGATCTCTTGTTCTCATAAAACGATGTTCGACAAGTTGGTATCGGTTGAGCGCAGGTACGAGGAGTTGACAGAGTCGCTTGGTACGTCTGCGGTGCAGAAGGATCAACCCGAGTACCGCAAACAGGCAAAAGCGCTCGCCGACCTCGAGCCTGTCGTGAAGAAGTTTCGCCAGTACAAGGGGGTGGCCGAGGAGATCGCGCAAGCCGAGGAGCTCGTCAAGAGCAGCGACCCCGAGATGCGCGCGCTCGCCGAGGAAGAACTGGGCGGACTCACCCTGCGGCGCGACCAGCTGATGGCTGATCTCAAAGTCCTGCTGCTGCCCAAAGATCCAAACGACGAAAAGAACGTGATCGTCGAGATCCGCGGCGGTACCGGCGGGGAGGAAGCGGCTCTGTTCGCCGGCGACCTGTACCGGCTGTACACGCGCTACGCCGAGCGGCAGGGTTGGAAGCTCGAAGTGATGTCGCTCAGCGAAGCGGGCCAGGGCGGCATCAAGGAAGTGATCGTCAATATCGAGGGCAAGGGCGCATACAGTCGGCTCAAGTACGAGAGCGGAGTGCATCGTGTGCAGCGTGTGCCCGCGACCGAAGCCAGCGGCCGCATTCACACCTCCACGGCGACCGTGGCAGTGTTGCCCGAAGCCGACGAAATCGACGTCGAAATCAATCCCAAAGATTTGCGCATCGATACGTTCTGCTCCAGCGGACCCGGCGGTCAGAGCGTGAACACGACATACTCCGCCGTTCGCGTCACGCACATCCCCACCGGCCTGGTGGTTTCTCAACAGGACGAGAAATCGCAAATCAAGAACCGCGCCAAGGCGCTGAAAGTGCTGCGTTCCCGCCTCTACGAGATCGAGATGCGCAAGCAGCAGGACGCGATCGCAAGCGAGCGTCGCGGACAGGTGGGTTCAGGCGAACGTTCCGAGAAGATCCGCACCTACAACTTTCCGCAAAGCCGCATCACCGATCACCGCATCGGCTTCACGACGCAACAGATCCAGGCCGTGCTCGACGGCAACCTGACGGAGTTGATCGAAGCGCTCACCACGTTCTACACGGCCGAACGGCTCAAGGAAGCAACCGAGCTCGACGAGCCGCCGGACGCCCCGCCGCCCTCATGACATTTCGAACTTCTCATTCTCCATTTCGATGTGTCGTGGCAAAGCTGTCGTGACGGTTCGAGAGCTCGCGGCGGCGGCTCGATCGAACCTCGAGCGCGCTGGCATCGCCAGCCCCGAGGCAGCGCTCGATGCCGAGCTCCTCGCCCGCCACGTGCTCGGGTGGGAACGTGCCACGTGGGTGATGCGGCAGCACGAGGAAGCCTCGCCGGAATTCGATGACGTGTTCTCTGATCTCGTCGCGCGGCGCGTGCGACGCGAGCCAATTGCTTACATCCGCGAGCGCCAGGAGTTCTTCGGCCGCGAGTTTCTCGTCACGCCGGCCGTGTTGATTCCCCGTCCCGAAACGGAACTCCTGATCGACGAAGCCTTGCTGCTCCTGCCGGCGCTTGGTTTCAGCCGATCGCTCACCGTCATCGACATCGGAACTGGCAGCGGCTGTCTTGCGGTGACACTGGCACTCGAATACCCCAAGGCGCGCTATGTCGCAACCGACAGTTCCGAAGCCGCGCTCAGCGTGGCGCGAGCCAACGCGCGGCAGCACGGCGTGGTCGACAAGATCGAGTTCGTGCGTGGCCAGTATTTCGCCGGGTTGAACGGCCCCTTCAATCTCGTCATCACCAACCCGCCCTATGTCGCCGAAGCGGAGCGGCCCGCGCTTGCGCCGGAAGTCACGGAGTATGAACCCGCATCGGCCCTTTTCGGCGGTCAGGACGGGTTGCGTCATATCGGCGAAATCATCGCTCTGACCAGTGCCGTGATGGACGACGATGGATCGTTGGTGATCGAGATCGGGTACGGCCAACGCGACCGCGTCGCTGAAATGGCCGCTGAAACCGCCGACCTGGCGCTCGTGCGCACGCGCGGGGATTTGCAGGGGATTCCGCGCGTGGCCGTGATAAGAAGATGCCGATGACCAATTCGTCCTGCCTCTTCTGCAAAATCATCGCCGGGGAGATTCCGTCGAAGGGGATCTACGAAGACGAGCAGCTGTTCGCCTTCGAAGACATCAATCCGCAAGCCCCGCTGCACGTGCTCGTCATTCCGCGACGACACATCGCTACGCTCAACGACCTCGCAAGCGGAGACGACACGCTCGTGGGATCGATGGTGCGTCGCGCGGCGGCAATTGCGCAGTCACGAGGCGTCGACGGCAGCGGTTATCGAACCGTGTTGAACTGCAACAGCGACGCGGGACAATCAGTGTTTCACATCCACTTGCACCTTCTCGGAGGGCGCGCGATGTCATGGCCGCCGGGATGAGGCGATGAGCGCCGCCAGTCCGACAACGCCGAGCACGGCGCTCGTCCACTCGAGCCAGGTGCGCCCGCGATTCCGAATCGATGCGTGAAAGCGCGGATTTCCCTCCCCAGCCGTTTGAGTTCCGGATTTCCATATACCCGCCCATAGGCCGCCATACACGACCCTTCGGCGCGCGCGGATTGCTCACACCGCGGGATTCCAGGCTACGGACGTGCGAGCAGGTACCGGCCGCGGCCGTCTGCCGTGCGCAGCTCGAAGTCTACGGCGCGATAGCCGCGCGCGAAGTAGGTCTGGAAGATCTGGCGCGTCTGCATGCGCCAGGTCAGAGCGGCGTCAGGGGTGTGCTGTTGCAACTCGGTAAATCCCATCGGGATCTCCACCCACACCCGGCGTTCATCGACCTCGAGATTCACGCCATCGCGGTTCACGACTGGCGCGCTCGCCGCGTCTTCCGCGCGAACACGAAAGGCCGGATCGCGGGCGAGGCGCCGCTCGACGTGCGGCTCGCGGATGTTCCATTGCACGACGAACCGATCCGTCGGCGTGCCACGGTGCAGCGTGCTGCTGGAGTCGCCGTAGATGTTCTCCGCATATTCGTCGCAAACGACGCCGAGTTTGGTGAAGTTCAAATGGGCATTGCCCGCCTGCAGCGGATCGAACGTCCACTCGATCAAATCGAAGCCGCGCTCGAGCGCGCGCTCGCGTTGCGCGAGCTTCAGATCCCGGCCCAAGCCGCGGCTGCGAAACTCGGGCAGCACACCCGCCATGTGGGACCATTGCATCGGCCTGCCCTGTTTCATGCCGACAATGGAGTAGACGAACCCGATCATGCGACTGGTTTCGTCGAAGGCGCCAATCAGGATCGCCCCGCGCTTGACGGTGATGATGAACATCGGCAGCGTCACCACATCGGTGTAATCGGTGTAGCCCCAAATCGCGATCTCGAGATCGATGACCCGCCGGAACTCGTCGAGCGTATGCAGATCGCGGAGCACCAGCATCACGTCACTCCCCCGCTACGAGGAGCGCAGGCAACTCAGTCAAGCTGCGAATGACATCGACGCCGGGTGGCACGAGTTGCGGTAAATCCCCCGAGCGCCGCAACAGCACACCGCGCATGCCGACGGCCACGGCGCCCTCGATGTCGGCTTTGAGGCTGTCGCCCACCATCAACGATTCGGCCGCGCGGACGCCGGCGCGCTCGAGCGCGGCTTCGAAGATGCTGCGATGCGGCTTCATGTAGCCGTGTTCGGCGGAGGAGACTCCACTCGTGATCACCTCGGCCAGCTGGAAGTGTTCGCGGAACGTGTCCAGGCTGCGGTGAGAATTCGAGATCACTCCGATTCTGAACCCGCGCTGCGCAAGCGCGGTCAGCACCGGCGTGACATCGTCGTAGAGCTCGAAGTGGTGATTGCCCGACCATTGCTCGTAAATGCGCCGAGCCGCCGCCACCACTGCCGGGCCGCGACCGCCCATCTGCTCGATGATCGTCGCGGTGTAATGCACGAACAGGTCGTCGTCGTAGACCGGCTCTTCGACCTCGTCGAGGATGAACGACGCCGCCGCCACCGCGGCGTCGAAGCGAGCGGCGTCGACTGCGATGCCTGCGTCGGCGCAAAAGCGCGCGTAGCCCTCGCCTTGGAAGGTCGGCCCGGGAAAGATCAATGTGAAATCGACGTCGAAGAATACGGCACGAATCGTCAGGGCAAGTCCTTGGACTGGCTCATGGCCGGCGCACCCGCCGCCTCGGCGGCGCTGAGAATAATCGCCTCGCCGGTGTTGGGTCCCGGCCACGGCCCGGCGACCACAATCAGCGCTTTATCGGGGTCGAGCAGCCGCCGCGCCACGGTGTTCACCTGATCGCGCGTGACGTCGGCAATCAAGACCGGAAGCCGCACGTCGTAATCCGATCCGAGTCCGTAGAACTCCGAGCTCAAGAGGAACCCGGCGATCGCCGAGTTGGTTTCGAGCTGCCGCGGAATCGATCCCACGAGGTAGCGCTTCGACTCATCGAACTCTTTCTCGGTGATGCCATCCGAGAGCACGGCGCGAAGTTCTTCGTCTATCGACGCCAGCGTCCGTTCGACATTGCTTGCCGCCACGCCGGCGCGGATGAGAAGCGGGCCTTCGGCGAGAGTCGCGTCGAGCGAGCTATAAACGTAGTACGCCATTCCCTGGCGCTCGCGAATGCGGTCGCCCAATCGGCCGCCGAGCGCATACTGGCCAAGAGCGTTGTTCATCAGCCACGCGGCGTAAAAATCCGGGTCGTTACGGCGGAGGCCGAGAAAACCGTAGGCAACGTCGGCCTGCGCCTTGTTCATCATCGGCACGACGGCGAGCTGCCGGGTACTGGCTCGCTTCGGCGTTGGCAGCTCCGGCTCGCGCGCGCGCGCGGCTTGCCAGGCCTCAAACTCTCTGGAAGCGGCAACGAGCACCTGCTGCGGATCGACGTCGCCAACGATCACGAGAATGGCGCTTTCGGGCGTGAACCAGCGGCGGTGGAAATCCACGAGGTCGGCGCGAGTGAGCTGCTCCACCGTCGCCGTCGTGCCGCGGGCACGCCGCCCGTAGGGATGCGCGGGGTAGAGGCGGGCCATCAGGCTATCGACGGCGACCGCGGCTGGATCGTCCTCGTCCTGCAGAATCGAGGTCAGAAGGTCGGCCCGCTTGGTCGTCACGTCGCGCTCGGCAAACGCTGGGCGCTGAACGATGTCGGCGACCAGGGCGAAGATCTGCGCAAAATCTTCGGACAGACACGTCGCGCTGACCGTAACCTGATGACGACCGGCGATCACTGACAGCGATGCGCCGCGGCCATCCAGCTCGTCGGCAATCTCGTCGCCTGACCGCGATCTGGTGCCGCGATCGAGCACGCGCGCCACGAGCGCGGCTGTGCCTTCTCGCCCGTCCGGGTCGTAAAAGGCGCCCGCACGCACACCCACGAGGATGGTCACCGCCGGCGCCGTGCGCGTTTCCTTCGCCAGCACGGCCATGCCGTTCGCGAGCGTCAATCGCAGGGGGTCAAGCGGCATAAGAAGTTACGAGTTCAAAGTTCAAAGTTCAAAGTCAGTTCGAAGTTCTTGTAGTGCGTTCTCAGCTCTCGAGTTGGCCTTTCCTTTCGCCTTTATTCATCGCGGTCCTGCGACCACGGCGAGGCAAGCCTTTGGTTCTTCGTTCCCGGTAACGTCGCTCCTTGTTCTTCGTTCTTAGTTCTTCGTTCCTGCAAGCGGCTCAAACCACCCGATCGTCCGATTCTCGACCGAAAGGTACTTGCGCGCCGCCTCGTTGACCTGGTCGATCGTGACGGCCGCGAGGCGTGGAATGAGCTCGCGGTAATCGCGCCATGAAGCGATGGTCTCGAAGTAGCCGAGCTGATGCGCGATGTCGGTGACGCTGTCGCTGTCAAAGACGAATCGGGCGCGAAGCTGGGCGCGTACCTTCGCGAACTCGGCGTCGGTAATGCCCTGCCGCGCAATGCGATCGAGCTCGCTCAGGATCGCTTCCTCGACCTGCTCGAGCGTCTTGCCATCGGCCACGGTGGCCCACAGGTAATAGAGAAATGGATGTTCCGTCGGCAACACTGCGCCGCCGACGTTCGCGGCCAGTCCGCTGTCAACCGTCGCGCGATACAACCGCGCGCTGCGCTGCGGCGTCGGCACTCTGTGCCCGGACCAGATGTTGAGCCCGGACGCGCCGCTCAGCGCCGCATCGACAAACAGCATGGGAAAAAAATCCGCGTCGCTGAGTGCCGGGCTGTGAAACGCCGCCCGCCAGTAGGCAGTCGTGCCTTCCTTGCGGAAGTGAACCCGTCGCTCGGCCTGCTGCGGCGGCTCAATCGATCGCGGGCGTGAAACGGCGCTGCCTGCGGGAATCGGCCCGAAGTGACGCTCCACACCGCGCAGGACTTCGTCGCTGTCGACGTCGCCCACGATCACGAGTGTGGCGTTGTTGGGAATGTAATAACGCCGATAGTGCCCATACAGATCATCGCGGGTCATCGTCTCGAGATCCGAGAGCCACCCGATTGTCGGATGTTGATACGGGTGGACGCGGAAGGCCGCGGCGGTCAGCTCGATGTCCAGCAACTGTTCAGGATCGTTTTCGCCGCCCTTGAGCTCCGAGATGATGACGGTGCGCTCCGATTCGCAATCTTCGGGATCGTAGAGGGAAGCGTGCATGCGTTCGGCTTCGATGAACAACATGCGATCGAGCGCATCGCGCGAGGCGGTTTCGAGATACGTCGTCTGGTCAATCCAGGTGTAGCCGTTCCAGGTGCCGCCGAACTGCTCGATGATGCCTTTCACCTGGTCGCGCGGAATGTTGCGCGTGCCCTTGAAATTCATGTGCTCGACCCAGTGCGACACACCAGTGAGCCCGGGTCCTTCGTCCTTCGAGCCGACCTTGTACCAGCACCAAACCGATGCCAGCGGCGCGGTGTGGACCTCCTGGACGAGCACTTTCAGCCCGTTGTCCATGACCGTCTCGCGCACGTCGGGCACGGTCGGTTGGAGAGCCGCCTTGGCAGAGGCTCCGGCGGTCAAGCGCGACACAGCCATAGGGCCATTATTACAATAGAAAGACTGCCATGGCCGAGTGGAAGGAGACCTGTAACCTGCCGCGGACGGCTTTCTCGATGAAAGCCAACCTGCACACGGCCGAGCCGGAGGCCATCGCCCGTTGGGATGCTATGGACCTCTACGGCCAGCTCCGCCGTGCGCGACATCGGGCCGCGACGTTTATCCTGCATGACGGTCCGCCTTACGCCAACGGCGAGATTCACATCGGCACCGCGCTCAACAAAGTGCTCAAAGACTTCGTGGTCAAGTCGCGGAGCATGGCGGGCCTCGATGCGCCCTACGTGCCGGGATGGGACTGCCACGGCCTTCCGATCGAACTGAAGGTTGACCGGCAGCTCGGGCCGAAGAAACGGCAGTTGTCGGTTGCCGATTTTCGCCGCGAATGCCGCGCGTACGCGGCTAAGTACGTGAACATCATGCGGATCGACTTCAAACGCCTCGGCGTGTTCGGCGAGTGGTCGAATCCGTATCTGACGATGAGCTACGGCTACCAGGCCGCGATCGTGCGCGCACTCGGACGATTCGTCGAGCAGGGGATGGTGTACAAAGGCAAGAAGCCTGTGCATTGGTGCATGCATTGCCGCACCGCACTGGCTGAAGCCGAGGTGGAATACGAGCCACACACCTCGCCCTCGATCTACGTGGAATTTCCGCTCGCCGACGCCAGCCGCGATGAGCTGGCGCGGCGACTGCCGGTGCTCGCCAATCGCAACGTGTCGGCACTGATCTGGACGACGACGCCTTGGACGATTCCGTCGAACCTGGCCCTCGCCTTTCATCCGGATTTTGAATACGGCGCATATCCAGCTGGCGATACGACGGTTATCGTCGCGAAAGATCTTGCGGAGGCGGTGGCTGCCAAGGTTGGTCGTTCGTTCAGCGCACCGCTGGCGACATTCACCGGGCGCGAGATGGAGCGGCTCGTGTTCCGCCATCCGCTTTACGATCGCGACTCGCTCGCGGTGCTTGGTGAATACGTGACCCTCGAAACCGGCACCGGTGTGGTGCATACCGCGCCAGGGCACGGCTCGGACGACTATCACACAGGCGTGAAGTACGGGCTCGACATCTACGGGCCGCTGGACGCTGGCGGGCACTTCCTTGACTCAGTGCCGCTGTTCGCGGGGTTGCAGGTCTTCGAAGCCAATCCGAAAATTGAAGCCGCGCTCGCGGAACGGGGACGGCTGTGGCATCGCGAAAGCTACGAGCACTCGTATCCGCATTGCTGGCGCTGCCACAATCCGGTGATCTTCCTGGCCACGTTGCAGTGGTTCATCGCGATGGAAAGCCAGGACCTGCGGCAGCGTGCGCTGAAGGCGATCGACGACACACGCTGGATTCCAGCGTGGGGACGCGAGCGCATTTACAACATGATCGCGCATCGTCCCGATTGGTGCATCTCGCGTCAGCGTGTGTGGGGTGTGCCAATTCCGGCGGTGGACTGCAAGAGCTGCGGGCAGCCTTTGCTGACGAAAGAACTGGTGGAACGGACGGCACGTGTGTTCGAACAGCACGGCGCCGATGCATGGTACGAGCGGCCGATTGACGAGTTCCTGCCCGCTGGGCTCACGTGCACGGCGTGTGGCGGCCGCGAGTTCGAACGCGAGTCGAACATTCTCGACGTGTGGTTCGACTCCGGTTCGAGTCACGAGGCGGTGCTTCCGCGATGGAACGGATTACGCTGGCCGGCAGACTTGTATCTCGAAGGGTCGGATCAGCATCGCGGCTGGTTCCATAGCTCGTTGCTCGTTGGACTCGGCACCCGCGGGCGCGCCCCGTTCGATCAAGTGCTGACGCACGGCTTCGTCGTCGACGAGCACGGCAAGAAAATGTCGAAGTCGCGCGGCAACTCGGTGGCGCCGCAGGAGGTCATGGCACAAAGCGGGGCCGACGTGCTGCGGCTGTGGGTCGCGATGGCCGACTATCGCGAAGACATGCGACTCGGGAAGGAAATCCTCGCGCGCGTCGTCGAGGCCTATCGCAAGATCCGCAATGTGCTGCGCGTGCTCGTCGCGAACTTGTACGACTTCGATGCGAAGACCGACATGGTGGCGCGGGCACGCATGCTCGAGATCGATCGCTGGGCAATGGCGCGCTACTCGGCGGTCGCCGCCAAAATCGTTCAGGCGTACGAAAATTACGACTATCCGGCTGTGTATCAAGCGGCGAACGCGTTGATCACCGTCGATCTCAGCGCGTTCTACGTGGACGTGACCAAGGACCGCATGTACACCTTCGGCGCAAAGTCCGAAGCGCGGCGGTCCGGGCAAACGGCGATGTACCTCATTGCCGACGGCCTGGCACGCCTGCTGGCGCCGATCCTGCCTTTCACAATGGACGAGCTGTGGCGTAATCTTCCGTCCGAGCGAGAAGCGTCGGTTCATCTGACGGTTTTTCCGTCGGAGTTCTCGATCTGGCAGGACCAGGAGCTGCTCGACCGGTGGATGCAGTTGATCACGGTCAGAGACCAGGTGAACGTCGCGCTCGAGGAGCGCCGTAAGGACAAGACGATCACGTCGAACCTCTCCGCGCGGGTGAGGGTAGTAGCTTCAGGCGATACGGCAAGACTGCTCGTCCGCTACCGTGACGAGCTGCCGGCGCTGTTCGGTGTGTCCGACGTGGTCTTCAGCGAGGCCGCTGAGGGCGATGTGCAGGTTCTCGTCGAGAAAGCCGACGGGATCAAGTGCGAGCGCTGCTGGCGCTACGTGCCGAGTGTGAACCAGACGCCCGAGTTCAAAGGATTGTGCGAGCGTTGCGTGGACGCGCTGGCGGAAACGGTTAACCGCTAACCGTGACCTCGCCAGCGGTGTCGCGCCGTCTCGAACTGATTCTCGTCGCGGGCATCGTCGTTACGGATCAGATGACCAAGGCGCTCGTGCGCCCCGCGCTCGCGCTGCACGACAGCGTGGAAGTGATTCCCGGGTTCCTGAACTTGACGCGCGTTCACAACACGGGCGCCGCCTTTGGAATGTTGAACAGCGTGGACTTTCCGTTTAAGACCGTGGTGCTCACCGTGGTTGCCACGCTCGCGTTGGCGGGGGTGGCTTGGTATGCGGCGACGGTGCCGCAAAACGATCGGCTGGCGCGCATTGGCGTCGCCAGCATTCTCGGCGGCGCGATCGGCAACCTGATCGATCGCGCCACCGTGGGTTACGTGCTCGATTACGTGGACGCCTATTTCAGGGGCTGGCACTTCTGGGCCTTCAATGTCGCCGATGCCGCCATCTCGATAGGCGTGGTGCTGATGATTCTCGATCTCCTGGGGCTCGGACGCCGTGCATCCAATCCTGTTTAATCTCGGACCGGTCACGATCTACACCTACGGCGTCCTGCTCGCCGCCGCGTATCTGCTCGGCCTCTGGCTGGCGGCGCGGCGCGCGCGACAGGCGGGGCTCGACGGCAGCAAGGTCCTCGACCTCGGCATCTGGGTCATCATCGCGGCGCTCGTCGGCGCAAAGGCGCTGCTCTTCATTGTTGATTTCAGGCACTTCACCAGCAGCTGGCAGGAGTTCACCACGCTCCTCCGGTCGGGCGGCGTGTTCTACGGTGGTCTGATCGCCGCCGTCGTGGTGTGCATCTACCAGCTTCGCAAGCACAAGCTGCCCTTGTGGACCTCGGGCGATCTCTTCGCGCCCGGGATAGCGCTCGGCTACATGGTCGGACGGCTCGGATGTCTGGCGGCGGGATGCTGTTATGGCAAACCGACGAATGTGCCGTGGGCGATCACCTTCACGAACCCGGCGGCAGCGGCGAATGTCGGCACGCCGCTGCACGTGCCGCTGCATCCGACGCAGCTTTACGAATCCGCGGCAGGGCTGCTGATCCTGCTGGTGCTGCTGCTTGTAGAACGCCGGGGACGCGCGTTCCCGGGACGGACGTTCTGGCTCTTCGTGCTGCTCTACTCGATCTCGCGCTTTGTCATCGAGTTCTTCCGGGGCGACGATCGCGGTATCGTTTTCAATGTGCTCTCGACGTCGCAGTTCATCTCGCTGGTGCTGGCGCCGCTGAGCATCGTCATGCTCTGGTATTTGAGCCGGCCGGCGCAGCCGCCGGCGGCGGAGACGCCCGCTCGGCCGCGGAAACCACGCTTTGCCTAAGTGCGCCACGATCAAAATGAAATCTGATCCCGTCCAGTCCCTGTAATCACGCGCAGTGCCGGCACTGACAGTCATCGTCCAGCGCGAACGAGACGGCACACGGCTCGACAAGGTGCTGGCGGAAGAACTCTCTGGACAATCGCGATCGCAAATCCAGCGGCTGATCGAAGACGGCCACGTCAGCCTCCCTCGAGTGAAGCGGGTCAAATCCAACACTGTCGTGCGCGACGGAGATGTCGTCAGCATCGACATGCCGGCACCGGTCGAATCCGAAGTCACTGCCGAGGCGCTTCCGCTCGAGGTCCTGTACCAGGACAGCGATGTCGTCGTCATCAACAAACCGGCAGGCATGGTGGTTCATCCTGGGGCCGGTCACGACAGCGGCACGTTAGTCAATGCACTGCTGCATCACGTCACCGACTTGAGCGGTATTGGCGGCGAGCTCCGCCCCGGCATCGTGCATCGGCTCGATAAGGGAACGTCCGGCGTGATGGTCGTGGCCAAAAACGACACCGCACATCAGGAACTGGCGCGACAGTTTCACGATCGAGAGATCGACAAACAGTACATCGCGCTCGTGTGGGGGCTCGTGCAACAGCGCAAGCGAATCGACATTCCAATCGGCCGCGACCCGGTGCATCGCGAGAAGATCTCCACGCGCGCCCGCCGCGCGCGAACGGCGGTCACCCGGGTCACCTGGGCGCGCCACATCCCCGGCGCGTCGCTGCTGCGGGTGGCCATCGCGACCGGACGAACGCACCAGATTCGGGTGCATCTCAGCGCTATCGGACACCCGATTATCGGCGACCCGTTCTACGGCGGCGTGCACCGGCGCGTGCCGCACGATCTACGCGCCGTGCAGCGTTTGGAAAGACCTTTCCTTCACGCCGAGCGGCTCGCCTTTGCGCACCCGCGCACCAAGGAGCCGCTCGAGTTCACCGCGCCGCTTGCCGACGATCTGCGGAGCGTACTCGAAGCAATCGAGCCGGCGCTGCTCGAAATGCTCGAACGCTCGGAGCCGACCGATGCCGAACGAGAGCAAGAAGCCGAAGCTTGAGGATCGCCGTGTCATTTACGAAGGGCGTATTTTCCGGATCGAGCTCGATCGGGTGGAATTGCCGTCGGGACGAACGGTCGCGATGGAGCTTGTGCGCCATCCTGGCTCGGTTGTGCTCATCCCGATGCCCGCGCCCGATCGCGTCATCCTGATCCGGCAGTATCGATACAGCATCGATCGCTGGATTTGGGAACTGCCGGCAGGCGGCCTCAAGCGTGGTGAAGATCCGGCTCTTGCCGCCGCGCGCGAGTGCGAAGAGGAAATCGGGCTCGTGCCGCGGAGCGTCCGCCGCATGCGATCGTTTTACCCGACGCCAGGATTCTGCGACGAAGAGATGATTTTCTTTCGCTGCACCGATCTGCAGCAGCCGGCGGCGGACTCGACGACAGCGAAAGATGAGGACGAAGATCTCGAGCCGCGGATCTTCACGATAGACGAGGCACGACGGCTCGTGGTCGAAGGCGAGATCGTGGATCTCAAGACAGCTGTAGGTCTAACGCTGATCTAACGGTTGAGGAATGGATCTCCACGGTGTCGTCCAGCCGTCTGGCATAGCCGCCGGCGAGCAGCACGACGGCCGGAACCGCATGCGCGCGGCACGCCGCCAGCACCGCGTGATCACGCTCGCGTAAACCTGCCTTGGTCAACGCGAGGCCGCCAAGCTGATCGTCCTCGTAGGGATCGGCGCCGGCCAGATAGAACGCGACGTCCGGCCGGTGATCGAACACTCTTTCCAGCGCGCCTGCAAGCTTGTCGAGATACTCGGCGTCGGCTGTCAGGTCGGCGAGCCCGATATCGAGCGACCCGCGAGGCTTGTACATCGGATAGTTGTGCTGCTGGTGCATCGAGAAGGTGAACACTCGGGGGTCGTTTTCGAAGATGAACGACGTACCGTTGCCATGATGGACGTCGAGGTCGATCACAGCCGCACGCTCCGCAAGACCGTCACGAAACAGCAGACGAATCGCGACAGCCACGTCGTTGAACACGCAGAATCCCTCGCCGTGACTGGGAAACGCGTGGTGCAGCCCGCCACCGAGATGCGCGGCGACAGGCCCGTGATCGTGAGCGATCGCGGTCCTGGCGGCGAGAATCGTGCCGCCGGTCATCAACCGGAAGCCTTCGACCACGTCGGGCGTCCAGGGGACCTCCAATAGCGCGAGTTCCTCGATCGTGAACTCGCCAGTTTTCAGTTTACGGATGTATTGAGGCGTGTGAACGAGCGCGATGTCTTCCCAGGATGCTGGCACCGGCTCTACGAAGCGAAGACCCGGCAGATTCTCGCGCTTGAGGCGTTCGTAAGTCCGAGAGTACTTGATCGTCGGGAAAACGTGCGTTCCGATGTTGATGTGGTAGTGCGGCGAAGAGATGACAATCACGGTGCGTAAGGAGCGATGGGTGCGATAGATGCTATCGCACCCATGGCACCCGACTACTGCACATGCGCGTGCTGTGCGCGGTTCTTGCTCTTCCGCGGATGCTGTCCCGGCCGCGGCACCGGCAGCAACGACAGCAACAGAACCTCGTCGACCGTGTTGACCAGGTGAATCGTGAGGCCCTGACGCAGCTCGTCGTTGAGATCCTCCTTGACGTTCTTCTCGTTCTGACGCGGCAGCAGGATCTCGCGTACGCCTACGCGCTTGGCGGCAAGCACCTTTTCCTTGATGCCGCCAACCGGTAGCACGCGACCGGAGAGCGTGATTTCACCAGTCATCGCGACGTCACCCCGCACAGGCCGTCGCGCGAGCTCCGAGACGAGCGCGGTGGCCATCGTGACGCCGGCCGAAGGTCCATCCTTCGGGATGGCGCCCGATGGCACGTGTACGTGGATTTCCGACCCCTTGAAGAACTCGGGATCGATCCCCCACTCGAGCGCATGGGCGCGCACCCACGACAGCGCGGCGCGCGCCGACTCTTTCATGACATCCCCGAGCTGACCTGTCAGCGTCAGCGATCCTCCGCCGGCCATCCGCGTCGCTTCGACCAGGAGCACCTCGCCGCCTACGGGCGTCCACGCGAGACCGATGGCCACGCCAGGATTTTTCGTGCGCTCTTCCATCTCTTCGTCGAGGAACCGCGGCGCACCGAGAAACTGGTGCACCAGCTCCGGAGTGACTTTGATTCTCGCCTGGTGACCCTCGGCGCGCTTGCGCGCCACCTTGCGGCAGATCGATCCGATTTCGCGCTCGAGATTGCGCACGCCGGCCTCGCGCGTGTAGCCGCGGATGATGGTCCTGAGTCCAGCCTCGGTAAACGTCAACTGCTTGTCGGTGAGGCCGTGATTGGGAACCTGACGGCCCACGAGGTGATCGCGCGCAATGGCGAGCTTCTCGTCTTCCGTGTAGCCGGCCAGCTCCAACACCTCCATCCGATCGCGAAGCGCAGGAGGAACCGGATCGAGCACGTTGGCCGTCGTGATGAACAACACTTCGGACAAGTCAAACGGCACGTCGAGATAGTGATCGCGGAACGTGTTGTTCTGTTCCGGATCCAGCACTTCGAGTAGCGCCGATGCCGGGTCGCCACGGAAATCCGCGCCCAACTTGTCGATCTCGTCGAGGATGAAGAGCGGGTTCTTCGACTCGGCACGGCGCAAACCCTGGATGATCTGCCCAGGCAACGCCCCGATATAGGTGCGGCGATGGCCGCGGATCTCCGCCTCGTCGCGCATGCCGCCAAGCGAGACGCGAACGAACTTGCGTCCAAGCGAGTTGGCGATCGATCGCGCCAGCGACGTCTTGCCCACGCCCGGAGGGCCGACAAAGCAGAGGATGGGCCCTTTGACCGTCGGATTCAGCTTCCGCACCGCGAGATACTCGAGGATGCGATCCTTGGCCTTCTCGAGACCCGAGTGCTCTTTGTCGAGAATGTCGCGCGTCTTTCCCAGGTCGATGACTTCCTCGGTCCGCTTGGCCCAGGGCAGCGCCACGATCCAATCGAGATAGGTCCGCGACACCGTGTACTCGGCCGCCGCCGGCGGCATCTTCGAAAGGCGATCGAGCTCGCGCAACGCCTCTTTCTTGACCGTGTCGGGCATGCCCGCCGCTTCGATCTTCGTGCGCAGCTCCTCGATCTCTTTGGTCTGATCGTCGCCTTCGCCGAGCTCGCGCTGAATCGCTTTGAGCTGCTCGCGCAGGAAGTAATCGCGCTGATTCTTGCCGACCTCCGACTGTACCTGCGATTGGATTTTTGATCCGAGCTCCAACACTTCGAGCTCTTTGATCAGCAGCCGGTTGAGGAGGTCGAGCCGGTGACGCACGTCCAGTGTTTCGAGCACTTGCTGGCGGACCTCAGTCGAGATGGAGCCGAGGCTCGAGGCAATGAAATCGGCAAGCCGTCCCGGCTCCGAAATATTCATCGCCAGCGTCTGCAAGTCGTCCGAGAGCAGCGGCGAGAGCGAGACGATCTGCTGGAAATTGGTTTTGATGTTGCGCTGAAGCGCGTCGATCTCGAGCTTGTCTTTGTCGCCGAGCAGTTCTCGGGCTTCCTCGATGCGCGCCTTCAGGTACGGCCGCACCGACACCAGCTCGGCCAGCTGGACGCGGGCCAGACCCTGAACGATGATGCGCAGGCTGCCGTCTGGCAGCTTGAACATCTTGTGAATGTGGCT
Organism: Acidobacteriota bacterium; assembly: GCA_046727855.1. Classification (GTDB taxonomy): domain Bacteria; phylum Acidobacteriota; class Vicinamibacteria; order Vicinamibacterales; family UBA2999; genus DASPWV01. The sequence goes on from JBKPDL010000160.1 coordinate 15,950, forward strand.
CGCGGTCCCGATTGCAAACAGATCGTCTTTCAGCGGCTCGTCTTCGCTGGCCTCGCGCTGCGTGAACACCGTGATGAGGCTGCCGCTCGACACGGCCTCATCGATGAGCTTGACAGAGCTCTCGCGCGCCACAGCCAGCGGCATAAATGAATTGGGAAACAGCACGGTATCACGCAGTGGCAGCACCGGCAGTTCTGAGGGGAGTCGATAGTTCGGCGTTTCCTGGCTTTCAGGAGACAGCGAGCCGTCGAACTGATCGCGTTCGTCGCTCATAATCTTCCTCTTGTGAACTGAGACAAAAAACCCCAGCCGAGCTTTTCGAAACTCAGGCCGGGGCCGGTTAGGAGTGGCAGGCTCCGCACCGGCGGAGCCTGATGTAGGACGCCGTGTTATCCCTGCATGTCGTAGAACAGGCTGGACGAGCCGCGTCGCTGCTGCAGCATGCGCTCACGGTTTGCTGCGTTCTCGCGCGCTTCTTCGCAGTCCTTGCACCGCACCGCGAACGGCAGCGCTCGCAGCCGCGCCTCCGAAATTTCCTCGCCGCATTCGTAGCAGAACCCGTAACGGCCGGTTTCCAGCCGTGCGAGCGCCTCGTTGATCTTGTTGAGCGTCTCCGCCTTCATCTGGATGAGCGCGAGCTCGATGTCTTCCTGAATATCGACCTCCGACGTCTCGCCCTGATCCATGACTTCGTGCGGCTTCTCCGCGCCATCAGCGCGGACGCCGCGAATACGCCCCTGCACTTCGTCGGTGAGCTCGCGCTTCCGCTCCTCGAGCATCCGCTTGAGTTCCTCATACCGCGTTGTTTCAGGTGCTGCGACCGCCGTCGTGCGCTTCGCTGCCTTCGCCATGATTCCTGCCGCTCCTCTCCGCTGTTCCTTCTCTTCTGAAGGAAGATGATGATTGCACGCGCCTATGCAAGGACGGTGCCTATGATGACCGACGTCTCAGAACGCCGGGAACGAGAATGAATGTCCGACCGCTGAGGCTAGAAAGGATAAGAAGTGCAATCTTGGGGGGGAAGGTGTCGAACGATCGCCACCATTACCCGCCTTCCCGGCCCTTTGCGGTTAACCGCTGTTTTTGCAAGGCTTTACGCGCCAGTCCACTGCCAGAACTCAACAGCTTCGAACACCGTTCACTGCATTAGACGCCGCACAACGGAATTGGGTTCGGTGGACGCACTGTCGCTTTTCGGGGACAGCATGAAACCAAAAAGTGTGCACAAGCACCACGAGATTGGCAACCGATACACGGCCGGCCGTGTCCTTAGACGCACAGGCAGAGACTAAAGTCCGCTGCTCCGTCTGTATTTCCTTCTTTGGACTGTCTTCTGAACCGGCAGCTCCGCATCTTCGGTCCGCGCAGCCGTCCAGTACACCACGCGATGCGCGCGAGCGCGCACGACACCGCCCCAACGCAGGCTCTCCCAGCGAACGCGGTTACGGGAAGATGATGGACGAGGACTCCTTCGGGGTCGGCGGCCGCTCCTGCAGGACGCGCGCGACGAGTGAGAGATAGTCCTGCGCGCCCGCGCCAGGTCCGAGCGCCTCATGTCGTCCCCCGCGTTCGATGCCACGCAACACCTCCGCCGCCTCACGATCGAAGCGCGAGCCGCCGCCTCGTCCAACCTGCTCGAGCAACGTCTTGATCTCCCGGCGAAGGCTTTCCGCGACGACGGAAGTCGACTGGTGTTCGTACAACAGACCGCGCCCAGCGGTCTCGAGCGTCGTAGCGAGTGCGCCAGCTGCTTCAGCGACATCCGCGTCAGCCATTCCCGGCAAGCCCTGAGGCCTGTTTGCGCCGTTGAACCGCAGAATGGCCGTTTGCACTAGAAAGAACAATTGAAGCTGCGCCTCTGACACACGGCCGAGCGTCGTGATCAACACCGCAAGGTCCGCTTCGTGCTGACGCTTGACAACAGATGCCGGATGGCGATGCGCGTGCTCGAGATAAATGCACGTGGCCGGGCATGCGAGCTCCACGATCCGCTTGGTGCCGCAGCACACCGGGCAGATGTCCGCGCGCACAGCCGGACAAACACGTTTGGCTTTTCGCTGACGGCAGAGGGCACAAGTCATTGCTCCAGCTTATCGGACTCCGTATAATCTTCGGCGAAACAGCACGTTGGCGCGGAACGCCCCTTGCACAAGCCGAAGTGGAGTACAGGCAGATCCAAGGGTCGGCGAGAACGATTTCCCGAATCTGCCCGTCCTCCCTTATGGAGGTAGAGCCCGTGGCCGAGCCGCTCGTTCGAGCCCAATCTTCTCTCGAGTTCTTCAAGGAGCATGTCGAAGCGGCGTGCGAGCGTCAGAAGCTCTTCGCGCAACCCTTAACCTCTTATTACATTGTCTCGCTACTCGCCGACTTTACACATCTCGGCACATGCGCGGCGGCCGGCGCGATCACCTCGAACGAGGCACTGGGTTTGAGGCTCGCGCGCGCGTTGCGGAGCGCGGGCAACGAACAGCGGACCGGCCTCAAGCACGTCGGTGACGTGTCGCTCTTCATCTCGGGATTCTTCTCCGACAGCTTGCGCAACAGTCTGGTTGATATCGATTACTACATGACGATCGGCGGATACGCCTACGGCTCGCTCGGCGCGACATCCGACGTGTTGTCGCCGATATTCGCCGAGCTGTCGGAGAAATTCGCAGCGTTTGTCGATGTGCTGTGTGAAGTGAGCGAACGAACCTCGCTGACGAGCGACACTGATTTGCTTCGCCTCTACGAGAAATGGCTGCGCACCGGCAGCCGCCGGAACGGCGATTTGCTGGCCGAAAAGGGCATTGTCCCGAATGAGTCGCTTGCCCGGACCGCGAAAGTGATTCATTAGACGAAGTTTCCAGTTCAAGTTGAGTGTCTTGGTTTGCAGCTGATAACTGCGACCTGAATTGGCAACTAACGACCTCCGGCGTCCTCGCCTGTGGTAAGCTAGGTGTTTCCTGAATCTTCAATAAACCTTTTAGAAAGCGGGAGTTATGGCGAAGCGCTGTGAAATCTGTGGCAAAGGTCCCGTCGTCGGGCGTCGTGTCTCGCACGCCCACAACGTGCGGCCGCGCCGGTTCGAGCCCAACCTCCAGACCGTCCGGGCCATGGTGAACGGCGGCGTCAAGCGCTTGCGGGTCTGCACGCGCTGCATCCGGTCGCAGAAGATCGTCAAAGCCGCATAGCTGCCTCGCGCCGATTCGTGAAGCAGCCCATCACATCGCCCACTGCCGCGCCGGCGATTGGCCCCTATTCGCCGGCCGTGAGAGTGGGCAACCTCCTCGTTCTCTCCGGGCAGATCCCGCTCGATCCGGCGACCGGTCAGATGGTCGACGGCGACATCCGTGCGCAAACGTCGCGCGTGCTGCAGAACATCGGCGAGTTGTTGAAAGCCGGCGGCGCGGACTTCTCGCACGTGGTTCGTACGACGATCTTTCTCGCGGACCTGTCGGACTTCGGCGTAGTAAACGAGATCTACGCGACGTACTTCTCGGCGCCGTATCCTGCGCGTGCCACCGTGCAGGTTGCGCGTCTACCGCGGGACGTCAGAATCGAAATC
>JBKPDL010000161.1:0-15360 GCA_046727855.1 Acidobacteriota bacterium
CTCGAGACCGATCCAAGTTTCTTCGCCGACATCTACAGCATGAAGGCCGATGGCTCGGGTCAGAAGCGGCTCACGACGGTCAACGGCTACGACGGCGGGCCTTTCTTTTCGCCGGACGGCAAGCAGATTATCTGGCGGCGGTTCGACGAGCAGGGCCTGATCGCCGACGTCTGGATGATGAATCTCGACGGCAGCAACCAGCGGCAGATCACCAATTTCAAGTCGATGAGTTGGGCGCCGTACATCCATCCGTCCGGCGAGTACATCCTGTTCGCATCGAACAAGCTCGGGTTCGAAAATTTCGAAGTGTTCATGGTGGATATCGACGGCAAGAAAGAGCCTGTGCGCATCACGTACTCGGACGGGTTCGATGGGTTGCCGGTGCCGTCACCAGACGGCAAGCAGCTGGCGTGGACGTCGAGCCGGGGCGGCGATCGCGGCGGGCAGATTTATCTGGCGCAGTGGAATCACGAGGCGGCGAAGAAAGCGCTCGCCGCCTCCCCATCACGGTAGTGGCGAGGCTTTGGCCTCGCCGCAACCGGCAGGATAGGGACGAGGCGTTAGCCGCCTTGTCGGGCGCGGGTGGAGCCGCGGCGCTACATGATCCGTTTTCGGCCTGGCTAAGCCGCGACACTTACAGTGACGACGATGATGACGAAACTCTTCTCTGTGTTTGCGGTCGCAATCGCGACTGCTGCGCTGAGCGCGCAAGCGCCCCCCCGCACCAGGACCCAAGTCGAGACGCTTGCGGCCGATAAGTTCGAAGGCCGCCTGGCAGGGTCCGAAGGCGAGCGTCTCGCGGCCGACTACATCGCAGGCGAGCTCACGCGTCTCGGCGCGAAGCCGCTCCCCGGCCGCAGCGACTTCTTGCAGCCGTTCGACTTCACGGCCGGCACCAAGGATGCGGGCTCAACACTTTCCGTAGCCAAGGGTGGCGTGCCGCGAGCGTTCACCACCACTGCGGACGTTCAAGCCCTGTCGTTTTCCGATTCGTCGGAGGTTTCGGGCCCGGTCGTCTTCGCCGGCTACGGTCTCGTCGTGCCCGAGGCGCAGAACTTCGGCTACGACAGCTACACGGGTCTCGACGTCAAGGATAAGGTTGTTCTCGTGCTGCGCTACTTTCCCGAAGACGCCGATCAGAAGACACGCGCGATCCTGGCGCGCTATTCCGATCTGCGCTACAAGGCGATGGCCGCGCGGCAGCGCGGCGCCAGAGCGATGCTGGTGGTCACTGGGCCGCGGTCGCCAAACGCCGGAGAAACCATTCCCATGAGTTTCGACACGGCCATTGCCGGTTCGGGCATCGTGGCTGCAAGCATCAGCGGCGCTGCCGGCGCGGAGATTCTCGCAGCAACTGGCAAGCCGTTGGAGGCCGTGCAAAAGGAACTCGATTCGGGCAATCCACACGTCGCCGGGTTCGCAATTCCCGCTGTGACCGTCACGGTTCGCGCGGCTGTCGTGCGTGAAAGTCACACCGCCCGCAACGTCGTCGCGTATTTGCCGGCGACGAGCCCGACGACCGGCGTGGATAAACCGTGGGTTGCTCTTGGCGCTCACTACGACCACCTTGGCCGCGGTGGCCACGGCAACTCGCTCGCGCGCAAGGAAGAGAGCGGGCAGATCCACCACGGCGCAGACGACAATGCGTCGGGCACTGCGGCGGTGCTTGGGGTGGCCGAGCTGTTATCGAAGCAGCCGCGACGCCGCAACGTGCTGCTGGCGTTCTGGTCCGGTGAGGAGATTGGGCTCCTGGGATCAGCAGCCTACGTCAACTCCCCGCTGGTTCCGGTTTCGCAGCTCGCGGCCTATTTGAACTTCGACATGGTCGGACGCATGGTCGACAACAAGCTGACGGTGCAGGCCACCGGCACCAGCCCGGTGTGGGGGCGCATTCTCGAACAGGCGAATGTCGCCGCCGGATTCGAACTAATCATTCAGCCGGATCCTTATCAGCCAACTGATGTGGCGAGCTTCAACCTGGCCGGCGTGCCCTGCCTGACGTTGTTCACGAGCACGCATACCGACTACCATCGGCCGAGCGACACTGCCGACAAGATCAACTTCGAGGATCTCGATCGGGTCATCAGCTTTGCCGCGGCCATCGTCAAGCGCGTCGGCGACGCGCCGGAGGCGCCGCAGTTCACCAAAGTCGAGCAGCCCACCGAGTCGGGCGCGGGCCGCGCCGGCGTCCGAGTGTTTACTGGGACCATTCCGGACTACGCCACCAACGTCAAAGGCCTGCTGCTCGGAGGCGTGATCGGCGGGGGACCGGCCGAGCAGGCGGGTCTTCAGAAAGGTGACGTGATCGTCGAGATCAACGGGCAGACGATTGCCAACATCTACGACTACACGTACGCGCTCGAGACGCTGAAGATCGGCGAGGCCGTCAAGGTCGTGTACATGCGCGGCAACGAACGGCGTGAAACCACGCTGACGCCGGCGGCGCGCAAGTAGTCACCCGGCACTCGGCTGGGGCTCCCTCGTCCGCCGCCCGGCGCGTGCCCTCGGCGGCTATACGCAGATCGAGCGCGCAAGGGCGAAAGGAGACGTTTGACGATTCGGCTGCCGCTCAATCCGCGCGTGACCTGAGCCGCGTGATAGTCTTGTGCCCCACAACATCCGGCGCGCGGGGATTTCGGCCGCGCATTGAGGCTGACATGCGTTTGATCCTTTCCGCTCTGGTGTTCGCTGGCTCTGTCACGGCCGTTGCGTCTGCTCAATCACCAGTTGCCGGCGACTGGTCACTCTCGTTCAACACCCCTGGCGGCACGCGCGACGCGTCAGCCGTGTTCAAGGTCGACGGCGAGAAGGTCACTGGAACAATCAGTTCGGAACAAGGCGAGGTCGCGTTTGCCGGGACGGCGAAAGGCAAGACGTTTACGGTGACGATGGAAGTCAACACACCGAACGGCATGTTCTCCATCGGTCTTGCGGGCGAAGTTGACGGCGACTCGATGACAGGGACTTTGGACTTCGGTCAGGGGACTGGGGACTTCACAGGGAAGCGGAAGTAACGAGATGCGAATTTGGCGATCTCGAGATGTGGAGATTTGGAGAAAATGTGGAGATTTGAAAATCTGGAGATTTACAATTGGGGAATTGGAAATTTGGAGATTCACGCGTCAGTAAGCTGCCAACAGCCGAGCGGCCCGTTCGAGTTCCTCCTCGCTTACTAGAAAATAGTCTTCCATCGGCGGCGAGTACGGTACGGGCGTGTCGAGCGCGCCCAGGATTCGGACCGGGGCGTCGAGCGACTCAAACGCTTCTTCCTGAATAATCGCTGCCAAACTCTCTCCAATCCCGCCAGTACGAGAGTCCTCGTGCACGATCAAGACCTTGTTGCAATGGCGTGCGAGAGCGAGGACCGCGGGTTTGTCGAGCGGCGCGAGCGACCGCAAATCGAGCACGCCGGCCTCAATACCGTCGGCGGCGAGCTTCTCCGCCACACGCAGACAGTCGTGCACGTACGCGCCGTAGGAGATCATCGCGAGATCGGTTCCGGCGCGGCGCAGCGCGGCTTTGCCGATGGGCAGCGGCGCGGGAGGCTCTTTACTCAGGACCTGCTTGATACGTGGCTCACGATAAAGCGCGATGTGCTCGTAATAGAGAACAGGATCCGGATCGGCTACCGCCGACGCCATGAGCGAGCGCGCATCGTGCGGCGTTGATGGGACAACAATTTTCAGACCGGGTGTGCGATAGAACCACGGCTCGGTATTCTGGCTGTGATACGGGCCTGCGTAGCGCAAACCTCCCCATGGCATGCGCACCACCATCGGCACCTCTCCGCCCCAGCGGTATCGAATCTTTGCCGCATTGTTGACGAGTTGGTTGAAGCCGGTGGCCACGAAATCGTTGAATTGCATCTCGCCGATCGGTCGCTGCCCACCGAGCGCCGCGCCGACGCATACGCCGAGGATGGCGCCTTCGGCCAGCGGAGAATTGAGGATGCGATCCCCAAACTCCTTCAGTAGCGGACGCAGGAGTAGAAACGCATTGCCGTATTGCCCTCCGACGTCCTGGCCGTAAACGAAAACGCGCGGGTCGGCACGTAAGGCGTCGCCGATGCCGAGCATGACGGCTTCGAGAAAAGTGTTGCCGGATCTGTCGAAGGCAGGGCCAGGTTCGATGTCGGTCAGGCCGAGGCCTCGCCGGCCTTCGACTCCGGTTGATCGCGAGTCGTTCAGGCCAGGCGAGACACGTGCGTCGTCAAATCGGACCGTAGGGTCCAGGACGTCCACGCGCACCCGCGGCGGTTCACTCTTGAACACACCAACACCCGCCTGCTGCGGCTCGGGCCATGGCGCGTCAATCACTGCCTGGGCCTGGGCGGTGACCAGCGTCTCGGCGGCCGTCTTCATCTGATCGAGCTCGCCTTTCTTGATGACGCCTTCGGCTTGGAGCTTCGCGGCATAGAGCGCAATGGGATCGCGTTTCGACCAGAACTCGTAGAGCTCACGGTTGGCGTAACCGGCGTCGTGCAGCGGAGCGTAATCCCATGACGGCTGCGGATCCTTGCCGAGATACAACATGTCGTCATGATGCGCGTGGCCGCACATGCGCATCGAGACGAGCTCGATCAGTGCCGGCCCAAGCCCCGCGCGCGCCCGCTCGACGGCCCACGCAAAACCCGCCGCCACGGCGTCGGCGTCCGTGCCATCGAGCGTGATGCCCGGAACGCCGTATCCGATGGCTTTGTCGGCGAACACGCGCACTGCTGACGTTTCGCCGACGGGCGTCGAGAGCGCGGTCTGGTTGTTCTCGATGCAGAAGACGGCCGGCAGCTTGCGCGCGGCACACAGATTAATCGCCTCGTGCCATTCGCCAAGCGACGAGCCGCCTTCGCCGATAAAGGACATCGCCACGCGACCGGAGCCGTCGCGCCAGAACGCCATTGCCAATCCCGCAATCGACATCGTTCCGATCGAGAGCGGCGCTGTGGGGGGGAGAACACCCCACTCCCAGTCTCCGAGGTGCAGATCCTTGCCGTGCATCGGAGGACCGGCTTTGCCCATCTGCGCGGTCAGCACCATGCGGACGGCTTCTTCGTCGTGACGCATCGCCAACGCGATTCCGAGGTCGCGAATCACAGGGGCCACCACATCGCCCGTCCACACGCCATCTTTGCGATAATCGGGCCCGCGGCGCAGACGAATGCCAGCGGCGTAGATCGCTTCCTGTCCGAGCGAGCGAAAGCCTTTTCCTTGAAAGGCCATGTCGCCCCAGCGCACGTCGCCGCCCGTGAAAAACTGTTTCAAGCGATTGTCGACGGCGCGCGTGAGTACCATTCCGCGCAGAATCTCGATCCGCTCTTCGCGTGTCAGCGACGCGCCAATCGCTTCTCGCCGGAAGAACCCATCACAGGCGTCCACGGCCGCCGCGCGGGCGACATCGAGCCGCTGCTGAACGCTCACGCCCGGCGTCGTCTCGGCCATTCGGTCGGGGATTTCGATCTGCGATGCGCGGCGCGTGAACTCCTTTCGAAATGCCTGCCGCAATTGATCGAGGGCCGTCTCGCGGTCTTCGCTCCCGCCGCGCAGTGCCGCCTCGAATGCTTCGAGCGCCACCGCAAGCGCGAACGGAATCTGCTCGGCGACAAAGGCAGCAAAGCGGCTTTCCACGCCACTTACACGTGAGACGTTCGCAGATCGCGTCATCAGAGTTAGATTTTACCCAAATGATTCCACCCAGCTTTCGTCTCCTCTTCACGTTCGCCGTCTTCATCGCCGCAGCATGCGGCGGCGGGTTCACGATCGGGTGCGGCGTTGAGCCGGATCAATCGCAACGTTTCGTTTCGGCAGCGGCCATTTCGCTCGTCTTGGTGAACGGACGGGTGTGGACCGGTGATCGCGCGCGTCCAGAGGCCGTAGCGGTAGGAATTGCCGGCGATCGCATCGCCGCAGTCGGCGACTCCGCGGAAGTCAAGGCCCAAGCACCCCTGAGTGCGGAGATCGTCGACCTGGGCGGCGCGTTCGTCACGCCTGGATTCATCGATGCGCACGTCCACTTCCTTGATGGCGGATTCCGTCTCAGCTCCGTAGAACTGCGCGACGCGAACACCCCGCAGCAGTTCACGGCACGCATCAAGGCGTACGCCGAGAGCGTTCCAGCGGGCACATGGATTACCGGTGGTGACTGGGATCACACACTGTGGGGCGGCGAGCTGCCGCGTCGCGACTGGATTGATGCCGTCACGCCGAATCACCCGGTATGGATCAACCGCCTCGACGGTCACATGGCGCTTGCCAATAGTGCGGCGCTCAAGGCCGCAGGGCTGAACCGCGACGTCAAGCCCGTCGCTGGCGGCGAGATCGTGCGCGACGGCCAAGGCGCAGCTGCAGGTGATTGTCCATGCGATTGGCGACCGCGCCAACACCACCCTCCTCGATATCTACGAGCGTGTGGAGCGCGAGAATGGCCCACGTGATCGGCGGTTTCGCATCGAACACGCGCAACACCTGTCGCCAGCCGACGTGCCGCGTTTCAAGACGCTCGGCGTGATTGCGAGCATGCAGCCGTACCACGCGATAGATGACGGCCGGTGGGCGACAAAGGTGATTGGCCCTGAGCGAAGCAGGACGACCTATGCGTTTCGATCGCTGCTGGACGCTGGAGCTCGACTCGCGTTCGGCAGTGATTGGTACGTGGCGCCGCCGACACCGCTGGAAGGCGTTTACGCCGCCGTCACACGTCGCACGATCGATGATCGAAATCCCGGCGGCTGGGTACCGGAGCAGAAAATTACCGTGGAGGAGGCACTGGTCGCATACACCCGCGACGCAGCCTACGCGTCGTTCGACGAGCAGCAAAAGGGCGTGATCGCACCTGGCATGCTGGCCGACCTGGTCGTCATCGATCGCGATCTGCGGTCAATCCCGCCGGAACAGATTCGCGAGGCGAAGGTACTGCGGACGATCGTGAACGGAAAGACCGTGTACACGCGGGAGTGAGGGGAAAAGGGGTCTGACCCCTTTTCCCACCCCCTTTTCCCCCTACTTTCCGGTCGCCGTCGCCGTGGTCTTTACGGTCGGGTACTTGATCCCCAACTGCTCGAGATAGGTCTTGTACTTCGACGGATCGTAGTAGTACTTCTTCATCTCCGGGCGATAGCGGTCCATGATCGCCTTGTTCAGGTGCGTCGCCGGTTTGTCCTGCTGCCGAATCAGCGGCGTGTATTTCCGGTCCTTGGTTTGCACTTTGTCGAAGTACTCGCGAGCCTGAGCGATCACGTCGGGCCGCATGATTGCGTCGAGCAGCGTCATCGCCTGTACGCGCGCGCCGGCGATCGCTCCCTTGTGCGCAATCGGCGTCGCCATCGCAATCGCGTTGGCCCAGTTGTGACCCGGGCCAGCCTGGAAATTCGCCGGGAAGCTCAGCGACACGGTCGGCACCGTCCACGAGATATCACCGATGTCATCGGATCCGCCGCCGCGCTTGTCCTCATCCGGTTGCGACTCACGGCCGCGCAGCTCGTTGATGCGGGCCGCCAGTCCGACTTCGGGTACGCCAAGCTCCTTCTGCGTCGCCTTCGCAAGCGTCACGTCGGCTTCGGTCCACTGCGGCAACCCCACCGCCACGATGTTCCCCTGCATCGTCTCGGCCAGCGTCCGATTCATGTGCGACGGCCAGGCAGATCCGAGCACGCGCGACGACCACTTCGTGTTGGTCATGAGCGACGCGCCTTCAGCCATCTTGTCGCCGATCTCCCAGAGGTTCTTGATGCCCTCGTAGTTGGTTTCGCGGAAGTAGTACCACACGCTCGCGTTGCGCGGGACCACGTTCGGCTGATCGCCGCCGTTGGTGATGACGTAGTGCGAGCGCTGCTGCAGGCGCAGATGTTCGCGGCGGTAATTCCACCCGGCGTTCATCAATTCCACGGCGTCGAGCGCGGATCGGCCGCGCCAGGGTGCGCTGGCGCTGTGCGCCGATTCGCCTTCGAAGGTGTATTCAACCGAGATCAGCCCGTTGCCGCCGCCGTCGCCCCACGAGGTGCTCAAGTTCGATCCAACGTGGTTGTAGAGAACGACGTCGACGTCCTTGAAGATGCCTGCACGCACGTAATACGCCTTCGTCCCGAGTTGTTCTTCCGCAATCCCCGGCCAGACCACGATCGTGCCGGGCAGCTTCTCGCGTTCCATCACACGCTTGACCGCGATTGCGGCCAGGATGTTGAGCGGCGTGCCTGAGTTGTGTCCCTCACCATGCCCCGGCGCGCCGTCGATGATCGGATCGCGATAGGCCACGCCGGGCTTCTGCGACGCCTGCGGGATGCAGTCCACGTCGGACCCGAGTGCAATCACCGGCTTGCCCGAGCCCCATTTCGCGACCCACGCGGATGGAATGTCGGCGACACCGGTCTCGACGGTGAATCCGTGCTGCTTGAGGATGCCCGTGAGATACCGCTGCGTCTCGAATTCCTGGAACCCAAGCTCGCCGAAACTGAAGACCGTATCGACCATCTGCTGGCCGAGGTCGTACATCGACAGCACGTCGGCGCTCGCCGCTTCCTTGAGCTTTTGAATCCGGGCGTCGGGCTTCGCGACGACGGTGCTGAGCGGCGTGGGAGGCGGAGGCGGCGTACTTCCGCCGCCGCGTTGCGCCTGCAGCGCGGCCACAGCGAGAATCAAAAGACCCGTCACAATTGCAAGTCGCCAAACTCGTGCCATACGACCTCCTCGAAGTCCCGAGTGGGTGGCCAATTATTGCAGAATCTGCGGAAAAGGGGACTGACCCCATTTCCGCAGTTTTTGCGGCATATAGAATGCGCACATGCGACACCTTGCCATTCTTGCCGCAATGATCGGACTCGTCAGCGCTGCCGGTTCTGTACAGAGCGACCTCCTCACCCGGGCGCGTGCACTGCACAAACAGGTGCCGCTCATCGATGGCCACAACGACTATCCGTGGGCGTTGCGCGAAACCGACCCGGCGCGCGACTTTACCAAGGCCGACATCACCGGCAGCGTGCCCACGCTGATGACCGACATTCCACGCCTGCGGCAAGGCGGGCTCGGCGGCCAGTTCTGGTCCGTCTATGTACCGTCGAGCGTGCAGGGGAAGGAAGCCGTCCGTGCGACGCTCGAGCAGATCGATGTCGTCCATCGCATGACACGCCGCTGGCCCGAGACATTCGAAATCGCGCGCACGGCCGCCGACGTGGAGCGCGCGTTCAAGAACAACCACATTGCGTCGATGATCGGCGTCGAAGGCGGCCACTCGATCGACAATTCGCTCGCCACGCTGCGTATGCTTCACGCGCTCGGCGCCGGTTACATGACGCTGACACACAGCTCAAACGTGCCGTGGGCCGACTCCGCCACCGACAAGCCGGTGCTTGGCGGCTTGTCGAAGTTCGGCGAGGAAGTGGTTCGCGAGATGAACTGGCTCGGCATGCTCGTGGACATCAGCCACGTGTCGCCCGACACGATGGAGGACGCCATTCGGGTGAGCGAAGCGCCCGTCATCTTTTCGCACTCGTCTGCTAAAGCAGTGTGCAACGTTGCGCGCAACGTGCCCGACGCCGTTCTCCAGATGCTGGCGAAAAACGGCGGGGTCGTAATGGTGACGTTCGTTCCGGGCTTCATTTCTCAGGAAGTCGCGAACTACGGGCAGCAAGTGACGGCGCAGCAGCAGTCGCTGCGTGCGCAGTTCCCCAACAACGAGGCGTATGTCACGGCGGGCATGGATCGCTGGCGGCAGGAGAATCCCGAGCCGCGCGCCACGCTGCAGCAGGTGGCCGATCACATCGATCACATTCGCAAAGTCGCGGGCATCGATCACATCGGCCTCGGCGGCGACTTCGACGGCATCACCAGCGTGGTACAGGGCCTCGAGGACGTATCGAAATATCCCGGACTGACGGCGGAACTGCTCAAGCGCGGGTATACGGATCAGGACATCAAGAAGCTTCTTGGGCTGAATATTCTGCGCGTCATGCGACAAGCGGAGCGCGTTTCGGCGGAACTCAAAAAGAAGCGCGGGCCGTCGACCGCGACCATTGAAGCGCTCGATCGGGCCGGCACGTAATCTACGCGGACCTCGACGTCCGCGCTACAGGTTGTACCCTACTCGGTCCTGAGCGCCGTCATCGGATCCACTGTTGTCGCACGCCACGCAGGCCCGAGACACGCGAGCGTCCCGGCAAGGACAAACGCGGTAGCGACCACGGCAAACGCCATCGGATCCGTGGGCGTCGTACCGTACAAGTAGCTCTCGAGCACACGCGCGAAGCCGAACGCGCCGGCGATGCCAATCGCCAGGCCGACACCGACCAGCACGAGGCCTTGCCGTAAAACCATGCGCAGCACCGAGTGCTGCGTCGCGCCGAGCGCCATGCGCAATCCGAACTCCTGCGTGCGCTGGGAAACCGATTGCGCAATCACTCCAGTTATGCCAGTCAACGTGACGAGCATGGCAAGTGCGGCAAACACGGTGAGGAGCATCGCCGTCAACTTTGGCGTGGCGAGGTAGCGCTCGCGAATTTCGTCCAGCGTTCTGACATTCTCGATCGGCAGATCGGGATCAACGCTGCGCACCCTGTTTTGGATGATCGTGGTCGCCGCCGCCGGATCACCGTTGACGCGCACGAGCGCACGACCAGCGAGGCCGCCGGATTGCCGCAGCGGGATGTAGATTTGCGCGACCGCATCGCGATCGAGCCCGAAGGCCTTTACGTCGCCGACCACGCCGACGATGGTGAGCCAGACAGGCTCGACGTTTGGCGGGCTGACCGCTATTTCTGAACCAATCGGATCGCGTCCTTCCCACTGACGCACCATCGCCTCGTTGATGATCGCAACGCCGGGAGCGTTCTCGTGATCGAGCTCGCTGAAGCTGCGGCCCTGCCGCAGCGGGATCCCAAGCGTGTCGAAATACTTCGGGCTTGCCACCCTGACGTCAGCCGTCGGGCGCTCGTCCGGCGTCGCGTAGGTGCGCCCCGCTATGCGGAAACGCGTGTTGCCCGGCAGCACGCCCGATAGCGGGACCGCGTTGGTGATCGCAGCAGACACGACTCCAGGGGTCGATTCGAGCCGCTCGAGGATCGATGTGTACAGCCGCCGATTCGATTGCGCGTCGGGATACTTGGTGAAGTTGCCGAAGATCTCAGCCGACATGATGCGCTGGGTCTGGAACCCCGCTTCGACGTTTTGCAGACGATAAAAACTGATCAGCAGCAGGCCGGCGCCAATGAGCAGGACCACGGACACAGCGACCTGCGCGACGATGAGCGCGCTTTGCACGCGGCGACGTCCGCCGGAGTCGCTCGCGCCTTTGCCTCCGGATTTGAGGGCGCTCGCAGGGTTCACCCGCGACGCCATCGCCGGCAGCGTCCCAAACGCAAGACCGGTCACGATGGCAACCAGCAGCGTGAAGGCGAGCACGCCGGGATCGATGTCGATTTGGTGCGTGCGCGCGGTGAATCGTCCGACAAAGCTCGTGAGCATGCCAATCGTCGACCACGCAAACGCCATTCCGAAGGCGCCGCCGGCGATCGCGAGCACGGTGCTCTCGGTCAGGAGTTGACGCACCAGTCGCCCCCGTCCAGCGCCGAGCGCAGTACGCATCGCAAGCTCGCGATCACGGCGCAGCATACGCGCGAGCGTCAAGTTCGCCACGTTCGCGCACGCGATTAACAGGATGAGTCCGGTCGTGCCCAGCAGAATCAGCAGCAGTTGCCGTGCACCCACCGTCAGTCGCTCGAGCACGCTGGCGGTTCTGGCATGAAAGCCGGTGTTGGCGAGATAGTCCTTGGGGAAGTCACGCTTGAATCGCTCGGCGACAGTGGCCACCTCGGTCGTCGCCGTCGCCGGTGTGACGCCCTTCTTCAGCAATCCGAAAACCTGCACGGAGAAAGGCCGTCGATTGGTGGTGACTTGCTTCTCCGCTTGCGCCCGGAAGGGGCACGCGGAGGTTGGCATGTAGACATCCACTTCGTTGGGATAATGCGGCACGTTAGGCAGCACGCCGACCACGGTGTGCGGGCGATCGTTCATCTCGAACACTTGCCCGATGATGCCGGGATCCCCCCCGAACTTACTCCGCCAATAGGCGTGACCGAGAATCAGCACCGCATCGGCACCTTCGTCATCATCGGTCTCGACGAAACTCCGTCCGAGGATCGGCTTGATGCCGAGCGCATCGAAGAAGTTCGGCGAGACCACACCCGTTGCCACGCGATCCGGCTCGCCGCGGCGAAGCAGATCGAAGTTCATCTGGTGAAATTCGACGATCCCATCGAAGCTGGCGAGCTGCTTGCGATAGTCGTAGAGCTCGGTAATGGAAACGGGGAAGTTCTGCTGACGCGCCAGTGGCGTTTGCTGCTCGATCAACACGAGGCGATCGCCGTTCGCATAGGGCAGCGGCTTCAGGAGCACGCCGTTGATCACGCTGAAGATCGCGGTGTTGGCCCCGATCCCGAGCCCCAGCGTGAGCACGGCGAGCAGCGCAAAGCCAGGATTCTTCACGAGCGTGCGCGCGCCATAGCGCACGTCCTGGAGCAGATGTTCGAACCAGCTCACGCCGCGAGCGTCGCGCGCTTCTTCCTTGTGTTTCTCCATAGGACCAAAATTCCTCAGCGCGCGCCCGCGCGCCTCTTCCGGCGTCATGCCTTGACGGATGTACTTCTCGGTCTCCATCTCGATGTGAAACCGGACCTCGGCATCGAGGTCACGGTCCATCGCGTTGCCCTTGCGCAAGGCGCGAAGTTGATGGCGGATTCGTGGCTCCACGGCGCAATCACCCTTCGGCCGTCAACACGCGCGCAACGGCGCGTGCGATCAACTCCCACTGCGCGGTCTCGTCGCGCAACTGGCGCGACCCCGTCTTCGTCAGCCGGTAGAATTTCGCCTGCCGGTTGTTCTCGGACGCGCCCCATTCCGCGGCAATCCATCCGGCGGCCTCGAGGCGATGCAATGCCGGATACAGCGAACCCTGATTGACGCGCAAGACGTCTTGAGAGATTTGCTGGATACGCTGCGAGATGCCCCAGCCGTGCATCGCTCCGAGGGCGAGCACTTTCAGAATCAACAGGTCGAGCGTCCCTTGCAGCAGATCGATCTTTGGTTTGGGCATCGCCATCTGCGTTACTGTCTTCCGGTTCGCGTTGGCAGCTTGCGCTGCGTCCAGTCGATGATCGAGCCGTCGTAGAGCCGCGCGTCGTACCCCAGGTAGCGCGCGACGAAGTAGGCGACCGAGGCGCGCATGCCCACCATGCAGTAGGACACGACGGGTTTGCCCGCCGTTGCACCGGCGGCGCGCAGCTTTGCGTCGAGCGCGTCGCGCGAAAGGAATCGTCCATCCTCGCCAATGAGCGTCGTCCAAGGCAATTGCTGTGCGCCGGCGATGTGTCCCTGCGTGTGCATGCCCTGCATGCCGCCATCCGTGCCGAGATACTCCGGATCCGGCCGCACGTCGAGGAGCGCAATGCCGTTCGCCGTCATCTGCTGCTGGATGAACGCGGCGTCGGCCATTCGCGCCGGGTTGAGTTTGGGCGTGAATCGACCCCCTTTCGCCGCACCGCCCGCACCGCTTTCAACCGGCCGCTGCTCGGCTTTCCACGCCCCGAGGCCACCGTCGAGGAGCGCGACATTCGCATGTCCGACCGCATCGAGCGTAAAGAACGCGCGCGCGGCGTAAACAGTGTTGCCGCCGTAAATGACGACGCGCGAGTTGTCGGAGACGCCGGCGGCTTCGAAGACACGCTTCAACTGCGGCATCGGCGGCAGCTCCGAGCCGATACCCTGGTCGCCGGCAACAGCGATGTCGCTATAAAGCACAAACCGCGCGCCCGGAATGTGGCCGTCGGCGAACGACGCTTCACGGTCGGCGATGTGGAGCACGACGACAGACGGATTGCGCAGTTGCTGGGCGAGAGCCGCCGGGGCGATCAGCAGATCACTGCTGGTCGATTGCGTGATGACGAGCGTGCTCGCCAGGACGAGAGCGAGACGGACCATGATGTTCTCCTGTCGGGACTCGACAAGAGCGTGACGCGGCTCTTGTCGAATGTCAACAGGAGAGACCCGGATCGCGGGGACGAGCGGAGGGGCGAATTAACCGCAAAGCTCACTTGAATTCGGGGCGCCAACGGCGCGAAACGCTCGAACAATACCGGTTTCGGCCCGAGCGTGGGAATCGGCTCGATGCCACGATTGCGAACACAAGTGAATTGAGGGGCTAGATCTCGACCATCGCTGCAAAGCACCACTCAGGCCAGGAGGGTGTTTTGGGCAGAGGACCAGCCGGCTGCACCTTCGGTCGACGCTTAGCGCGCACGACGTCATAATGAGCGTAAAAGTGATTCGACGGCGAGGACACACCCAGACCGCATACGCACGTGTTTGAGATCATCACCGACATTGACGCGCTGAACCGCAACACCCGCTGACGATCCAGCCGCAGCGAGAGCTCCTCTTCAAATGGAATCGTGAATCTGAATCGCGGCAGGTAATACCGCGGAGGACCCACAGGGGTGCCGTCGGTGACAAATTCGACCTTGCGGGCCTCACCTGCGGCAAGAGCCGTCGCATGACCCGTCGAAAGCTCTATGGTCGCAGCAATTGGACATGCTGGATCGAGCTTGGACGACTCGGTAAGGGTTCCGATATTCGGCAACCAATTGACGCTCGTCGCTTTGCGCCCGGGCTTTCTGGCGGGATCGATCCTGCTCTCGTCGACCGTGAGCGTGCCGGTTGCGCCAAGGATCTCCACCTCCGTCCCGAGCAAATCCCAGAGTCCGATATCGCGGTTCTCTCCGGGTAAGGAGACGGCGGCGTCCGCATCCGGGCCGCGAACACCGGTCGTCATGTCTTCCGTGATCAAAAGACCGAGCGCTGCAAAGTGTCGCTGAAAGCCAGCCGACCCAAGGTCGACGAGTTGCACGGTCGCGGTGTTGCTTTTCTTGTCCAATACGAGTGTGGAGATGCCGGAAAAATCGATGGTCAGCTCGTTGGGCGAACCTTTGTTGGTCCTTTTCGCTGGGCTCATGGGAAACGGAGGCTCCTGGTTGATTATTCGACACCGTAGGCGGCTGTTCCAATCCAGGTTGCGGGCGAGGCGCGGCAAGGTGGTGATGCGTAGCACGCCCGTTGCGCCTGCCTCAGCGCTACGGACGCCGGGTCACCACGAACGAGCGCGCGGTGCACCTCGAGAAAAAACGGCTCGCTCGCCACATCGTCCAATTGCCACAAGTCGCCGATGACCGACGCCGCACCCGCGCGAAGAAACGCCGCCACGATCGTCGCGGTGCCGGCGGCCCGTTCCGCGCGACCCGAAGCGGTTTCGCAGGCAGCCAGCACGACCCGGGCGTGTGTCACGCGCCCGGAGAGCTCCGTGTCGCTCAACGCGCTCTTCGGTTCGGCC
>JBKPDL010000162.1:0-10775 GCA_046727855.1 Acidobacteriota bacterium
AGCGCCGTGCCCTGGTTGCCCAGAAACTGGGGCCATACGAACTTCTTCAAATTGAGAAGCGCCATATGCCCGGCGAAGCTCGGGCGGTATTCCTCGTTGAAGTAAATCAGTCGGTTCGTCTTGGAAGTGGCGTTCAGCTTCCCTTCGAAGTACTTGAGATCATGAATGCGAGTACCCGACTGATTGGCGATGAGGTCGTTGACGACGTGCAGGTCCTCGGCTTCGGGGCAGCTCGATGGTGAAGCTGCCGGGCGCATGGAAATAGTGGTCGCCGGTGACCACGACCATCCGGTGGAATCCCTCATGGGGCGTGTAGCTCTTGCCGTCGCTGCCGACGATGTAGGCGCGAGCCTGTGTTTCCTGGCCGGTGCCCGCGTCGCGCACGATCACACGCACGCGGCCAACGGGATGGCGGTACTTGAGACTCGAGATCTTCACTTCGCTTGGGGCACCGCCTACGGCGGGAATCGTCCAGAGCGTGAATTTCCCGCCGGCGTTCGAGATGTAGGCCAGCTGACGGTTGTCGGGGGACCAGGCGGGTGTGTGCACCTCGCCGTCCATGTAGGTGAGGCGATGTGGATTGCCGTGCGTCGCGTTCATCACCCATAGCTGGTTCTCACCGCTTCGAAACGACGCATACGCCACCTTGACGCCGTCTGGCGACCAGACCGGCCGGGCGTGGTAGACCGTCTCCTCCTGCAGCAGCAGCTCAGGCTGTTTGGTCTCTGGACGGTAGGTCCAGATGCCACCGGTCCCCTGTACGCGGCGGCTGTTCCAAGGACGATTGCTCACGAAAACGATCGCGCCGCCGTCAGGTGACCAGGCCGGCGAGATGTTCTGGAACTCGTCTGCGAGCACCGGTTGCACCTCGCCGCCGCCGGTCGGCACCGACCAGAAGCCCAGCGTCTTGGCGCGATCCATCGAGACGAACAGAATCGACTTGCCGTCGCGCGCCCACTGCGGATCCACGGAGAACCCCGTACTCGCGGTGATCTTGCGCGGATTGCCGCCGTCCGCGTCGATGGTCCAGAGATCGATGACGCTGCCGGTGTCGCGGGTGAAGACGATCTGCGTGCCGTCAGGCGAGAAGTCGGGTTGCGAATCGTAGTGCGCTCCCTCGGTGAGCTGCACCGCCTCGCCGCCCGCCGCAGGAACGCGCCACAACGTGCCGCGCATGGCCACGACAATCGACTGACCGTCCGGTGCCCACGCCGGCGCCCACGGCCCCGTCGTCACCGGCGGCAAGTACATGCTCTCCATATACATCGTCGCGCCGCCGCCGCCGAAGATGCGCTGGTAGGCGGAAGGAATTTGCGGGAGGTGTGCGGTGAGCGGCGTCGCGGCGAGCAACACCGCGATGATCGCGAGCGGTGGACGTCTGATCATCTGACCCTCGATTACGTATTCCTGCGGCCGCCTTCGGCCCGACGGTGCGAGCGCGATCCTCCGTGCCTTTGCTGAACGTCGCGCCGTTCGACGACCGCCGCATGCACTACTGCGAAGGCCGGAACGCCCGTCCTTCTGCGATGGCGGCCAGCTTGGTCCGGGCATCGGCGAAGCGGGCCTTGAGTTTCGGGATGTTCGCGGCGCCATAACGTTCGGCCAGCCGCTTGTCGGCGACGTCGAGCCACTGCAATAGTTCTTTGGCGGCGATACGCGCCGCGCTGCTGTCGGTGCTGCCGACGCGGCCGAACCACACCGGCCCGGTGTGCGCGAACGGATAACTGTCCATGACCGGCCATTCGACCGGTCCGCCGTGGACGCGGGCGGCGATCCAGCCGCCAGCGGGTGCTTTGATCCGGCCGTTCCACGTTTTGCGTCCAGGCGACGTGAGTCCCTGCCCGCTCCACGCGACAAGCCCGTTGACCAGCACTTCGACTCTCTCGAACGCGACGGGCGACGCGACCGTCAGCTCCCACGGGACTTCTGCGGCCGTCGACGCCTGAATTGCGCCGCCGGGGCCCGTGCTTTGCGCGGTGAACATCAGCAGCGGTCCCGTGCTGACGAAGCTGCGGCCGGCGCGAAGCGCGCTCAAATAGCTCTCCATCGTCAACGGGCCTTCCGGTTTCACATACACGCGCGTGGTGCCGACGGCCATCGTGCGGAAGAAGTCGGTCATCACGTCGGTGCCCGCCGACGGCGTGAGTGCGGCACCCACGTTGAGCAGGCGGTACCAGGCGTCGCTCGTCCCCATCTCATCGCTCCACACGCACGCGACTTCGATCGTGTCGACGCCGCCGAGCACCGCGTCGGGCACCATCGCCAGCGGCAGGCCGTCAGGCGGCTCGTTGCCGCCCGGAAATGGTCCGGGCCGCATCACCGGATGGACGTACGAATTGACGCCGCCCTGCTTCGTCGCATGTGCGAGCGCCTCGATCGACGGCCGGTCGTCGTCTGCGTAAGCGGGATAGCCCGGTCCCCAATACCAGGGCCAATAGGGCGACTTGATGCCAATAAGCCCCATGTGACCGAGGAAGTGGGGGCGGATCTCCTGCCCGAACGCGATGAGCGGCGGACCCGACGAGATCCGCTTCCAGTCGAACCACTGGAGATCGTTGACGCGCGTGTGCAGGTTCGCCATGAGCGGCGTCGCGACGTCGACGTCCTCGCCTTGCAACATCAGCACGAGGTCCTCGGGCTCGAGCGTGTAGGGCCCACCGTAGTTCATGTGGAAGTGATGGTCGCCCGAGTACCAGCCGTCAGCCTGCGCGTTCCAGATCGGCGCGATCTCCAGGTCCACCAATGCCGTCTGCCCGGCACTGACGTGCGTCGTGCCGGTCGTCGCCGGCGCGCCGAATCCGGCCGCGGCCATCACCTTCACGTCGCCGGCCGGCACCTGCACCGTCACGAGGCCCGGCGAGTAATAGTAGACGCGGCCGTTCTGCCCGTCGAACCACACCTGTCCCGAGTCGGGGATCGCCGGGTGACCGTTGCGATCGGCTACGTGGAGGCGGCTTGGCAGCGGCGCTGTGTTACCCGCGCGCCGCGTGCGGATCCCTACGGTGGCCGTTGGCTCACCCCAGTTCCAGGCCAGCACTTGCACGGTTGAAACCGTCCCCGCAGCGCGCGCCACTTTCCGTAACTGGAACTGCCGTTCGCGATTGGCCTCGATGAAGAACACGGAGGTACCGTCCGCGCTCCACGTCGGCATGATCGGCCGGCCGCCGCGGACGATCCGGATGCCCGGTCCGCCGTTGACATCGTGGATCCACAGATCCCACGCGTCAGGACTCGGCAGGCCTACAACCAGGTGCTTTGCCGTCCGGGTGCACCGTTGGACGCATCTGCGAGGCAATGGGGTAATCCACCACCACCTGGCGCTGGCCATCGGCCAGGTTCATGACGACGACCGAGTCCGAGCCCTGTCCCTTAGCGATGAACACAACTTGCGCGTCACCGGGCAGCGGTTGCGGCCTGAGCTCGATTCCCTTGTCTTCGGTGAGCCGCCTCTTCGCGCCGCTCGAAAGATCCAGCCGCCAGATGTCGAAGTCGCCGGACTCGGCCGACGAGTAGTACAACATGCGGCCGTCGCGCGAGTAAGCGGGGTCGAGGTCCATGGCCGGCGTGTTGACCAGCGTCCTCTCGCTTCCCCCGGCAACCTCGATCTCGAGCAGTGCTGTGTCCTTGCCAGTGTCGCGCACGAACGCGATACGCCGTCCGTCGGGCGACCACGCCGGACGTGAGTCGACACCTGCTCCGCGTGTCAGCCGCCGGGCCTCGCCGGCCTTCACGTCCAGAAGCCACAGCCACCCGCGGCTTGCGATGGCGAGCGAACGGCCGTCAGGCGAGGCGGCCGGGTCAGTCGGCCCGGATCCGAGGGTTGGCAGCTCGTAACCCTCCAGATAAACGTGGTGGTTGAAGCCGTTGACCTTGGGATACCGGTTGGTCCACTGCGCCTCGGCCCTCGAGTGCAACGACACGGCAGCCGCGATGGCCAGGGCCACACACGCGCGAAACTTCATCGTGTCTCCTTGAACCGGATAATTCCGACGGCCGCCCCTGCCGATGCCATTCGCCGTTCGCTCCTCGCGAGCGAACGGCGAAGACAAATACTGCACGCGAACGTCGTTCAGGTGTGAGCTCCGTCTCGTTCTGCTAGAAACTGAATTTGAATCCGAGCTGGAACTCCCTTGCCTCGGTGGCGGTTGTGCTGATCCGGCCGAACGCCCCCGAGGAAAAGTCGTTGGTCGGCGGACCGAAGTTGGCGCGATTAAAGAGATTGAACACCTCGAAGCGAAGTTCGCCGTTCATCCCCTGCCTGAAGCCATCGAGGCGGATCCGCTTTGTGATCGAAAGATCGGTGTTGGCCAGTCCCGGCCCCCGCACTGAGTTGCGCGGCGCGTTGCCGAACTGACCGACCGGCGTGCGCTGGAACGCGGCGGTGTTGAACCAGCGGGCCGGCGTGCGCTCACTCGCCGGAAGAATTGGGTCGCCGACCAGATTCGGGCGACACGTCGGCGTGTAGCTGCCGGCCGTGAGGCAGATGTCGCTGCCATCGAACACGTTATAGGGGAACCCGCTCTGCCAGGTCCAGATGCTCGCCACCATCCAGCTGCCGAAGATATGGCTCATCGCGCCGGTCGTCAGCCACTGCTTGCCCGAGCCGAACGGAAGCTCGTAGACCTCGGAGATGACCAGGCGGTGCCGCGCGTCGTGGTCGGAGTACGCCCATTCCGCCGGGATGTTGGCATCGTCTTGCGGCGCCAGCACGTAGGTGCGGCTGGTCGCACCGGAGTGGAAATGCGACGAGTAGTCCTTCGACGCCGAGAGGGTGTACGCCGCCTGGAAGCCGAGACCGTTGGCGAAACGGCGCTGCAGGCTGGTCTCAATACCGTTGTATTCCGACGCCCCCCAGTTGGTGGAGCGCAGGACGGATGAGAAACCTGGATACGGCCGAAAGCGGTCCTTGGTCGCAGTGGTGGTCTGACCGGCGATGTAAATCGGCTGGTTCATCTCGCGGAACTGCAGCAGGTCGTAGCCCTTGTTGCCGACATAGGCCATTTCGATCATGGTGCTGTTGATGAACTGCCACTGATAGCCGATGCTGTAGACGACGGTGTAGGGCTGGATGATATTGGGGTCGGTCACATAGAGCTGACCGATGACCGGCGGGCCTGCTACCGGCCGAATCGGGTTTTCCAATGTAGTGTCGCGGACGACCGGCTGCTCGTAGAACGGGTACGACAGAATCTGCTGCAGCGTGAGGTTGTTCCGGAGCTGGTTATAGAAGATACCGGCACCGCCGCGCACCGCCAGCCGGCCGTTGCCCCACACGTCCCACGAGAAGCCGACACGGGGCTGCCAGTTGTTCTTGTCCGGGAAGTAGGTGCCTTTGTCGGGCAGCCCCTCCTGTCCGGCGATGACAATGTGAGCGGCGCCGCTCTGCGGCACACCAAGCGTGGCTTGTTGATCGATGACCCACGTCGAGGTCTGGCCGAGGCTGTCGATGATCGGGCTGAAGTAGTCATAGCGGACGCCGAGGTTCAACGTCAGCCGATCGGTGATCCGCCAGTCGTCCTGGAAAAACGCGCCGTAGTTCCAGTTCTCCATGATCATCTGCGTACGGCCGGTCCCGTAGTTGAACTCGGAGGCCCGCCCGATGAGGAAGTCCGCGAACGAATCGCCGGTGTAGGCGCCGTTGAAGACGAATCGGCCGACGGTGAAGAACCCGTTGTCCGGATCCTCCTTCCCGCGGCGGATCTCGCCGCCCCATTTGAGATTGTGGTTGCCCCTCACGGCCGACATCACGTCGGAGATCTGATACTCGGTGGACGTGCTTCGAGTGGGGCCTTGCACGGTGTTGCCAATGCCAGACATCCCGGTGATGGTCATGTCGGGCAGGCCGAGACCGCCAATCAGATTCTGATCGCGGACGTAATTGACGCCGTAGTCCACCGGGTTCAAGAGCGGCAGATTCGAGCTGGCACTGCGCGATCGCGAGAAGCCGACGCGGAACTCGTTCAGCATGCTGGCCGAGAACACCGTGTTCAGGCCGACGGTGAGATGCTGGGTCCGCCCTTCGTTCGTTGCCGGGAAGCCCACGTACCGCGCCGGGCTCGCGCCCTGGAACGGGTTGTAGCTCTCGTTGTCCTGCAGGAAGTGCCGGTAGAACACGTTCCACCTTTGGTTGAACGAGTGATCGAAGCGCCACATGTATTGGTCGTAGTCCTGCTCCTGCGACGGCGACGCAACGTAGTTGTTCTGGCGCGGCTGGGTGCCCTCGATGTTCGGAAGGGGCATGAGCGACAGCAGGTTGAGCGCTGCCTGGCTCATTCGACCGACGGGGATACGATTTCCGGGGAAAGGCTGACCGGTGACCGGATCGATGATGTTGCGGTTGAGAAAACTGAAGTCGCCGTCACGTTCGCGCTGCGTCGCGACGACGGTTTGTTGCGTAAGGCCGCGTTCCAGGCGGAATCCTTCGTACGACCCGAAGAAGAAGGAACGGTTCCGACCCGAGTACAGGCCGGGAATTATAAGCGGCCCACCGAAGGTGCCGCCGAACTGGTTCTGGCTGAGTGGCGGCGGATCGGACAGCGCGAAGTAGTTGCGCGCTTGGAAGTCGTCGTCGCGGAGGAACTCCCAAACGTTCCCCGAGAACTGGTTGCTGCCCGATTTGGTCACAACTGTCACGATTGACCCGGCGTTGCGCCCGAACTCCGCAGAGAAGTTGGACGTTTGGATCTTGAACTCCTGGACCGCATCGACGTTGGGACGCGCCTGGAGGGTATTGCCGCCAAGAGACACGTTCGCGACGCCGTCGAGCTGAAAGTTGTTGGCGTCGTTACGCTGGCCGTGCACTACGAACGTGGAGCCCGTCACCCCCGAAG
Source organism: Acidobacteriota bacterium (assembly GCA_046727855.1). Lineage (GTDB taxonomy): Bacteria > Acidobacteriota > Vicinamibacteria > Vicinamibacterales > UBA2999 > DASPWV01. The sequence continues at coordinate 6,831 of JBKPDL010000162.1, forward strand.
AGGTCGCCTGTCCGCGCGTCGTGACGCCGGGTGTGAGCAGCCCGAGGTCCGCGAAGTTGCGGCCGCTCAGCGGCAGCTCGACGATCTGCTTCTGTTCGACGACATTCCCAACGGTGGACGTAGTGGTCTGGACAATCAGCCCGTCGCCGACCACCGTGATCGTCTCCTCGAGCGCGCCGAGTTCGAGCGTCACGTCGACGCGAGTTTCCTGATTGACCTGCACGGTGATCGGGCCGCGCGAGTGCCGCTTGAAACCGGACAGCTCCGCCTCGATCTGATACTGTCCCGGGGCAAGCGAAGTCACCTCGTACTGACCGCGCTCGTTGCTCACCGCCTCGCGCGTGGTGTTGGTGGCCAGATTCCTGATGAGGATGGCCGCGCCGGGCAGCACGCCGCCCGATCCATCCTGGACTGCGCCGGTGATTTTGCCGCCGCTGACTTGCGCGAAACTCGGCGCACTCGCCAAGATCAGCGGAACGATCATGAACAGTACTCGTTTCATACTCGTGCCCCCGTCCCCATCCAGGTTGTCAGAAGTGCTCGTTTTGTAGTTGCCTGGTTCCAGGTGGTTGCTTTCCCTCTCCAGTCGTCATCCGATCTCAGCGGCTCGACGTCATCGAGCCGACATAGGCCGCATCGAATTTCGGCCGCGTCGCACTGTCTGCGAGGCCTCTCGCCGACAGGTACACGAGCCGCACGATTTTCTCCATCTTCGGGTAATTGATGCGATCCCACGTGTCGTTCGCGGTGTGATAGTCGGGATGCTCGCCGGTGTTGAAGAGCACCATCGGCACGCCTTTGATCGCAAACGGAAAGTGATCACTCCGCGAGAACCAGCCCTCACGATCGTCGCCGTCGGTTTTGTAATCGAGCTTCAAGCCGATCTTCTGGTTCGCGGTCTCGATGACCCGCCGGAGGTCTGGGCTATAGAGCGTGCCGACGAGGTTCACGGCGTTCTTGTTGTCCTCCGCGTGCGTGTTCCAGGTGGCCGACTCCTCGTCGCGGCCGATCATGTCCATGTTGAGCACTGCCACGGTCTTGTCGAGCGGGACAATGGGGTGATCCACATAGTGAAAGGCGCCTTGGAGGAAATCCTCCTCGGCTTCGAAGACCAGGAACAGGATGCTTCGCTTGGGCGGCGTCGGTATGGCGCGAAACGCCTCGGCGATGGCGATGACCGCGGCGCAGGCGCTGGCGTTGTCGTCGGCGCCGTGGAAGGTGAACGGCAGCTTCTGGCCGACGTGATCAAAGTGGCCGGTGACGACGACGTACTCATCTTTGAGTTGGGGATCGGAACCCTCGATGACGCCGAGCACGTTGTGCGTATCCACGTTCTGGCGCTCGCGTACGGCGCGGCGCATCTGCACACTCGTGCCGGGAACTGCGATCGACTGCGGCGTCCCGGCCTTGTCGATCGCGTCTTGAAGCTGCGCAATCGTCTTGCCCGATCCCGCCAACAGGTCGTCGGCAACGCGGGTCGGGATGTTGAACACCGGCAGGTCCCAGAACGGGCTCGTCAGCGAGTGATTGGGGCGATCAGTGCGAATCTGGCCGTTGGTGGGTCCGCTCGCGACTCGCTGCGGCCGGCGCGGCGGTCCCTGGACGATGAGGATGCCGACCGCGCCTTTGCGCCGCGCCACCTCCGGCTTCCACGCCGGGTAGGCGTGGTAGGTGTCCCACGTGCCCTTGAACTTGCTCTTGGGATCGCTCGCCTGGGGCTCGCGCGCGAGAACCATCACCACCTTGCCGGCGACATCGATGCCGGCGTAATCGTTGTAACCGTACTCCGGCGCATCGATCCCGTAGCCGGCGAAGACGAGCGGCGCCTTGACCTCCACGGCGATGCCGCCCTGCCTTGCCAGCGAGAAGTCGGAGGGCAGGACGTACTCCCTGGTGTTGGTTCCGCCCCCGGCCGTGATTGTCGCCATCAGCTTCGTCTGGGCGCGATCGATGTACGACTCCGTCATCGGGAACGCCTGGAAAAAGGTCCCGCGATCGCCGACCGGCTTCAGACCCATCCGGTAGAAGAAGGCGGCGATGTAGTTCGCGGCGATTCGCCCCTCGACGCTGAGCGAATCGCGACCGGCCATCTCCGGTGCGGCCAGAAAGAACACGTGACCCTTCAGCGCGTCAGCGCGAATCGTGTCGAGGCCGGGATCGGCCGATTGGGTGGCGACCGCGGCGACGGTCGCCAGCACCAACAGGCCAGCCGCTGAAAGCCGGCGAAGAATCCGAGGTCGATTGCCGTCAGTCACCAACATCTCCTAAATGGAAATGTGCTCTCGGATGAGCACGACATCGTATCAACTCGTCTCAAAGCTGTCGCCAGAGCAGGCTCGGACTCCGCGGAGGTGGCAGCGCCCGTCGCCGCGAGACCGCAGCGGCGCCAGCAGCCGCGGCTCGGATCGCAGACTGCACCGCGATCGCGCGGGCACGATCCGGCGCAGAGCAGAGGGGACTTTCGTCGCGGTGAGTCTCACCGCAGGTCAAAGGAACGCGCTAATCCTAGAGCAAGGTTCGCCGCAATGTAAAGGCGATGTTAAGCGTGCACGCGCGCCGACGACCCGGAAACATGACGGGTAAACGGAGCCGCTGCTTTGGATACCGCAGATCCTCGCGCACGTCCCGTCGCTTCAACACATAGCGCCAGAAGAACCGCAGCGCGTAGAGCTGGGTGACCACCGTCCCGACGGCGAGCCACCGCTCTTCGAGGAGATAAAGGTGCTAGCGTGCGAGCTGTGCCGGCGTGAGGCGATGCTGGCGCGCACCGGTGCTGGCGGAATGCCTTAACGAGCTGGATGCCGCGAAGCGGGTATCGCCGCGAGAGGAGTCTCGCGCACTCAATTGCGTCCTGCGGCTCTCCATTGGAAACACGAAGCATGCTCTGGAAGATGTCTCGTTGAATCTGAGAGGACTGGTTCGTGTCCTCGAGTCTGGCGACAAGTCGATTCGACAGGTGCGCGCGATCGCTTGCGGGGTCGCTGTTCACCATCGCACCCGCGCGGGATCCGGTATTCGCGCTTGATAGAGGTACGTCGCCGCGCCCGCGAGCCGTCGAAGCGCGTCGCCGAAGATTGCAGGTGGTTCGCCGGGCATGACACAGCCGAGCGTAACACGGCAATCCTCGAGACCACGATGCGCCGCGCCGACTGTGGGCGCAGACCGCATGTATACGGTGCGCGCCACCCGACGCGTGGCATGAAGCCTTCCGAGATTTGGTGGCTCCGCGTCGATTTTGAATGGCAACGAATTGGGGCCATCGACATCCCGCTCGATGATCGGCGGCCACGCATCCGACAGATATCGCGTGAGCTCGAACTGCACGCGCGCGTCATCGATCGTCGATCTGCGCTTGCGTGTAGACCTCGTGCGCGTCGAGATCAGCCTTGAGGTCGTGCAGTTTGTTTGGATCCGTTTCCTCAGCCAGAACAGTCGTTCGGTACTAGCCGGCGAACGCCTGCTGCATCGTGTCCGAGTCGTTCATGAAATCGAGGACAAAGACATCGTGCTTCTTCGGATGCGCGCGGTTCAGACGCGACAGCGTCTGCACTGCCTTGGCTATGCGATGTCGTGGCCGCATTTCAGCGTTCGCTAACAGCCGCGCTGCGCGCGGCCCCTCTGGGCTTCACCGACCAACCCTTCGCCGTACGGATCGCCAACGCTCAAGACGCGAACGCGCTATGATCACAATCGGCGCCTCGCGGGCATGCTGTCTGCCTGACAACGCATGGGAAGGCCCCTCGGGAGGAGGTCGACATGCAAGATCGAATCAGATTCAGGTTCGTCTTCGTCGTACTCTTCATCCTTCCCCTGGTCAGCGAGTCCGGCCTGGTGACCGCCACCAGTCCTCCACCGCCGACCTACACCATCATCGACCTGGGCAACATGGGCGGCATCGACAGCTTTGCCACAGGCATCAACGCGCGGGGCCAAGTCGTGGGCTTC
>JBKPDL010000163.1:0-23696 GCA_046727855.1 Acidobacteriota bacterium
CGTTGTGGACCCGCATAACGGTCTACGGCGCGCGGAGCGCGCCAAGCCAACAACAAGAACTCGCCAAGGGCCGCGGAGTTAGCCGGATATCAAAGGCAGGGCCCTTGGCTAGTTCAACAATTGCAAGTTCCAAATTCAAACTCGAGAACTCATGAACTAACTTTGAACTTTGAACTTTGAACTTTGAACTTTGAACTTGTAACTCTCACGCGAGCCGCTGAATTGCGCGGCGGGCGTAGAGATGATCGAACAGATTTCCTTCGTGCGGCTGATCCCAGCCAATCTGCGTCGTCGGTATCGCGCCGAGGTTGAGCCGATCAACCACCGGCGACGCGACAAACAGGGCCCGGAACGCAGGGTCATCGGACAGGCACGTGACCACGAGCGACGGACCGAGACACGCGGGCAATTCGTCGGCGCCGACCTCGACCACGCTAGCGAACGGAAAAAGGTATTCGCGATTGGCCAGGGGGTGCGCAGCGGACGCGCGTACCACGGTCGGTAGCAGGTAGGTCCCGCCATGTTCGGAGACGACGCGCTCGGGCCCGCGAACTGCTTTGCTCACATCCCGCGCCCACGCGCTGTCGTCGGTAGCGGCCAGTTCCTGATCGATGACCGCCGAAATCCGTCGCGCCACGTTGGGGTCGGCAAACGGCGCCAGCACCGCTTCGTCGTGGTCCACCGGCCGCGGTTGCACGCGCGCGAGCCGTTCGGCAAGCGCCTGCGCAACCGCGTCGCCATGTTTCGTCACCCACACGCCGGACGCGTTTACGCAGGAGCGGCCGCCGTTGTTCGAGATCGATTCTACAATCAAATCGAGATAGCGCTCCCAACGATCGGCGACGTCCGGTCCGATGACGATCTTGCTGTAGCCGGGCCCGTGCACTTCGACACGCGGATCGCCCTGCCACCGCTTCGTCGACGCGACATCGCCAAACACCATGCCGCGTCCGCACGCACGCAGGATCTCGTTGCCGCCAGCGTGATCGGCCGGGTAGTAGCCAAACGCTCCCGGCGGAACACCCGCCTTGATGTAGGCGTTGATAATCCGCAGTGGCGTCCATGGCTCGGCGCTACCAGGCTTGAGGACCAGCGGCATCTTCAACACCGTGGCGGGTGCCCACAACGAGTGCACTCCCGGCGAGTTGCTCGGCAGAACCACGCCCAGGGCATCGGAGCGAGGAAAGAAGCTGAGGATCTGCCCGCCGCGATCGCTCATTCCGGCGTCGAGCACCTGGAGATCAAGGCCGCGTGTCAGCCCGCAAAGAACATCGTCGACTTTGCTCAACACCCCGTGCACCTTGACCATGTTGCGACGCACGTTCGCCCACGGCATGCCGGTCGTTGCCGAAACCTGTTCGACATAATCCTGCGGTGACTGCTCGACACCCTGGGCAGCATCGAGCGGCAGCGTGTCTCGCATGAAGTGCTCGGCGGCCGCTCTCGCCATGCCGACCAGCTCGCTCACCGGGAGTTTCTCGAGTGTCTCGCGCGCCTCCCGTTGCCGCAACAGATCGCGCCGGACAAGACCGGTGTTGGCCTGACTTATCGCGACAAACGGCTCGCGCGTGAGAAAGTGCGGCACGATCGCCTTGTCGACGCTTTCGTACGGCCTTCCCCAACGCAGAATCGGAAGGTGGAGCATCAGTACACCCCCTCCACGACCGCCGCGCCGAATCGCGAAAACGGCCGAACGTTGCGCACGCCGTCCCAAGGACAGTGCGGGCAGGGGGGTTCCCGTTCTGCCTCGTCGCGCTCCAGGAATCGCGGCATGAAAAACTCCCGCGTCAATGTCGTCAGGCGGACGCGCCCGGCTTGGCCGTATTCCACGACGCGTGTCGGATTGTCAGCATCGACGACTTCGATCATCGCGCGTGGCACAGGAGGGTAATAGATCACTGCCCAGTTGTCGTCGGCGGCGCGCGGCTTGTGGGTGGCAAGGCCCATCAACGTGTTGCCGTATGTCGGCGCAAAGTACGCGCCTTCCATCAACTCTTCCACGGCAAAGCGATGAAATTGCGGCGTCATCTCCGTGCCGCCACAAAACACGCCGGTAATGCCGGCCTTCTTGAGCGAGATGCGCTCGCAGAGCGCCTCGAGCAGCTTGGGCGTGATGAACAGGCAGCGAATCGTGTCGTGCGCCTTGAGGAGCGTTAGTGCCTGATCGATGACGTGTCGCTTGTAGCGCTCCATCGTCTGCATCTCGCCCCACTTGATCAATTTGATCACCCAGCGGGGATCGAGATCGAGGCCGAAGCAGATGCCGCCGCGATGTTGCGCGAGATGCTCGATGGCGAGCCGCAGACGCCGCGGTCCGCTGGGACCAACCTGCAGCCAGTCTGCGCCCTTGGGAAAGAACTGGTCGGGCAGCGTCTGGCTGAACATCTCGTAGTCGATGCGGAAATCGTCGATGTTGATACGCGACTTCGGTACACCCGTGCTGCCGCCGGTTTCAAACGTGGTAATGGCGCGGTCTTGATACGCGCGCGGCACCCAGCGCCGGACCGGTCCACCGCGGAGCCACTCGTCTTCGAAAAAGCCGAATTTGTCGAGATCCTCGTACGCGCGTACGTCGCGCCGCGGATCCCAGCCTGCCCGTGCCGCCCACTCGATCCAGAACTGGCAGCCGGTGTCCGGACTGAAGTGCCACTCCATGAGCTCGCGCACCCAGGCGTCGAGTTCGGCGCGAGCGTTGGTCGGCGTGGACGGGTCGGGCACAGCGGTCGCCATGGCCCGATTCTACTTCGCTGAATTTGCAGATTTCGAGATCTGGAGATTTGGAGCAGATTTGGAGATCTCCAGATCCCCCAATCTCCAGAACTCCAAATTCACGCGACGCAGTTCACGAACGCGTGAACTGATGCTCGCGCAGCACTTCGGCGGTTTCGACGTGATAGTAGTGGTACCAACGTTCCCGTCCGAGCTTCTGCGCTTCGCGGTTGCGCTCGTCGCGGCGCCACGCCGCCTGCAACTCGTCGCTCTCCCACCAGACGACGGTCAACCGTTCGCCGTCCTCCGATTTGAAGCTTTTCATGGCAACGAACCCCGGATACTTGCGGGCGCGATCGAGCATTTCGGCCGCCATCGCGGTGTAGTCGTCGCCGGCCTGGCTGGTGAGGCGTGAGCGGAAAAGTGTGACGACCATTGGCGAGTTTTGATCGCGCGATTGTAGGATGTCAATGGTGTTATTGTATGCATACAATGTGGAAGCCACGGCTCGAGCGTAAAGCCGGTAAACGCGCGCCGATTTACCTTGCCCTGGCACATGCCATTGCCGCCGACGTGCAGGCGGGACGGCTCCGTGCCGGGGACCGGCTGCCGCCGCAGCGCGATCTCGCCGATGTGCTCGGCGTCACGGTCACCACGGTCACGCGCGGCTACGCGGAAGCCGAACGGCTGGGACTGGTAAGCGGTGAAGTGGGGAGAGGAACGTTCGTGCGCCCCCCCGCCTTTGCGCCGCTGCTCGCACGCGAAGACGGCCTAATCGATCTCGGCACCAACGCGCTGCTGCCGCAGGCGCACGCGGGCGAATTGGCCGCCGGCCTGTCGGCGCTCGTCGCACGCACCGATCCTCAAAGGCTGTTCAACTATCAGCCGCACGCTGGTCTGCCCGAACACCGGGAAGCCGCCGCTCGGTTTCTGCAGGCGAGCGGCGTGCCGGCAGAGGCTTCGAACACGATTCTGACCTCAGGCGCGCAACACGCCATGGCGGTGGCGCTTGCGACCCTGACTTCGCCGAACGAAACGGTGTTATGTGAAACGCTGACTTACACCGGCATGCGCTCGCTCGCGAACCATCTGCACGTTCGCCTGCAGGAAGTGGCGATGGACGACGAGGGCTTGATTCCGGACGCGCTCGAAGACGCCGCACTGGAATCGGGCGGCCGCGTTCTGTACTGCATGCCCTCAATTCAAAATCCTACCGGTCGCATCATGTCAAAAAAGCGGCGCAAGGAAATTGCCGCGGTTGCCAACAAGATCAATCTGACGATCGTCGAAGACGACACGTACGGGTTCCTGGCAACCTCGGCGCCGCCGCTTGTTTCCATTGCCCCGGACCGGGCGCTTTACCTCACCAGTCTGTCCAAGAGTCTCGTGCCCGGCCTGCGGATCGGCTTCTTGCGTGCGCCACACGGGTGGATCGATCGCATCGTTGGCGCTGTTTTCGCCACAACCGTCACGGTGACGCCTGTGAGCGCGGCCGCCGCCGCATTGTGGATGCACGATGGCACCGCAGGCCGCGTCATCGAGTGGAAGCGGCAGGAGACTCGCGCCCGTCAGCAGATCGCGCGCAGTGTGCTGGGCGATCGCGTCTCTGGCGCAGTCGAGAGCCAACATGTGTGGCTGGCGCTGCCGCCGCGCTGGCCGGCCGAAGACTTCACACGCGAGGCGCGCCAACGGGGAGTGATCGTGACGCCCGGCCGCGAATTCGCCGTCGCTCGGCACGATCCGCCCAACGCGATCAGAATCTGTTTAGGGCCCCCTGCCGAGCGCGTGTCGCTCACCCGTGCGCTCACCACACTCGCTGCGATTTTGGAAGGCACGCCGAAGGCGTTTGGAACATCGATTTGATTCGGCGAGCTAGATTTGATTCGCGGACCTGAAGGTCCGCGCTACGGGGATCGCGCTATCGCGGCGGATAACGCGCCGCGAGGTACTCGACGAGCGCGTCCTTCTCACTGTCGTGAACGATCGCTCCCCACCGAATCATCTTGTCCACTTCACGCATCCAGCCTGCGCGTGTGAGGCGCTGTGCCTCGATCAAGTCGTCTTCGTGGCACGTGAAGCACGCGCGTTTGTAGACCATTTCGGTGCCGGCAGTTGCGACGATGTGGCCGGGCACCGGCTTTGGCGTGAAGTGCGCGGACAAATAGTCGAGCATCGGCTCGCGTTCGGCCGCGTCGACGACGGCGCCCCAGCGAATCATCTTGTCGAGCTCACTCCCCCAGCCTGCGCGCGAAAGACGCTGCTGCACGATCAGGTCGGCTTCGTGGCAGGTGAGACATCGCGCCGTGACCGCCTCGCGGCCAGGGCCTTGTGGAAGGCCGGCCCTGAGCGAGCTGTTACCTGTCGAAGGGTCCTGAGCCTGAAGAGCTGTAGACAAAACTACCACCGCAAACGCAACCGCGACGCGCATCACTTGACCTCGATGCGCACCGAGTCGGGCGCGTTCCACAGATATCCGGACGGGTTCCAGGGCGGTGTCATCGGCTGCGTGCGGCCGCCGCTGTCGGTCGCACGCGACATGATCAAGTACGACTCTGATTTCGGCGCATCGAGCTGCGCCTCGAATCGACGCCAGGTGTAGCGCGCGTTTTCGCCGGCGAGCCGCGCCGGTTGCCACGTGGCGCCGTCATCCACAGACACGTCCACACGCGAAATGCTATTGTCGCCCGCCCAGGCGAAGCCGGCCACGTCGATCTTGCCCGCCGCCATTGTGGAGCCCTCGAGCGGCTTGGTGATGAGCGATTTCACCGCGAGTCCGGTGAGCGGCCCCATATCCTTCGGATCGACCGCAGCGCCGGGCGCGACGCGCTTGGTGGGATACCGGTAGGCCGTCGCGACCCAGAATCCGTCGAACTCGCGATCGACGACGCGCAACATTGTGAGCCATTTCATGGCGTACGCGCCTTCCCAACCCGGCACGATGGCGCGCAGAGGGAAGCCGTGGAGTGGCAGCAACGGCTGCCCGTTCATCTCGTACGCGATGAGCGTATCGGGATGCATCGCCTTTGCGATTGGCAACTGCCGGACGAAATCCTGCATGCTGCCGAGCGCGCGATCGGCGCCGTTCATCAGCACGAACTTGCCGGTGTCGCGTACGCCCGCGCGCTTGAGGACGTCGGCCATGCGCACTCCGGTCCAGCGCGCGGTTCCGACGGCGCCTTTTCCCCACTGAATTCCGGCGACCGGTGGATCGAAAAATGCGCGGCCGTTTCCGGCGCACTCCAGCGTCACCGTGAGCGTCGCGGAGGGCATCCGGCGGATTTCGTCGAGCGACAGCATCGCCGGCGTGGCGACCTCGCCTTCGATCTGCAGCGTCCACGCCGCGGCGTCGAGCGCCGGCGGGACCGGCAAGTGCGAGCGCACGTAGAAGTGTTCGACCGGCGTAATCCATGCATCCAGCAGCGCCACTGGCGTTTCGTAGTCAGGCGGGCGCAGCGACCGTACTAGAAGCTTTTCTTTTCCGGCCGCGACGCTAGCGCGAGGCGCTTGCGCCAGCAGGCGGCTGTCCGTGAGCAGCCGCGATGCCGCGGCTGCTCCCGTCAACTGCGCGGCCGCAGCCAAAAGATCACGACGCGTCAAACGCATGGGGGAGATTGTAACTGACAGGGAGATCGGGGAGATCAGGGAGAGCGGCTCCTTATTGTTCGAGCCGTTCGATCAGCGCGCGCCAGCGCCGGCGGGTCACTGGCATCGTCAGTCCATTGCTCAAGACAATTTCGCCGGTGCCGTCGGAAAACGGTTTCGCCTCGCGCACAGCGTCGAGCGACACCACGGCGGTGCGTGAAATCCTGAAGAAGGTGTCGCCGTCGAGTCGTCGCGCGAGCGCTGCCAGCGTGGGCTGCATCCACAGTTGTTCCGTGGCCGTATGGAGGCGCGTCAAACCTTCCTGAAACGTGAACGCCACCACCTCCTGCCGCGGCACGACGCGAAAGCGCGCGCCTTTGCGCGCGAGGAAACGTGTCGGTGCCACAGCAGCGGTGCGCGTGAGCCGATCGATCTGATGCTCGCGATCGAGCCCGCGCATATCACGAACACGATCGATCGCGGCATGGAGGCGCGCGCGATTCACCGGTTTCAACAGGTAGTCCACCGCGTTGAGCTCGAACGCATCGACCGCATGTTGATCGAACGCCGTGCAAAAGATGATCGCGGGCCGTGGCCGGGGCAACGACGCCGCCAGTTCGAGACCGCCGAGGCCAGGCATCTGGATGTCGAGCAGCAAAAGATCGGGAGTAAGTTCGCCGACCCGCTCGGTGGCCAGGACACCATCTTCCGCCTCGCCAACGATCTCGATGTCCGCTTCGGAGGCGAGCAGCTGACGCAACCGGTCGCGCGCCGGCTGTTCGTCGTCAATCAGAAGAACGCGAATCACGCTTGATCACCAGAACGGACACATCATCGGCAGGCGGCGCCCCGCCACGGTGGTCGCGGGTGAGATCGACGAGTGTTTGGCACAACTGGTCGGCGCTCAGCGCCAGGTGACGCTCGATCTCGGCGACAAGCCGGGCCTCGCCAAACTCCTCCTCGTTCTCGTCCACGCATTCAGTGACGCCGTCGCTATAAGCCACGATGGTTTCCCCTTCGACAACGGTAAACACGGCATCGTCGAAGGATGCATCCGGGAGAAGCCCAAGCGCCGGACCGGTCGAGCTCACGAGCCGGCGCATGCCACCGGGTCTCACCGCAATCACAGGCGGGTGTCCTGCGTTGACGATTTCCACGACCGCGGTGCGAGGATCGAGTTCGAGATATGCTAGCGTCGCGAACCGAGCGCTTTCCACGACGGTCGCAAGCGCACGATTGACCTCGGCAATGGCATCCGTCGCGCGCCAGTCGCCGCGACGCGCGATGGTTTCGAGTCTTGCCTGTACGTTGGCCGCGACGAGGCCAGCTGGAACGCCCTTGCCGGCGACGTCGCCGAGCGCGAGGCCGAAGCGGCCGTTCCACAGCGGCCGCGCAATGTAGAAGTCGCCGCCGACAGCACGCGCCGGGACGGTGCGCGCAGCGCACTGGAACCCTGGGATGCGCGGAAACGTTCGAGGGAGGAGCTGCGCTTGCGCCGCGGACGCGGCAACCATTTCGCGATCGAGATCAGTTTGTTTCGAGAGGCGTTCCCGCACGCGCGCAAGTGTGCCCGCGAGCCGCGCACGGGTGATCGGTTTCAGCAGATAGTCGGTAGCGGCGACGGCAAAGGCATCAACAGCATAGCGATCGAATGCCGTCGCGAACACGATGAACGGTTTGGGCTCGGGTAGTGCCGCGGCGAGCGCGGTGCCGCGCGTCTCCGGCATCTCGATGTCCAGAAAAACAACGTCCGGATGGACCGACGCGATAGAGTCGCGCGCCTCGTCGGCATTGCCGGCTTCGCCGACCACGACGACATCGCCCGCCTCGGTTAGCAGCTGCCGCAATCGCGCGCGTGCCGGCGGCTCATCATCCACGAGAAACGCTCTGATCATTGTGCGATGATCCTTCGGCTTCGCTCAGCGTCGTCCTGAGCTTGTTGCAGGGCGACCGCCTGGTCGCGAACGAGAGGAATGACCACTCGCGCCGTCGTGACGCCACGAGCGGTGTCGCGCGTCAGATCGAGCGAGGCGCGATCGCCAAAATGGCCGCGCAGCCGATTGCGAATGCTGCGCAAGCCGAACCTCTCGCCTGCCACGTGTTCGTGCGCGGCACTGCCGAGGCCCGGACCCGTGTCCGAGACTTCGAGCTGGAGCATGTCGCCTTCGGCGGTCGCATGTATATCGATACGAGCGGCGCCACGCACCTGTGAGATGCCGTGCTTCACTGCGTTTTCGACGAGCGTATGCAGGAGCATGGCTGGTACTTGCGCCGCCGCCGCCGCCGGCATCGCGGTGACGGCGTACGACAACCTGCGGCCGAATCGCGCCTGTTCGACGCTGAGATACGCCTCCGCAAACGCCAGCTCCTGATCGAGCGGTGCCCATTCCTGTTCCGAGCGCCGCAGCGTGTAGCGGAACACGTCGGCGAGCTGTTCAACGGCGGCATCGGCCCGTGTTGGATCGGTGTGGATGAGCGAGGCAATGGCGTTGAGCGCGTTGAAAAGGAAGTGCGGGTTGATCTGCGCGCGCAGTGCTTTCAACTCCGAACGGCTGGTTTGCAGGCGCAATTCCTGCGCAAGTTGATCCTGCTCTTGGCGGCGTCGCTGCAGCCACACGTTCTCGAGCATGTAGCCGAATACGCCTACAAGCGACCGCAGAAGCGAAAGGTCCTCGCTCAGGAGCGGACGCGATCCCGGTTCACGGATCACCGCGACCCGCAGCGAGCCGCCGCTCTTCGGCAACGCGAGCGTTTCCTGTAGCGCGCCCGGCGGCGCCGGCTCGTTTCCAATGAGGATGCGCACGCGCGCGTTGAACATCTCACTCAACCGTGATTCAGCGGCCTTGACGAGCGCCGCTTCGTCGGTCGCGGGCTGCATCGCCGACAGCACCTGCTTCACGGCCTCAACGGGAGTGAACTCTCGACCCAACCACATGCGGTCGAGCCATCGACCAACGGCCCGATGTAGCCAGGGCAGCACCATGGCAACCGGCAGCATGACGATGGCGAAGAGCCACGGCCGCGCCTGGCCGTCTGGCAGTTGCTCCAGCGCGCCGAGCACGATCATCAGGAAGACGCCGAAGACGACCAGGCTAACGAACAGCATGGCCGCGCGTTTGACGATCAAGTCGTAGAAGTTGAAGCGGTTTTCGAAGTAGATCGACGTCACCAGGAAGAAAATCGGCAGGGTACGCGCCACGCGGTGGAGCGCCTCGGTGAGGAGTTGCCAGTGGCGCAAAAAGATCAACGCGAAGAAGAGCGGAATCATCGCGACGAAAAGCACCGTCATCGCGCGCCGCAATCGCCGCTCGTCGACCGATTCCGCCGCTGGTGAGGCGGCCTGTGGCGGACGCAGTGTCATCAATGCGACGCAGTAGATACTGCACAGCGTGAACAGGGTACCGATCGACACGCCCGACCACATGCCGAACAGTCGCGGCCGCGGCGCTACGTTCAAGTCCGCCGCCAGAAGATACGCTGCGGTCCCCAGCGACAGCACGTACATCGACCACACCGGCAACATCCACCCACGCTTGCGCTGCTCGCTGATGCACGCGGAACGCTCATGCACCATGTTGTGCATGATCAGCGGCGGGAACGAGAAGCTCAGGACGAACTCCATCAGATCGGGCACGCCTTCGATCGGTGGACCACCGGTGAGCAGCCGAAATTCAAAGATGCTGTGTAGAACAAACCAGACCGTGCACACCAGACACAGCGTGAGCAGCACGAGATCGGTTGCGGGGCGATGATCAGGACCGGAAGACCCGGATTTGCGCCACACCGGCACTTGTCGAAGCGCGAGCAACGTCGTGGCTCCGTATGCATAGGCGCTGAAAATGAAAACGCACAGTGAGACGAGACTCAGCGCCACCATGGGTGTTTATTTGAGAATACGCCTCCTTGGAGCCGCACGCCGCCGTTTGGCCGTCGAGCGGTCGAAGCAACGGATCGAGCGGTATTTTAGGCGGTCAGGTGCAGTCAGGCGGGTGGGGCTAGTCGGCCAGGCTACCCGCAGTGCCGACGTTTCATGCTGACGAGGTTTGCGCCCGCCCCGACTGGGTATCTGCATCTTGGTCACGTGGTGAACGCGCTGTATGTCTGGGGCATGGCGCGAGCGGCCGGTGGCCGCGTGCTGCTTCGCATCGAAGATCACGATCGCCAGCGCTGCCGGCCGGAATACGAGGCGTCGATCCTCGAGGATCTCGCGTGGCTTGGTTTTGCGCCGGACGTGATTGCGCCGCGACAGAGCGAACGCGACGCCGCGTATCACGCTGCGCTCCAACCGCTGGTCGCCGCGGGTTTCGTCTACGGTTGCAGTTGCACGAGGAAAGACGTGTCCGGGCTGCGCTATCCCGGCACCTGTCGCGACCGCGGCATCCCGCTCGGCGACAATGTGGGCGGGCGCGTCCGCATCGAACCCGGAAACGAATCGTTCCACGACCTTGGTCACACCGAACGATTGCTGTGCGGTCGAGTTGGTCCGGCCGAGCGCGGCGGTCCTGCCGCAACGATGAAGCTTCTGCGCATATCGTGTTCACGGATCACGAAGGACAGTTCTGACACGGCCAGCGCCCAATGCAGTTGTGTTGCTAGCCAGCGTATTCTATTGGCACGGGTCGTTAACTCGGCAAGATCAAGGAGATCCGGATCGTGTCAGCTGTCCTCGACGATCCAGCCGTCGGTCTCTTCGACCGCGACGCCTTCGAACGTGCATGGCAGGACGCCTCGGCGCCGCGGCTCGCGAAAGTCGTTCCTGATACCACCATCACCGTGTCGCGCAGCTCGCCAAACGATTTCCAGGATCGGCAAATTTATCTGTGGATCGACAACGTGCCGCTCGGGAAGATCCGCTACGGCCAGGCGATCAGCAAGAACATCGAACCCGGCCGTCACACCGTTCGCGCGTTCAACACGCTCTTCACGCGAGAGATCACCGTCGAAGCTGCACCCGGCGAAGAAGTGCGACTCAAGTGCGGCACCGGCATGCCAACGGCGGGCTGGTTGCTGATGATCTTTCTCCACGTGACCTATCTGCGCCTGTGGCTCGAGCGCGATGTCGCGCGCTGAGTCAGCCAAGTTACAAGTTCAAAGTTCAAAGTTCAAAGTCAGTTGGCAAGTTGATAGTTGGTCAGTCGATCCTTAAAAACAGTCGCGAACGGTCGTCAGTCGTCCACGAGAACTTCCCAACTTCATAACTCACTTTGAACTTTGAACTTTGAACTTTGAACTTGTAACTTGGCTGGATGCGCACGTTGTTTGACGTCGGCGTCCCCTCAATCGAAGGGTTCAGATACGAGCCCGACTTTATCTCGCGCGACGAAGAGCAGGCGCTTCTCACCGCCATCCGCGATCTGCCGTTTGGAGCCGTGACTTTCCGCGGCGTGCAGGCGCGCCGTCGCGTCGTGCAGTTTGGCTGGGACTACGAGTTTGCGTCGCGCAAAGCCTCGCCCGCGGCGCCCATTCCCGCGTTTCTCCTTTCGCTGCAGCAGCGCGCCGGCGCGTTTGCGGGCGTCGATCCCGCCACCCTGGAAGAAGTCCTCGTCACGGAGTATCAGCCTGGCGCCGCCATCGGCTGGCACCGCGACGCGCCTCCCTTTGGGATCGTGATCGGCGTGTCCCTGCTCTCGAGTTGCAAGATGCGGCTGAAACCGATCGAAGGCGGGCACGGCGACACCGTCGTAGTGGAGCTCGAGCCGCGGTCGATTTACCTGTTCGACGCTGTCGCGCGGTGGCAGTGGCAGCACAGCATTCCGCCCGCGAAGAAGCTGCGGTATTCGATCACGTTCCGCACGTTGAAAGCGCGAAAACGATGAAGTCGCGAACCTAAAGGTTCGCGCTACATGTGAGAGTGGGGCGTTCGCGCCACATGTGAGAGTGGGGGTTCGCGCCACATGTGAGAGTGGCGGCGTTCGCGCTACATCGAGTAAGGAGTTGCCGCCGGGTGGGCGACCGTTGGTGACGCAGGTGGGCGAGGGTAAGTCATACAGGTGGGCGACCGCTCGTGACACAGGGTGGGCGAGCGTTCGCGACCGATGTGGGCGAGGGTTCGCGACCGATGTGAGCGAGGGTTCGCGGTTGATGTGCCCTGGCTGCGTTTCACGCAAGAAAGGTGGCGAGCCCCGCGACCGCCGCGCGTGGACCCGCACGGCACGATAAGCTAGAACGATGAACGTACGAATGAAGCACGCCTTCATTGCACTGCTGGCTGCAACCGTCGTCACGGCCGCTTGTACGCGCGACGCCGCAACCACCAACGAAAGCGCGGCCGCCGCCAGCTCCCCGCCCGCGTCGGCAGCACCAGCCGCTGCGCCTTCGGGCGAGCGCAAATACCTGCTCGAGCGCGTGGACGAGGCCGCGGTCGTCCAGCTGTATGCGGACGGATTCTCGTCGCTTCCGCTCAAAGAGAAGACGCTCGTCTGGCACCTGTATCGGGCTGCGATTGCCGGGCGCGACATCTTCTACGATCAGAAGCACCGCGATGCGCTCGAAATGCGCGGCATCCTCGAGCAAATCATCACGCACCCGCAAGGCATCGACGCCGCCACACTCAGCGAGATTCAGCGCTACACCAAACTGTTCTGGATCAACAACGGCCAGTACAACAACCTGACCGCGCGCAAGTTCGTCCTGAAGTGCACGCCACAGGCGTTTGCCTCCGCGGCGAAACAGGCGGCCGAGAATGGTGCGAGCTTCAAAGGGCGCGCCGGCGAATCCCTCGACGCAACGCTCGCGCGGGTGCAGCCGGCCTTCTTCGATGCCAACGTCGATCCGATCGTGACCAACAAAACGCCAGGCCCGGCAAAGGACATCCTGCTCTCGAGCGCGAACAACCTGTATTTCGGCGTCAGCATGGCCGATGTCAAGGGCTTCGCCGAGCAGAACGGCCTCAACTCCCGTCTGGTGAAGCAGCCTGATGGCAAGCTCGTCGAAGAGGTCTACAAGATCGACGGACGGTATGGTGCGCAAATCACGGAGATCGTGAAGCACCTCGACGCGGCGATTCCGTTTGCCAGCGATCCGATGGCGAATGCGCTGCGTGCGCTCGTGCAGTGGTACCGCACCGGCAACGACGCCGATCGCGCCAAGTACGACATCGCGTGGGTGCAGGACAAGGCCTCGCCCGTGGACACCATCAACGCCTTCATCGAGGTCTACCTCGATCCGCGCGGCATCAAGGGGTCGTGGGAGGCGCTGGTTTTTTACGTCAACCAGCAAAAGACGGCGCGCATCAAGAAGCTCGCGGAGAACGCTCAGTGGTTTGAAGACCACATGCCTTGGGATGCGAAATATCGCAAGCCGTCGGTTCAGGGCATCGTCGCCAACGCCATCGACGTCGTCGTCGAGACTGGCGATTCAGGTCCGGTCACGCCGGTCGGCATCAATCTCCCGAACGATCAATCCATTCGCGAGAAATACGGCAGCAAGTCCGTGGCGTTGTCGAACGTCACCGACGCCTACAATCGGTCCACGCCGGGATCGATGCGCGGCGAGTTTTCCTGGTCGCCCGAAGAAGCTGACCGCGCCGCCAAGTTCGCCGATTTCAGCGCAGAGCTCACCACCGACATGCACGAGGTTATCGGGCACGCATCGGGGCGAATGGCCGAAGAGGTCAAAGACACGCCGCAGGCGTTAATCAAAGAGGAGTTTTCGGCGCTCGAGGAAGGACGCGCGGATCTCGTCGGCCTGTATTTCATCGCCGATCCCAAACTCGTCGAGCTCGGCATCGTGCCTGCCGCCGACCAGGACGCCATTGTCCGCGCCGAGTACGAAGCCTACACGCGGAATGCGCTCGTGCAACTGCGCCGCGTCCGCGAGGGCACGCAGATCGAGGAAGACCACATGCGCAACCGGCAAATGATCGTTCGCTGGTTGATGGCAAACACCAAGGCCATCGAAGAGCGCACGCGCGACGGCAAGACCTTCCTGGTGATGGTGGACCCGAAAGCGTTCCGTGAGGGCGTCGACCGACTGCTCGCGGAAGTCCAGCGGATAAAGAGCGAGGGTGATTACCAGGCGGCGAAAAGGCTATTCGCGACCCACGGCGTGCACTTCGATCCGAAGCTGCGCGATCAGGTCGTCGCGCGCGTCGACAAGTTGAATCTTCCGTCGTACACCGGGTTCGTGATGCCAAAGCTGAGTGCCGTGACCGGCAGCGACGGCCGCATCACCGACGTGACGATTTCGTATCCGCAGGACCTGACCGCACAGATGCTGGAGTATTCCGGCGTGAAGCGGTGAGAGGACGGGTGAGGGTCCGGGGGACCTCACGCAGGGGGCTTGCAATCTACTGAAACTAAAAGACATCAGCGCCAAAAAGCAACAGAGCGAAGCCGACGGTTTGTGCAACGCTGACCCGTTTTGGAGCATGCAGTTTTGAGCAACCGTGGCGCTTTAGTGAAGAATGCTCGAGAATTGCGTGTTGATGCGCCCGCTCCCGCCGTGGTGTGGAAACGCCACAGGGTGTCTCACTTCGGACCGCAGTGATTTGCCATCCGTGCGCAGAATCTCCCACTCTCGACGGCCCGCGCGTGATGACAGATACTTCTGGCCTCGGAGCGAGTCGGCATCCCGCCGAATCGAGGGGCGCAGCGCTCGCTGCTTGAAATCCCTGGAGGCGCGGATGCGTTATCGCAGCCTGATCAAACTTGCCGCTGTGTTGACTCTGGTGGCGCTGACGATGGCCGTTTCCTCGGCGCAGTCCAAAAATCCCCGATTCGGCAAATGGAAGCTCAAGTCGGACGCGCCGCCGCCGAGCAGCAACGTGATGACATACGAGCCGTTCGGTGCGAAAGGCATGAAGGTGACGGTGGAATCGGTGAACGGGAAAGGTGAGAAATCGGCGTGGTGGTACACCACCGATTTCGACGGCAAGTTCATGCCGGTCACCGGTCAGGAAAACGCCGAAACGTCGGTCCGCATCATCGACGATCGCATCAACGAGATCGTCAACAAGCGAAACGGCAAGGTGACGCAGATCCTCACCAACGTCCTGTCGCCGGATGGCAACACGATTGGCATCATCTACATGCGCATGGACGACGAGGGGAAGAAGGTTACGAATGTGACATTCGCGACCTATGAGCGCATGCCGTAGCGGCGGACCTTCAGGTCCGCCCTATATCAGCGGCGTGCGGCGAGGGGTGGTGTCCGGCCCGCCAACGCGATACCACTTGTGCATGTACGGCCCGAGCCGCAGCTCGTGGTGCCCCGACGCATCCGCGCGGCTGTGATCCTCGTCGAACACATCGCACAACATCCCGCCATCCGCAATCCCGACATCGAAGTGAATCGTCTGCGGCTTGTCCGAAATATTGTGGACGGTGACGACGGCAGTGTTGCGCCAGACGTAGCGGAGCACCAGCACTGACGCCGACTCGGCGCCGAGCACTTCGGCGTCGCCCCATCCGAGCTCCGGCAGCTCCTTGCGCGCGCGGATGCGGCGCTCCGTCCAGTTGAGGAGCGAGTTGGGATCGCGCCGCTGTTCGGCGACGTTGATCTTCGTGTATCCGTGCTCCTCGTCTTCGATGATGGGCACGCTCTTCTTCTCAGTGCGCGAAAACCCGCCGTACGAATCCGCCGACCACTGCATTGCCGTGCGCGCGCACTCCCGCTCGGGAAGCGACAAATCGTCCCAGATGCCGATCTCGTCGCCGTACTGAATCATGGGTGTGCCAGGCAATGTGAAGAGCAGGCTGAAGGCAAGCTCGATCCGTTTGCGATCGCCCTGGAGCATCGGGGCGAGCCGCCGGCGAATGCCGCGATCGTAGAGCTGCATGCGTTTGTCGGGACCGCAGGCGGCGAAGACTTTCTCGCGCTGCTCTTCGGTGAGCCGTCCGAGATCCTGTTCGTCGTGGCTGCGGAGAAACTGAACGTACTGGCCGTGGCCCGGCACTTTGCGCGTCTCGCGAATTGCCCACGTCAGCGGCTCGATATCTCCAGTGGCCAGCGCGTACCACAGCCGCTGATTCACTGGAAAGTTGAGCAGCATCTGCATACGGTCGCCCTGCTCGCCGAAATAGTCGAGGCTTTTTTCCGGCGCGACGTTGGCCTCGCCGAGCATGACGACGTTGCCGGCGCGCCACTGCAGAAAATCGCGCATTTCGTGGAGCATGTCGAAGTCTTCGACGTGCTGAACGTTGGCGCCTTTGCTCTGGATGAGGAACGGCACGGCGTCAATGCGGAAGCCGGCGACGCCGAGCTCGAGCCAGAACCCCATGATCTTGCGGATCTCGGCGCGGACCTGTTTGTTGTGCGTGTTCAGGTCCGGCTGAAAGTCGTAAAAGCGGTGAAAGTAGTATTGCTTCGCCGCGCGATCGTAGGTCCACGTCGATTTCTGCACGCCCGGAAACACTATGCCCTTGTCGTGGTCCGACGGCCGTTCCTTGCTCCACACATACCACTCCCGAAACGGCGAGTCCTCGTGCTCGCGCGCGTGCCGGAACCAGGGATGTTCGATCGATGTGTGATTCACCACCAGATCGACGACGACGCGAATGCCAAGCGCCTCTGCGTGATTCATGAACTCGACGAAATCGCCCAGCGATCCGTGTTTCTCGTGAACGCTGTAATAGTCGCTGACGTCGTAGCCATTGTCGCGATTGGGGGATTCCGAAAATGGCAGGAGCCAGACGCAGGTCACGCCAAGGCCGGCGAGATATTCCAGGCGCATGCTGAGACCGGCGAAATCACCCACGCCGTCGCCGTTGGAGTCCATGAACTTCTCCACGTCAAGGCAGTAAATGATCGCGTTTCGGTACCAAAGGTCTTCAATAGCCATAGTCACGCAGGGCGGGAGCAAACGGCGCGCCATGACCGTTACGAAACAAGCTCAAGGGCCGATGCAACTCCAGTAGAATCCGTCCACGACTATGGCTGACGTCATGAAGCGGCTTGCGCTCGCGTGCGCAATCGCCGCCACGTTTTGGAGCTTCGCGAGCGAAGGAGGGCAGCAACTGCCGCCGCCACCGCCGCCGGTGGTGGCGCCGATGCCGGCCATTCTGCAGCAGTACAGGACCGTCACCGCGGAGCGATTGATCAAACCCGACGACGGCGACTGGTTGATGGTGCGGCGCTCGTACGACGGCTGGGGATACAGTCCGCTCGAGCAGATCACCCCTGCAAACGTCGCGCGTCTTCGACCCGCGTGGGTGGTGTCCACGGGCGTGACGAACGGACACGAAGCGCCGCCGATCGTGAACGGCAGCGTGATGTTGGTAGCCACGCCCGGCAATCAGGTGATCGCGCTCGACGCTTCGTCGGGCCGCCTGCTGTGGCGCTATCGCCGGCCATTGCCCGAGGATGTGCTCTTGCTTCATCCCACCAGCCGCGGCGTGGCGCTTTACGGCGATCGCGTGTTCTTCGCGGCGGGCGAAGCCGTGCTCGTCGCGCTCGATGTGAAAACCGGCAATGAGGTGTGGAGCGCGAAGGTCGCAGAGAATCGCCACGGCTACTACATGTCGGTGGCGCCGCTCGTCGCCGACGGCAAAGTCATGGTGGGCGCCTCCGGTGGCGAGTTTGGCGTTCGCGGTTTCGTCGCGGCGTACGACATCGACTCGGGCAAAGAGTTGTGGCGGACCTACTCGGTGCCCGCGCCAGGCGAACCGGGCAGCGAGACGTGGCCCAAGGGCGATCAGTGGAAGACCGGAGGCGGATCGATCTGGGTGACGGCGAATTACGATCCCGAAACTCGCCTCGCGTTCTGGGGAACCGGCAACGGCGGGCCATGGATGGGCGATCAGCGCCCTGGCGACAATCTCTACACTTCGTCCACCATCGCGATCGATGTGCGCAGCGGGAAGATTAAAGGCCACTTCCAGTACCACCCGAACGACTCGTGGGACTGGGATGAAGTGTCGCCGCCGATCGTCGTCGACTACACCCGCAACGGTCGCACGATCAAAGGACTGATCGACGTCGCGCGCGACGGGTATTTGTGGTTTCTCGAGCGCAGCGACGGCGCCATCAAGTTCGTCGAAGGCAAGCCCTACGTGAAACACAACGTGTTCACGAGCCTCGATCCGAAGACCGGTCGTCCCAACGTCGATCCGGCGCGGCAACCGGGCACCGGGAAACAGGCGGAGTTTTGTCCCTCCCACTGGGGCGGCAAGAATTGGCCGCCCATCGCGTTCAGTCCGAAGACGCGGATGATTTACATTCCGGCGAACGAGAATCTCTGTTCGAACATGATCGGCCGGCCGATCACATACGAGGCTGGCAAGGGTTACTCAGGGGCGAGCAACAATCTCCTGCTCGCTCCTGGCGCGGATCACGTGGGCGAAGTGCAGGCGTGGAATGTGGACACCGGTCAGCGCGTGTGGACGCACAGGTTTGCGAAGTCGGCGAACTGGGGACCGATGCTTGCCACAGGTGGCGGTCTCGTGTTCAGCGGCGGCACCAACGACCGCTTCTTCCGCGCGTTTGACGCGGCGACCGGTGCGGTGCTGTGGGAGTTCCCGACCAACTCCGGCGTGATCGGGCAGCCGGTGTCGTTCTCCGTCAACGGACGTCAGTACGTCGCGGTGCAATCCGGCTGGGGCATTGACGCCCGATCGATGCAGCGCCGGTTGAACGTGTTGTTCCCGGGCGAATACCCCGAGGTTCCCGAAGGCGGCGCGATCTGGGTCTTCACCGTTGCGGAGTCGCAGCCATGATCAACGGCCGTCGTGAGTTCCTCACTGCCATGGCCGCGGGCATTCTCGGCAGTCAGGTCAAATTCGGCCGCGGAACCAGCGCGGTGAGCGCCTGGACCGGACTGGACACGAATTCCATCCTCAATCAGGCGCGTCCGCGCGATGTGAAATCGGCGCTGAACATCGTCCAGGTTGAACCGCTGATTCTGCGGCTCAAGAACCCCGCCGGCGATCCGCTCTCCCGCAACCCGAGCGCGGAATGGAATCGTCATTACATGCTGTGTCGCGTAGAGACGGAGGAGGGGCTCGTCGGGTGGGGTGAGGGGACCGACTTCCCGAAAGTGGCGACGGTCGCGACCGAGATCGATCTGCTGAAGTCGTACGTAATCGGCCGCAGCGCGTTCGACATCGAGCTCATTTGGAGCACTATCTCGCGCGCGCGCAACTCCCAGTGGGGCAGCACCGTGCAGAGCGCGCTCGCGTGCATCGACATCGCGCTGTGGGACATCGTGGGTCAACGCCTCGGTGTGCCGGTGTACAAACTCCTGGGCGGCAAGGTGCACGACAAGCTCGCGATCTATACGAGCTATCGCTGGGGCAACATCCCGCGCACAGCAGCCGCGTACGAGAAGCGCACCCGCGAGCTCGTCGCCGAGGGCGCGCGCGCCGGCAAGTGGGATCCGTTCTTCGATCCGGTCGATTTCAACAAGCAGGCAACGCTGAAAACGATCAACGAAGTGGTGGAGATGGTCCGCGGCATTCGCCAGGGCGGAGCGGAATTCGAGATCTGCGTCGAAGCGCACGCCAAGTTCAACACCGCCTCGGCGGTGCGGATCGCGAAAGCGATCGAGCCGTTCAATCCGATTTTCTTCGAGGAACCTGTGCCACCGGAAAACGCCGGCGCGATGGCCGAGGTTCAGCGCGCAACGAGCATTCCGATCGCCGCCGGCGAACGGATCAAGTCGCGGCTGCAGCTGCGCGAGTACCTGGAGAAGCAGGCGTTCCGGCTGTTTCAACCCGATGCCGCACACGTTGGCGGCATCACCGAGTACCGCAAGATGGCGGCCATGGCCGACTCGTATTTCATTCCGGTCGCGCCGCACAATCCGAATGGCCCGGTGTGCCTCGCCGCGCAGCTTCACCTCTCGGCGGCGACGCCCAATTTCGTGATTTTCGAAGAGGGTCGAACCGATCCGCTGGTCTGCAAGGAATGGTTTGGTGAATGGGAAGACAGCCGCGCGTATTTTCGAGTACCCGAATCGCCGGGGCTGGGCATCAAGATCAGCGAGGCAGCTATCCGCGCGCAATCGGTGGACATTGCGACCGCCGAACGCTCGTGATCCTTCGACTGGCATGCTTCCGCACGGCTCGCTCAGGGCAAGGCAGCGAAGCTTCGCCTCAAACCGCCGAGAAAACCAAACAGTTGGCTTCGCTGCCATATGTCTTTTTTGCCCCGCTCCGCGGGGCTTAGACATCTCCTAAGGCGCCAGGAAAACTTGCTTCAAATATCACGCTCTCAGCCTTCGGAGATGTCTAACGGAGAAAGTCTGCCGGCGCAAGCGCGCGGCGGGTGAATCGCGCGGCGCGAATCGCCCCCTTGAAATGATTCACCAGGTTCATGCGGACGCCGATCGATGCTCGGCCCGGACCTTGCGGCGTCAGACGAATCTCCGCGGATCCCTGCTGCACGCCGTCCACGTAGTTTCTGAACTCGCGGCCGTCGTAGACGGCAGCCACGTGATACCACGCGCCGAGCGCATACAGCTTCGCGCGATCGATCAGCGCTTTCTCGCCAGTCGCGCTGTGCACGTAGCTGTCCAGGCACCATCGGCCGTCCACGATGCGGATTTCAAACAGCATCCGATCGTCGGAATTTGTTTGCTGCAGATGAAACCAGCGCTGCTCCGGAGCGCCGCCGTCAGGGCGAAAGATAGCTTCCCACGTGAAAGTCTCGGCGCCGGCGAGCGGATGCACATCGACGAACAGCGCGTCGTCCACTCCGTCGAATTCGATCGCTTTGCCTGCGGGTGTGTCGATCACGCGCGGGTTGCCGAGGATCGTGGTCGCGTGGCCGCCGAGGCGATCGAGTCGGTCGAACGTCCAGACCTGCGTGTCCTGGCCGTTACCTTTCGGGGCTTGTGGATCGGCTGCTCGTGGTGCGGCGATTAGAATAGCGGCCGCGATTGTAAGGAGAGCCTTCATGAGCACTGGTGCGCGCGTGGTTGCCGCAGCCATTGTGATTCTCTTCGCAGGTTTTGTCACGGGAGCGCAGGTGAAGGATTTCACGCCCGTGACCGAGGCGATGCTGCTCAATCCGCAGGCCGCGGACTGGCCCAATTGGCGCCGGACGGTCGACGGCTGGGGCTACAGTCCGCTCACGCAGATCAACACGCAGAACGTTCACCAGCTGCAGCTTGCCTGGTCGTGGGCAATGCGGCCGGGACAGAATCAGCCGACGCCGATCGTGGTAGACGGCGTGATGTTTCTGCCCAACCCTGGCGGCGGTGTGCAGGCGCTCGATGCCGCAACTGGAGAGTTGCTTTGGGAATATGAAAGCGCACCGGCGGCAGGCGGACCGCCGCGTACCTCGCCGATGCGAAATCTCGCCATCCTCGGCGACAAGGTGTACGTGGCCGCCCCTGACGCACGGCTCATCGCGCTCGACGCGCGCACCGGCGCGGTTCGCTGGGATCATCAGGTTGCGGATCCCAAACTCGGCTACAGCTACTCGAGTGGACCAATCGTCGTGCGGCGGATGATCGTGGCCGGTATCAACGGCTGCGCGCGATACAAAGACGACGTGTGCTTTATCTCTGCGCACGACCCGGAATCAGGCAAGGAGCTGTGGCGGACGTCGACGATCGCGAGGCCGGGCGAGCCCGGCGGGGACACGTGGGGCGATCTCGCGCTCACGTTTCGCGCCGGCGGCGACGCATGGATTCCCGGCAGCTACGATCCAAAACTGAATTTGATCTTCTGGGGCACGTCGCAGGCAAAGCCGTGGACGCGCTTTGCGCGCGGCACCGACGGCGACGCGCTCTACACCAATTCGACGCTCGCGATCGATCCGGTCTCCGGCAAGATCGCGTGGCACTACCAGCATATTCCCGGCGAAACGCTCGACATGGACGAAACGTTCGAACGTATCCTCGTGGATGCAGATGGACGCGCGTCGGTGTTCACGATGGGCAAGCTTGGTATTCTTTGGGAGCTCGATCGACAAACTGGTGCGTTTCTGAGCGCGCATGATCTCGGCTATCAGAATGTCGTCGATGTCGACAGGCGAACGGGAAAAGTCACGTATCGCGCAGGGATGATCCCGAAGCCGGGAGTCGAGCTCGAGTTCTGCCCAAGTTCGACCGGTTTCAAGAGTCTGCGTGCGATGGCGTATCACCCTGAGACGCAGGCGTTCTACATCCCGCTGAACCTGCACTGCGAGCAAGGGACGTTCAACGACAACATCAATCGCGTTGTCGGGGGCGGCGGCAGCGGAGGCGTGCGGCGTCGGAACTTGATGCATCCTGCACGTCCGGATGGCATCGGCGAGTTTGTGGCGGTGCACGCGCGGAGCGGAAAGATTCTGTGGCGCCATCGCACGCGGACGCCGCCGAACACGGCGGCGTTGACGACGGGTGGCGGGCTGGTCGTGGTTGGCGACTGGGATCGGAATTTCCGCGTGTACGACGCGGCCAACGGCAAGATCCTGTTCGAGTCGCGCTTGTCGACATCAGCGCACGGATTTCCGATCGCTTATGCGGTCAACGGCAGGCAATACATTGCGATGCCCGTCGGCGGCGGCGGCGCGCAATGGGCGACCACGGTGCCCGGTGAGTTGCTGCCGGAGAAGAAGACCCCGCCCGGCGGGAACGCGATTTTCGTGTTTGCGTTGCCGCGGTGAGAAAAAGGGAAAAGGGGTCTGACCCCTTTTTCTCCGTGATCGTGGGAAAAAGGGGTCAGACCCCTTTTCGGAGATCAGAGAAACGCGATCGTCGAGGGGCTCGCCACTTTGATTACTTCCTTCGTCGGCGCCAGCTTTCCTGTCATCTCATTCACCTGAAAGATCACGACGGTGTCACTGTTCTGGTTCGCCGCATAAAGCGCGCGGCCTGTGGGGTCGAGGCCAAAAAAGCGCGGCGTTTTGCCTTGCGTCGACTGCCAGCCCACCGGCGTCAGCGCTCCGCTCTCCTCGTCGATTGCAAAGATCGCAACGCTGTCGTGCCCGCGATTCGATCCATATACGAAGCGCCCTGACGGGGCGACGACGATCTCGGCGCCGCTGTTGTTGCCGGTGTAGCTGGTCGGCAACGTAGGCATCACCTGGAAGGGTGCGAACACGCCCTTGTCGGGCTCGAAGTGATAGCCGGCGATCGTCGAATCGAGCTCGTTGATCACATACGCAAACGGGCGGCGCGGATGGAAATCCACGTGGCGCGGTGCGGCACCAGCGCGGCTTGCGACCGAAGGAGGAGTGCCGGGCACCAGCTTCCCGCGCTCGACATCGAGACGATAGAGAAACGTTCGATCGAGACCTTTATCGGGCACGACGATGTACCGCCCGCTCGGGTCGAAAGGCGAGTGGTGCGGATGTGAGCTTGTTTGCTGCGTGCGATGCGGACCGGGCTCGCCGGTCATGGTCGCGAGATCGCTGAACGGACCGAGCGATCCGTCGGTGTTGATCGGCAGCAGCACGAGCGTGCCGGTCGCGTAATTGGCCAGCGCGAGAAACCGCCCGGTCGCGTCGATCGCAAGGTGCACGCCGTTCACCCCCTCCGT
>JBKPDL010000164.1:0-20321 GCA_046727855.1 Acidobacteriota bacterium
CTTCAGCTCCATCGTCACTTCGACGCGCTCGCCAACGAACTTGATGTCGCTCACCGCGCCGACTTCGACGCCGGCCACGCGCACTGGTGCGCCCTCCTTGAGACCCGCGATGTTGTCGAAGATCGTTTTGATCGAATAACGCTCCCAGAAGAAACCGGTGTCGCCGCTGAGCAGGAAGATCAGCGTGGCCGCGAGCAGCAGGGCGACCACAGTAATGACGCCGATTTTCAGTTCCGACCAGGCCAATGAACGCGTCCGGG
Organism: Acidobacteriota bacterium; assembly: GCA_046727855.1. Taxonomy (GTDB): domain Bacteria; phylum Acidobacteriota; class Vicinamibacteria; order Vicinamibacterales; family UBA2999; genus DASPWV01. The sequence continues at coordinate 261 of JBKPDL010000164.1, forward strand.
GCATGGACTTTTCCCTTATGACAAGAATGTTCCCAAGTACGGGTCGCGGGACGCGCGCAGCTCCGCCGCATGCCCTTCGAAATGAATACCCCCGTCCTTGAGCATGATGAATTCCGCCTCTTCGGCTTTCTTCTCGTCCGCCGGCTCGATGTGAATGTCGCTGTTGCGACGCACGGCTTCATAGGTCGCCACGCGGAACGCATCGCGCAACTGATGCGTCACCACGATGGAGCTGACGTTTTCGAGATCGCGCAGCTTGAGGATTTCGTCGACGACGGTGTTCGCGGTGATCGGATCGAGACCGGTCGTGGGCTCGTCGTACAACAGAATCCGCGGCTTATACGCCATCGCGCGGGCGATCGCGACGCGGCGTCGCTGCCCGCCCGACAATTCCGATGGCATCTTGTCGATGTGCTCGGCCAAGCCAATAAAGCCGAGGACCTCCTCGACGCGCCGCCGAACATCCTCGAGTGGCATGTCGGTTTCTTCATACAGCTTGTAGCCGACGTTTTCGGCCACCGTCAGCGAGTCGAACAGCGCCCCTTCCTGGAACACCATGCCGAGATCGGCGCGCAGGTGCATCAGCTCCTCTTCCGACATCAAATCGACACGCTCGCCGTTCACCCAGATCACGCCGGAGTCTGAGCGCAGCAGACCCAACGCCACTTTCAAGATGGTCGACTTGCCGGCGCCGCTCGCGCCGAGAAAAATCTTGGTATGCCCGGCGAGCAGTGTGAAGCTGACCTCGCGCAGAATCACCTTGTCGTCGAACGCGAGCGAGACTTTGTCGAACACCACGATCGGCGCGTTCGGCCCGGCGAGCGCGGCGTCGACTGCCGGTGATCGATCGGCGAAGGCTTTCATCAGTACATCAACGTAATCAGCAGGCGCGTGACGAAGAAATCGACCGCGATCACCGCCACAGACGCCGCCACCACCGCGTTGGTGGTCGCGCGTCCAACGCCCTGCGTACCGCCCGCGGCGCGCAATCCAACGTGACACCCAATCGTGACAATCACAAACCCGAGAATAAACGGCTTGATCAACCCCATCCACGCGTCCTGGATGTACAGACCTTCGAGGATTGACGTCCAGTAAAGGCTCGACGCGACCCGCAGTTGGAAGACCGCGATGATCCAGCCGCCGAAGATGCCGACGCCGTTTGCAATAATCGTGAGCACCGGTGTCATCACAAATCCGGCAAGCATCCGCGGCACGACCAGCTTGCGAACCGGATCGGTCCCCAGCGCGCGCAAGGCGTTGATCTGATCCGTGACCATCATCGAACCGAGCTCGGCGGCTATACCTGATCCGACGCGCCCGGCCAGCATCAGGCCGGTCAGCACCGGCCCCAGTTCTTTCACCATCGACGCGCTGATCAGGCGGCCGACGAAATCGCGCGCACCGAACTGGTCGAGGGTGATCCCGGTGTTGAGCGCCAGCACCGCGCCAGTGAAGAAGCCGGTGAGCAGCACCACGGTAAGCGAGCCCAGGCCGATCGTGTCGAACTGCTCGACGACATCGTGGCGATAAAACGGCGGCGTCACCGTGCCGCGTATCGCCGCTGCGCAGAGCTTGACGTATTCCTGGACTTCCAGGACCGCTTTCTTCAGCCAGTCGGACAACAGCGTCAGCACGAGGTGCGGGACTACAGTCCCGCCCTCCCTGAGGTGCCCACTCCGAGCTCGCGGGTCTTGAGCGCGCGCACTTGATCACGCAGCGACGCCGCTCGTTCGAAGTCCAGGTTCGCGGCCGCGGCCCGCATTTCTTTTTCGAGCTTGACGATGTGCGCGTCGAGCTCCGCTTGCGTGTGAAACTGCACACGCTCTTCGCGCACTTCGGGCACGGCCAGGTAATCCCGTTCGTACACGCTCGAGAGCACATCGTCTATCGACTTGATGATGCTGGTGGGCGTAATGCCGTGCTCGTCGTTGTACGCGTGTTGGCGCGTGCGGCGCCGATCGGTTTCGTGCAGCGCGCCGCGCATCGATTCGGTGACGACGTCGGCATACATGATCACGCGGCCGTTGATGTTGCGGGCGGCGCGGCCCGAGGTCTGGATCAAGGCGCCGGCCGAGCGGAGAAAGCCCTCCTTGTCCGCATCCAGAATCGCCACGAGCGAGACCTCGGGCAGATCCAGCCCCTCGCGCAGCAGATTGATCCCGACCAGCACGTCGAACTCGCCGCGGCGGAGATCGCGCAGGATCTCGACGCGCTGCAGCGTGTCGATATCGGAGTGCAGATAACGCACTTTGACGCCAAGCTCCTGGTAGTACTGGGTGAGGTCTTCCGCCATGCGCTTGGTGAGCGTTGTCACCAGGACGCGCTCGCGCCCTTCCGCGCGCTCGCGAATCTCTTTCAGCAAATCGTCCACCTGCCCTTTGACCGGCCTGACCTCTATCGGTGGGTCCATCAGGCCGGTCGGGCGGATGACCTGCTCGACAACGACGCCGCCGGCTTTGTGCAGTTCGTATGGGCCGGGAGTGGCCGATACATAAACCAGCTGCGGGACGCGTGCTTCCCATTCTTCGAAGTTCAGCGGCCGGTTGTCGAGCGCAGACGGCAGCCGGAATCCATATTCGACCAGCACTTCTTTGCGCGATCGATCACCGTGATACATGCCGCGGATCTGCGGCACGGTTTGATGGCTCTCGTCAACGATGACCAATGCGTCGGCGGGCAGGTAGTCGAGCAGCGTCGGCGGCGGTTCTCCGGGCCGGCGGCCGGTGAGATGGCGCGAGTAGTTCTCAATCCCGTGGCAGTAGCCGATCTCGCGAATCATCTCGAGGTCGAACATCGTGCGCTGATGAAGACGCTGCGCCTCGAGCAGCTTGCCTTCCGCTTCGAGCTGGCCGCGGCGTTCGACGAGCTCCGCTTTGATGGTTTCGACCGCTTCTTTCAGCCGATCGCGCGAGGTGACGAAGTGCGACTTCGGATAGACGGCAATGCGATCGTGTTTGCGCGACGACTTGCCGGTGATCGGATCGAACGACACGAGCTCGTCCACCTCGTCGCCAAAGAGGCAGATCCGCAATGCCGATTCTTCGTACGAGGGATACACCTCCACGACGTCGCCGCGAACGCGGAACGTGCCACGGCCGAAGTCGTGGTCGTTGCGTTCGTACTGTATTTCGACGAGCTTGCGCAGAATCTGATCGCGGTCCATGCGCATTCCGCGCTCGAGCGGCAGCAGCATGCCGTAATAGGCTTCCGGCGAGCCCAGGCCGTAGATGCACGACACGCTCGCGACGATGATGACGTCGCGGCGCTCGAAGAGCGAACGCGTGGCCGAAAGGCGCATGCGATCGATCTCGTCGTTGATCGTCGCTTCCTTCTCGATGTAGGTGTCGCTCGCCGGCACGTAGGCTTCGGGCTGGTAATAGTCGTAATAGCTGACGAAGTACTCGACGGCGTTTCCCGGGAAGAAGCGCCGGAACTCCTGAAAGAGCTGCGCCGCAAGCGTCTTGTTGTGCGCCATCACGAGCGTTGGCCGGTTCACGCGGGCGATGGTCTGGGCCATCGTGTAGGTCTTGCCCGAGCCGGTGACGCCGAGCAGCACCTGGTGCTTGTCGCCGCGGTTCAATCCGTCCACGAGCTCGGGCACGGCCTGAACTTGATCACCGCGCAGCTCGAAATCGGAGATGAGGTTGAATCGGTCGTAAACAGATGGCATTTTCGCGCTGGTCGAATCTCCGATCGTACCCTGAAACGTGCGGGGTTCCAAAGTTCCGGGATTGCGAAGTCCAACGTTCCGGGGTGCCGGAGTGCCGGTGTTCTCGGGTTCTGCAGTTCCCGGCCTCGGTTTTAACTTCTACTGTGTGGAATTTCAGGCGGAGGGCTAAGGGGATTCGGGAACCGCGGAACCTTGCAACCCCGAACTTGGGAACGACGGGAGGTCGAACTACGGAACCTTGGAACCTTCTTTGTACGGCGCGAAATAACCCTTACGCGTACGCACCTTGAGGTCGGACCGATTCAGTTTGATGTCGACCTTCCGCCAGTGGCCATCCTGTGCAGGATTGGTGGGAAGGTATCCGAGGTGGTACTGCGCTTTGATTTCCGCGAGCACCTTCTCATATGCGCTGTCCAGGTCCTTGAGCGCGTAGGGGAAAAACGCCTGGCCGCCGGTGGCATCGACCATCTGCTGTAGACGCATACGCAGCTCGTTTTTGAACGAGCCCGTATTCTCCAGCAGACCAACGGCGTACACCGTTGTTTGCGAGGCCCTGAGCAGGTCGATCGCATCGCTGAAGGTCATGGTCGAACGGCTGTCGGCGCCATCCGTGTACATCACGAGTACGGACCGGCCGTTCTGCTGATCCGCACCATCGAGATACACACCAACGGCGTCGTAGAGCGCGGTGAACCCTTCGGGCTTGCGCCGGCGGATGCGTTCGACCAGCCGCGCGAAGTCGCGCTGCGGGTAACGGGTGACGCGCACCTCGTTGTCGAAATCGACCAGCGTGATGTCTTCGGCCTGCGGCAAGAGTTTGAGGAACTTGATCGCGGCGCCGCGCGCGAGGCTGATGTCCTGCTCCATACTGCCGCTAGTGTCGAGCAGCAGACCGAGGTGTGTGGGCGGCGCGCTCTCACCGTCGCCGCGCGCGAAATACTGCACGGTTTGCGGCTTGCCGTCCTCGATGACCGTGAAATCTTCCTTCGTGAGATCAGCGACGAGATTGCCCTTTTTGTCGAGCACCGTGACCCCAAACGTCACCAGGTCGACACCAGTCCGAAATGTGGGCTGCTGCCCATTGGTCACTGCCATTGCGGTCAAAAGGCACGCCGGCAAAAGCGTGGCTCGTCGCATGGGCGAGAAGGTACGGCTTTCACCGCCCAAATACAAGCACTTCGATGGGCGCCGAGGCCTATAATGGGTATTTCGGTATGGAGATCCCCGAGACGGGGTGCGAGGCCTTCAGCGAATGAGGTGTCTCGCGGTCTGTCACACGGAGCTGGTTGTGAGGCTGCTCGACGCGGTGCTCACACCCAGCGCCGAGCTCGACGTCCTGGTTGAAAGTCCCGCGCTGGCGCGCCGATTTGACGAGGCCCGCTTTGGGGTCCGTGTAGGCGACCCCAAACGGCTCGACACTTTTGTCAAAGCCGATCTCACCCCGGGCACGTGCGTCATCATCGAAGACAACGGCCGACGATCGCTGCGCAAAGTCCTGCAGGCGGTGCGCGCCGCGGGCGGGACGCTGGTGTGGGTGCTCGGTACGACGCCTGAGGACGCGCAACGCGCGGACGATCTGCGCGAGTCGTTTCCCGAGATTACGAGCTTGACGCTGGCGGAGCTCGCGGGCCCGGCACTTCTCGTCGAGCTGGGCCGGTCGGTCACGCGCCAGCGCGTGCAGCAATACCAGCGCTTCCTGTCCGACGCCGACCGCATTCTCATCCTCCTGCACAACGATCCCGATCCCGACGCCATCGCGAGTGGGCTCGCGCTGCGCAACATTCTGCGGCGCACGCGCCAAACGGCGATCATCGGGTGCATGTATGGCGTGAGCCGGCCCGAAAACCTGCGTATGCTCAAGCTCCTCGATCTGCAGATCGAGGTGATGACGGCCGCGCAGATCAAGTCGTTCGATCGCGTCGCCCTCGTGGATGTACAGCCGCATTATTTCGCGGGACTGCTGCCGCACGTCGATCTCGTCATCGATCACCATCCCGAACAGCTCGGTTACAACGCCGTCTTCAAGGACATTCGTCCAGACTACGGATCGACGTCGACGATCCTCACGGAGCATTTGCGCGCGGTTGACATCGACATCTCGGAGCGGACGGCCACCGCCATGCTCTACGCGATCAAATCCGACACGCTCTTCTTCAACCGGCAAGCCAATCGCGCCGACCTCGACGCGTTCTCGTATCTGTATCCACTCTCGGACGCGACGATGATCCGCAAGATGGAGGGAGCGGAAATCACGGGCGAGCGGCTCGATTTCGTGATCAAGGCATGGCAGCACGGCCGCATGGTGGAGCACGTGTTCTGCGCGTTCATCGGCGAGCCGTCGCGCGAGGATTTCATTCCCTACGTCGCGGATTTCTACTTGCAGCTCGAGAACGTCCAGTGGTCCGTCATTTCGGGCGTGGTCAACGACACGTTCATCGTGTCGGTGCGGAATCTGGGGTATTCACGCAACGCCGGCGACTTCGTGCGGCGCTGGTTCAGCGACATCGGCAGCGCCGGCGGCCATCGCACCATGGCCAAAGCGGTGGTGCCGCTCGAGAGGTTTCAACAGAAGTTCGGGACCTACGAAGGCAGCCGCATCAATCAGCGGATGCTCGAACTGGTGCTCGCCTTCCTGCACGAGTACGACAAGGCCGCTGCAAAAGAACACAAGGAGGCTGTGCGGGGGTAAGTGATTCGTGAATTTCGAGATCTCGTGATTTGCTCCAAATCTCCAAATCTCCAGATCTCCAGATTCGGATATCAACTAGCCAGTGCTTGTTCCAGATCGCCTATCAGATCTTCGGGTTCTTCCAGTCCGATTGACAGCCGCATCATCCCCTTGGTTACGCCGGCCTTCTCGAGCTCTTCGTCGGTCAATCCATATTGCGATGTCAGAATCGGCAGGCTGCACAGGCTCTCGACTCCGCCAAGACTTGCCGCGCGCTGAATCACCTTCAGCCGATCGAACGCGCGATACGCGGCGGTTTGACCACCGTTGAGGTCGACGCACACCATGCCGCCAAAGCCGCGCATCTGTTGTTTTGCGATGTGATGGTCGGGGTGTGACGCAAGCCCCGGGTAATACACGCGCCTCACTGGCGGGTGGGTCTCCAGGAACTGGGCGACCGCCGTCGCGTTAGCGTTGTGACGGGCAATGCGCAGCGGCAGCGTCTTGAGACCGCGGGCGAGCGCGTACGCGGGCTGCGGATCCATGATCCCGCCCAACAGCCGTCGCGTTTTGGCAATCGGTTCGAGCAACCTTCGCGAACCCGACAAGACGCCGCCGGTGACGTCGCTGTGGCCGTTCAGATACTTCGTCGTGCTCTGCATCGACAAATCGATGCCGAGCGCGAGTGGCTGCTGATTTGCAGGACTCGCAAACGTGTTGTCGATCCCGGAGATCACGTGCGCGCCGCGGCACGCCGCGGCCACCTTGCGGACGTCCACACATCGCAAGGTTGGATTGATCGGCGATTCAAACCAGAGAAGCCGTGTCTTCGGGCCGAGCACCGTCGACGGATTCGCGAGATCTTCGAGCGACACAAACCGGCGCTCGACGCCGAAGCGTGGCAGGAGATGCTCGATCAAGTGAAACGTACCGCCGTAAATGGCTGAGGCGCAAACCACTTCGTCGCCGGCGCTCAGCAGCGTCATGAGCGCGGTGGAGGTCGCCGCCATACCGGAACTGAAGGCGAGCGCCATTTCGGCTTCGTCGGCCGCCGCCAGCTTCTCCTCCGCCGCGACGACGGTGGGATTTTCATAGCGGGAGTAGAGATACGCCGGCAGTGTTCCCTGCTGATACCGCTCGACGTCGGCGGCGGACTTGAAGACAAAGGTCGATGTCTCGTAGATCGGCGTCGTGAGCGATCGCGACGCGGAATCAGCCGGCCGCTCGCCGCCGTGAATCAGTCTGGTATGTGAGGCCATGAGGAAGATTTACCTGCTGCTCGGCACCGCATTGATCGTCGCTGGAATGGCAGTATTTCACAACGCGGTTCACAGCGTCATTGGCGTCGCGACTTTGCTGGCCGCAACGCAGGGAATCGGCCGCATGCGGACGTGGGGGAAGCTGATCGGATTCGCTTATCTCGTGCTCGGCGTCATCGCGCTCGTCAGCTCCGACCTGTTCGGCTTGATGCAGATCACGCGGGCTGACGCAATCGCGCACCTGGCGGTCGCGCTCGTGTTTCTCTACGTCGGCTTGCTCGCCCCGCCGCGATGATCCCCACGGGTTCCTCACGTGGGTTCACGCACGTTCCTTACGGTAGTTCCTTAGACCGTTATGCGGCCACAGACGTGAATTTTGTACGCGTTGTGGACCCGCATAACGGTCTGTGGAACCGCCGTAAGGAACCGCCGTAAGGAACCTAGGTGACGCCGCCGTGAGGAAAGGCGCGCGGCGTTCTGTGGTCACGCGTGAAGGTTCTCTCCCGACGCGGCGACGACAGGTTCGATGAATTCGCGATATGCGTCCTCGTACCCGCGTTCCATCAACTCGGATAAGGGATGGAGGCGATCGGATTTCTCGTCGTAGGCGCCCTGCAGGTCGAAGGCGCCAACCGGATTGTGCTGCGGTCGAATCAGGTAGACGGCGCGAAAGCGGTGTTGAACATGCGTGACGGCGTCGCGCAGCGCCGCGGCTTCGGTCGCCGCCACCTGCTCGCTGAGGCGTCCAATCGGATCGACGCGCGGACGCGCGAGTTCGTGCGGACCTGGCAACTCAGGAGCCGCCGAGACGATCACGACCTGCTCGGCTCCGGCGGCCGCGGCTTCTTCGAGCAGCCTCCCGAGACTGGCCGCACGATCCAACAGCCGATGCACCTCGCCGCGCCAATACCCGGCAGGCGCAAACGCGATCAGTGCCGGCTCGGTGAGACCCGGCACACTTAGCGCGGCGCTCAGAACATCAATCACATGATCGCGTGCGAGGCCGGCGAGATCGAATGCCTCGGAGCGACGTGCGCCCGCCGCGGTAGGCGGTGGAAACAAGGCGCGGCGAAATGGTTCGCGGACCAGGCCGAACACGAGATCACGACGCGCGTCGAGATCGTGCACCACGATCAGCAGCTCGCGAAAGCCGGGTTGACCAAGGTTCTCCGCGAGCAACTCGCTGTACCGGCGGCTCAGTTCGTCGGCTGCCGGCGATTGCAGCGCGGCACCGCCCTTCAGCAGATCCCAAATGCCACTGGTGAAATGGGCAGAGGCGCTCGACGCGTCGAGTGGAGCGCCAAGGAGCGACCACGCAAACATTCCCCGTGAGCGGCGCCGCAGTGGCGCCGCCCGCCACGCCAGGAATGCACCAGTGATGAGCGTGAGCAGGGCCAGCGTCACGGCTGCAGCCACGAGCCGCGGCAACCACGTGGGCAACGCGCCGGGGCCGAACGCCGCGCTCAAGATGCCGACGTAGCGCGCGATCAGCTGGGAGCCGGCGTCGAGCCCCGCCATGCCGAGCAGAAGGCCGACCGGATAGATGATCACCGCGAGCGCGAAAAAGAACAGCGGGCTGGCGAGAAGCCCCGCGATTGCCGCAAACAGCACGATCAGTGTGCGAACGGGCCATCGCCACCGATAAAGGTGCGGCACCGCGGCGCCGCGCCACAACCCTTTGCCTTCCCACAGACGCGCGGCACCATCGATAGCCGTGAGCAGTGCCCCGGCCGCACCGACGCCGCGGCCGCACACCATGTCGATTTTGATGCCGGCTTCATGAACCGCCCGCAGCACGCCGGCGTGATATACGCCGTCTGCGCCGGTGCCGGTCAGAACAAGTGCGGTACGCCGATCCGGAGAGTAGCTGTCGGCTCGCGACGCGGCGCCTCCCCCGACGCCGCTCGGGGCGACCGCGAGCCTGTCGAGAGGTCGGGGTGGCCCGGAGCTCGTCGAGGGATCGCTACTCGTCATGGATGGTGACCAGTTTGATGATCTCGAAGCGGCGCGCGCCGGCGGGGGTTGCGACGGAGACTTCGTCGCCTTGTTCCTTGTTGAGGATCGCTTTGCCGATCGGCGAAGAGGTGGAGATCAGACCCTTTTCCGCGTCAGCATCTTCTGGCATGACAAGTTGATAAACGAGCTCGGCGCCCGTCGATTCACGCAGCGTCACCGTGGATCCGAAGCCAGCCTTGCCGTGCGGGATGCGGTCGAGGTTCATCAGCGCGATCTCGTGCATGCGGCGCTTGAGCATGGAAATGCGCGCCTGCACGTAACTCTGCCGCTCCTTGGCGGCTTGGTATTCCGCATTCTCGCGCAAGTCGCCGAGCTCGCGTGCGCGCTGGATCTCCTTCGGCAGCTCGGTCTTGAGCTCGCGCTCGAGCGCGCCAACTTCGTCTTCGAACCGCTTGAGTAGCCTTTCCTTCATTGCTCCAAATTTCGGAGTGTACCATACCAACCGTGGCGACTATTACGAGCCGGCATCACACGCTCGTCAAAACGTTTCGGCGTGTCGCGCGCGGCGATCAGAAGCTCGCGCTTCTTGATGGCTGGCACCTGCTCGAGGAGGCGCTGCGCACGAACGCCAAGATCGAAACGGTCGCCGTCGCGCACGACGCAGGAAGCGCGCGGGCGCTGCTGGATCGAGCGCACGACAATGGCGCGCAGATCATCGAGGTCTCGACCGCCGTCATGGATGCGTTATCCCCGGTACGGACGCCGAGCGGTGTGGTTGCGCTGGTGGCCAAACGTCACGCATCAGTTCAACATTTGCTCAAAGGACCAGCTCCGCTCATTGTCGTCGCCGTTGACATGCAGGACCCGGGCAATGTGGGCGCGATCGTCCGTTCCGCGGAAGCCGGCGGGGCCACAGGTGTGGCTTTAGCCGGCTCGTCTTCAGATCCCTGGGGATGGAAAGCGCTTCGCGCCGGAATGGGCAGCACCTTTCGCGTACCGATTTTGCATGAGAAGCAGGTGACGCCACTCGTGACGGCGTTGATAGGAGCGGGTGTGAAAGTCGTTGCCACGGTGCCACGCGGAGGCGAGGACATGTATCGCGTCGACCTGCGTGGCCCGGTCGCCTTCATGCTCGGCGGCGAAGGGGCTGGGTTACCCGAAGCGGCGCTTTCGGCCGCGGTCGAGCGGGTATCGATTCCGATGACGCCGCCTGTTGAATCATTGAATTCCGCGGTGGCGGCGGCGCTGCTCGTATACGAAGCACGGCGGCAACGTCAAACGGGGTTCTAGATGCGAGGGTTTGCACCATCGGTGATTGCGTTTGCGTCCGGCGTCGCTTGGCTGCTGTTGACGACGAGCCTGATTCCGGCGAGCGAAAGCGACGAGAATTCGCAAACGGTGCAGCTCGCTGCAGCCGACAGCACGACGAATGTTTGCGCGAGCGCCACGATGCTCGCCAGACTCGCCGGCGTAAACGAGGCTAGTGGCGTCGCCGTCTCACGACGCACCGGCGGCGTGCTGTGGACGCACAACGATTCTGGACAGCCGCTGCTCTACGCGGTTGCCATTGACGGGCAGCTGCGCGGGACTGTTCAGGTTGCAGGGGCGGAAGTGGATGACTGGGAGGATGTCGCCGTCAGCCCTTGCACATCGGGGTCGTGCGTGTACATTGCCGACATCGGCGATAACAAGGAGGCGCGTCGCAACATCACCATTTATCGCGTTCCCGAACCGGCGTTGACCGACACAGTCACTGCGCGCGCGGAAGCATTTGCCGCGGTGTATCCGGAAGGGCCCCAGGATGCGGAGGGCTTTTTCGTCGGGCCAGACGGCGCCCTCTACGTCGTGACGAAAGGCGAAGATTCACCGATCAGCGTCTATCGCTTCCCGGCGTCGCTCACCCCTGGAACCGTTATGCAGCTGCAGCGTGTCGCCACGCTCGCCGGCAACGTTAAAAAGGACCGGCGTGTTACCGACGCCGACTTGAGTCCCGACGGCAAATGGGTGGCGCTGCGGACGCTCGAGTCGGTGGAGTTCTATCGTGCCGACACGTTGTTGCGAGGTGAACCCGGAACGCCGATAGTCGTCGACGTGACGAACCTGCGGGAGCCGCAGGGCGAAGGACTCGGGTTCGACCGCGACGGCACGATCTTTCTGGCCGGCGAGGGTGGCGACGGCACGCGCGGTGGCACGCTGGCACGCCTGTCTTGTAAGCTCCCTTAGAACCGGCTGCTCCGGTGCGGAAAGTGCGAAGGTGCGGATGGTGCGGTGCGATGCCTCGCATCCAACCTGTCGCCCCCTCCGCACCCGTCGCACCTGAACGCACCCGCCTATGCCTTCGCTCTTCGACGAACCCGACAAGCCGGTCGATCCACGCACAATTCCTCTCCCGGAGCGGATGCGTCCGCGCACGCTCGACGAAATCGAAGGTCAGCAGGAGCTCATCGGCGCCGGCCGCCCGTTGCGCGAAGCGATCGAGCGGGATCTGCTGCAATCAATCATCTTCTGGGGGCCGCCAGGAACGGGCAAGACGACGCTCGCGCGCGTGATCGCCGATCTCACCGAAGCTGAGTTCATCGCATTCAGCGCCGTGCTGTCCGGAATCAAAGAAGTCAAAGAGGTCATGGCCGCGGCCGAGGGTCGCCGGCGCCGCACCGGCCGCCGCACGATCGTGTTCGTCGACGAGATTCACCGTTTCAACAAGGCGCAGCAGGACGCGTTTCTGCCGCGCGTCGAAGCCGGCGACATCATCCTGATCGGCGCGACCACGGAAAACCCTTCGTTCGAAGTCAACGCGGCGCTTTTGTCGCGCTCCAAAGTGTTTGTGCTGAAGCCGCTCGACGCGGCGGCCATCGTTCGCATTCTGCGCCTTGCGCTCACGGATCCGGAGCGCGGCCTGGGCAAACATGGGGCTGTGGCAGAAGACGACGTCCTCGCGGCGATTGCCCGCTACGCAAACGGCGATGCGCGATCGGCGCTCAACCTGTTGCAGCTCGCGGTTGCAACCGCGCCGCAGCCGGCCGGCCGGCCCGTTCTTGACATGACCGTGATCGAGCAGACCATCCAGAAGAAGGCGCTCCTCTACGACAAATCGGGCGAAGAGCACTACAACATCATCTCGGCGCTGCACAAGTCGATGCGCAACTCCGACCCCGATGCGTCGGTGTACTGGCTCGCACGGATGCTCGAAGCCGGCGAAGACCCGCTCTACATCGCGCGCCGGCTGGTGCGATTCGCGTCGGAAGACATTGGCAACGCCGATCCGCAAGCGCTCGTCGTTGCCGTTGCCGCCAAGGACGCCGTGCACTTCATCGGGATGCCCGAAGGCAACACCGCGCTTGCACAGGCAGCGATTTACCTCGCGACGGCGCCCAAGAGCAACGCGATTTACACAGCGTACGGCGCAGCGGCCGAAGCAGCCGAACGCGACATTGCGCAGCCGGTGCCACTGCACTTGCGCAACGCGCCGACCCGTTTGATGAAACAGCTGCAGTACGGCGAAGGCTATCGCTATGCACACGACGAAGACGAGGCGATTGCCGACATGGAGTGCCTCCCGGAAAACCTCCGGGGCCGGCGCTTCTATCAGCCGACCGAGCGCGGGTTCGAGAAAGAGATCAAGCGCCGACTGGACGGGTGGAAGGAGATCAAAGAGACACGGCGAAAAGACTAGCGAGGCGGGTCAGTTCAAAGTTCAAAGTTCAAAGTTCAAAGTTAGTTCTAAAGTTGAAAGTTGTGCTCGCGACCGCCGCGCGATTCTTGAACTTAGGCAACTTGAAAAGTCACTTTGAACTGAAGCACTTTCCAACTGACTTTGAACTTTGAACTTTGAACTTTGAACTGTTAACGATCACTTCTCGCGGCGAAGCACGACCCAGCCGTCCTGTTCGAGCATGACGGCGTATCCACGCCGCTTGCGCGCCTCCAGGAGGGCCTCGACCTCGCCGATCGTCGAGAGCGGCCATGGGTGAAGACCCTTGGCGGCGACCACGAAATCCGCATCGGGCGCGGCGCCATCGAGCACGTAAATCGCGTCCCGATGCGTGAGGTGCGGCACGATCGGACCCTGAGCAACCACCGAGCCCGTGGACGGAAAACGCCGCACGATCTCGTGACCCGTGCGCATCGTGGCGGTCTGAGCGTAGGATTTCGCCCGCAGAATATCCCACAAGGGCTGCTGGCCCGGAAGGATGGCCGACATGACAACGCACATCGCGGCGAAGCCAGTGAGCACACGGCGCCGCGCCGAGGCGGCAAGCCCGCGTGTGACGCGACTGAGACCGTCAGCGGCGCTCATGGCAGCGATCGGAGCCACCGGCGCAGCATAGTGAAAGATCGTCCCCCAGTGCGCCGGGCTGTCGGAGAGAAAGCGCGAGAGCGCGAACGGGACAAGAAGAATCGCCAACGGCGAGAACAGCGGCAGCAACGCGAAGGGCGCCACCCACAGAAACGCCGTCCGCCATTTCATGACCGGCGTCACGAGCGTTGCCAGCATCGTCCACGGCCGCGCGAGCACGCCGTTGTACAAGTGCGTGTATTCGAACGAATCACCACGACTGAGCCGCGGCATCAACCAGCCCACAATTGCGGCAAAGGCAACAAGACCGGCCGCAATCATCGCGATGCCTTGCTTTCGTTCTCCCCTGATGACGAGATAAATCCCTTCGAACACGACGAGCGGAATCAGATCCTCTTTGACCAGGACAATCGCTATCGCGCACGCCCACAGTAGCCGCCAGGACTTTCGAGAGAGTGCCAGGACCGAGAGCGCGATCAGGACAGGCGCGAACGCGTACTCGTGAAAGTCGAATTCCGCGGCGCGCTGGAGGCCCCAAAACAATCCGTAGGCTGTAGACAGCGCCAGCGCAATGCCGTTGCCGTGCATCCGATTCGCAAACAGGTAGACCGGCACGATCGAGATGGCGAACAGGAACGCTTGTGCAGTGATGAGCGTCTCAGCCGCCGGCGCCACCCAGAATGCCGGCACGAGAAGCACAAGGATCGGATGGAAATGGTCGGCAAAGAGGTTGGCCATTCCGCGTACGCTGCTGGCGGGAGGCTCGAAGCGGCTCAAGTGCCACAGGAACTGGTCGTAGATTCCGAGATCGTACGCGCTGCTCTTGAACTGCCAGTGACGCGTCAGGCCGATGAGCGCGTAGACGAGGAAGAAGGTGACGACGAGAACGCTGACAGCCGCATACCGGCGCGTATGCACGACGCCGGCGGCAACGATGTCGGCTCTCATATGCGTTCGAAGTTTTTCTCCACTTCCCGTCGCGTGATGCGCAGCATCACCGGCCGGCCGTGCGGGCACACGGTGGAATACGCCGTCGCGCGCAGCTCCTCGAGAATGTGCCGCATCTTCTCGTGCGTGAGCGGATAGTTCGCCTTCACCGCCGCATGACACGCCGTCGTCGCCGCAATCCGCTTGAGACCCTCCTCGATGCGCAGGCCGCGGTCGAGGCCTTCCAGATCCTGCGCGAGCGCTCGAATGGCGGCGTCGCACTCGTCTCGCGGGAGCAGCGCCGGTACGGCGGTGACCTTGAGCGTGTCGCCGCCAAACTCCTCGAGTTCGAAGCCAAAGCGCTGCAGCTCGGCGGCACGTGCGATGAGGGCGGCGCGCTCGCCCGGCGGCAGCTCCATCATCATCGGCACGAGCAGCCGTTGGCTTTCGAGCGTGCCGGTCGTGAGCCGCTGCATCACCCGTTCGAACAGGACACGTTCGTGCGCCACGTGTTGATCGATGATGCAAACGCCCTCGTCATCAATGGCGATGATGAACGTGTCGCGGAACTGGCCGAGGGGGATGAGCGGGCGAATTTCGGGTGCCACAGGTGCGGCAGGTTCGTTGCGGAACTGCACCGCGCCCGTCGCGCCGAACGCAGCTATCGCACCCATCGCGCCCGACGTATAGACCCCGCCCGCGAGCACACCAGGAATGGCCGGCGTCATCGGCCGGCCCGGCAGGATGTCTGCGTGACGAAGCCGTAGCTCCGGTGTCACGTCGCGGCCGAGCGCATCGCCTACCGCGTGGCGCACGAGTTCGTGCACGAGTGACTGCTCACGAAAACGCACTTCTGCCTTCGTCGGATGCACATTGACGTCGACGCGATCCGGCGGCATCTCGAGAAACAGGTGCACTTCTGGACTGCGCTCACGATTCGACGCCACGCTATAGGCGTCGAGAATCGCATGCGCGATCGTGCGATCTCTGACGATGCGGCCATTGACGAATACGTTTTGCGGGCCGCGCGTCGGCCCTGTTTCCGCGAGCGCCGCCACAAAGCCGAAGATGCGCAGTCCGCCCATCTCGCGCCGCACTTCGATGAGGTCCTGCCGATCGCCGTAGATTTGATATAGCCGATCGGCGAGGCTCGAGACCGGCGGCCATTGCAGCGACTTGCGACCCGCGCTCGTCAGCGTGAAGCCAACTGCCGGGTAGCACAGCGCCAGTTGCGTGACCACCTTCGAGATCTGCGCGGCTTCGGCGGCATCGGACTTGAGGAACTTGCGCCGCGCCGGCAAGTTGTAGAACAGGTCGGCCACTGCCACGAGCGTGCCCTCAGGCCCGCCGGCTTCCACGACCGACTCGATCGCCCCGGCATTGATCCGAATCTCCGTGGCGCTGGTGGTACCAGTCGGACGGGTGCGCAAGCAAAAGTGCGACACCGACGCAATGCTCGGCAGCGCTTCGCCGCGGAAGCCAAGCGTCACGATCGCCGCCAGATCGTCGGCGCGCCGAATCTTGCTCGTTGCGTGCCGCTCCACCGACAGCCGTGCATCCTCCGGATCCATGCCGTGTCCATCGTCTTCGACGCGAATGAGCTTCTTGCCGCCGAATTCCGCGGTAATGGCCATGCGCGCGGCGCCGGCATCGATCGCGTTTTCGACGAGTTCCTTGACGACGGAGGCGGGCCGTTCGACGACTTCGCCGGCGGCTATCTGATTGGCGAGGTCGTCGGGAAGCCGGGTGATGCGACCCATCGACGGAAGATTACAGCCACTCCTGGTGCTTGAAGACGACGTAGACGCCGATGGTGATCGCGCTCATGATGCCCGAGATCCACCAGAACTGCGCGTTCTCGCCACCGGGAAACTGCGGCAGCCGCACGTTCATGCCGAACATGCCGGTGATGACCGTTAAGGGGCCGAAGATCACGGCCAGCGCGGCGAGCACTTTCGAGACCATGGCGAGGCGGTTCGAGACGCTCGCCAGATGCGCGTCGAGAATGCCGGTCACGCGATCCTGAAAAATGATGCTCTCGTCGGCGAGCCGCACAAGGTGGTCGTACACGTCGCGAAAGCGAAACGCCATCTCCTGATCGATGATCTCGAACTCGCGGCGCGCGAGCCGTCCAACGATGTCTCGTTGGGGAATGACGACGCGGCGCATCGACGAGATGTCGCGCTTGACGCCCAGAATCTCTCCGGTGAGCGTCTCGTGCTTGCCCTCGAGTACCTGCGTCTCTATTTCGTCAAGCCGCTCTTCCAACTCGTCCACCTCCGGCCGATAGTGATCGACCATGTTGTGGACGATGCGATGCATCAGCGCGACCGGACCTTCGGCGAGGATGGCCTCGTTTTTCCAGCACATCTCGGTGACCTCGGCCACGCTGCGCCGCTTGCCGTCGTGCACCGTTACGAGGAACGCCTTGGAAACAAAGAAATCGACATCCTGTGTCACAAACGAATGACGGTCCGGCTGAAAATCGATTCCATGCAGGACCACGTACAGGAAATTGGGATAGGCCTCGATCTTGGGGAACTGGAGTGCCTGCAACGCGTCTTCGACAGCAAGCGGATGGATCGTGAAGACGTCGCGAAGCACTCGCGCGTCTTCCACATCCGGGGACGTCACGTCAGCCCAGACCACCACGCCGCTGCCGGACGCCAGCCACGCGGGGTCGATGTCATCGACCTTCGTGGTCTGGCTGGCGCGGTGGACGTAATAAGTGATCAATCTCCGACTTTCACAGACAGCGCCGCCTGCGCCGCCGCGAGGCGCGCCACCGGAATACGGTACGGCGAAGCGCTCACATAGTCGAGACCGGTCTTATGGAAGAAGTGGACCGAAGCGGGATCGCCGCCGTGCTCTCCGCAAATGCCGACCTTCAGATCCCTGCGAGCTTCCCGGCCTTTGTCCACGCCCATCGCCACCAGCGCGCCGACGCCTTCGATGTCGATGGTTGCAAACGGGTCTTTCTCGAGAATCTTCTTTTCCTGGTAAATGCGCAGGAACTTGCCAACGTCATCGCGTGAGAAGCCGAACGTCATCTGCGTGAGATCGTTGGTGCCGAACGAGAAGAACTGCGCCTCGGTCGCGATCTGATCGGCAACGACCGCGCCGCGCGGCACTTCGATCATCGTGCCAACCAGATACTTGATCCTGACGCCCTGTTCCTGCATCACCTGCTCGGCAACGCGATCGACGATGTCCTTCTGGTCGCGCAGCTCCTTCACATCGCCCACGAGCGGGATCATGATTTCGGGAACGACGCTGAGGCCTTCCTTCTGCAACTGGCACGCGGCTTCGAGGATCGCGCGCGCCTGCATCTCGGTGATTTCCGGATACGTGATTCCCAGCCGGACGCCACGGTGTCCCAGCATCGGATTGAACTCGTGAAGCTGCTCGACGCGATGCAGCAGCTTCCGCCGCTCCTCCAGCTCCTTGCCCTGCTTGCCCGACTCCTCCATGCGCGCGATCTCGACCATCAGCTCTTCACGCTTCGGAAGGAACTCGTGCAGCGGCGGATCGATGGTCCGGATCGTCACCGCCTCGCCTTTCATTTCCTTGAACACGCCGTAGAAGTCCTCGCGCTGCAAGGGCAGCAACTCCTTTAGCGCCGCGCGACGATCCGCTTCGTTGTCCGCCAGAATCATGCGCTGCACGATCGGGATGCGGCCTTCGCCAAAGAACATGTGCTCGGTACGGCACAAGCCGATGCCGCGCGCGCCAAACGCGTAGGCGAGCTGGGCCTGATCGGGAAGATCGGCGTTGGCGCGGACGCCGAGCCGGCGGAACTTGTCGGACCAGGTGAGGAGCTGATGAAACCGCTGGTAGATGTCTGATTCCGACGGCTTCATCTTGCCGGCCACGACCTGCAGGATCTCGCTCGGTTGCGAAGCAACACGCGCGAGTTTGACCTCGCCGGTCAGGCCGTCGAACGACACGAAGTCGCCTTCCTTGACGGTTTGACCTTTGATCGAGAACTTGCGCCCTTTTTCGTCGATCTGGAGGTCTCCCGCTCCGACGATCGACGGCTTTCCCATCTGCCGCCCGACAACCGCCGCGTGCGACGTCATCCCGCCGGTTGCCGTGAGAATCCCCTGCGACACCCACATGCCGTGGATGTCGTCCGGCACGGTCTCGCGTCGCACCAGCACGACCGGCTTCCCCTGCGACGACCACTCGACCGCGTCATCCGCGGTAAACACCGCGTGCCCGGACGCCGCGCCCGGCGATGCCGGCAAGCCCTTAGTCACCAGCGGAATCTTTGCCCACTCCTTGGCGTCGAAGCCCGGCGCCAGGAGTTGCGACAGCGACTCCGGATCAACGAGCAACTCCGCGTCCCTGGGCGTTATCAGCTTTTCTTTGACCAGATCGGTGGCGATGACCACGGCGGCGTGGCCCGTTCGTTTGCCGCTGCGGGTCTGCAGCATAAACAGCCGTTCGTCCTGGATCGTGAACTCGAAGTCCTGCACGTCGCGGTAATGTTTTTCCAGTCGCGTCGTGATGTCGCGCAGCTGCTTGTAGGCTTTCGGCATCACCCGCTCGAGCTCGCGGATCGGCTGCGGTGTACGGATTCCCGCCACGACGTCCTCGCCCTGCGCGTTGATCAGGAACTCGCCATAGAACTCGCCGGCGCCAGTGGCGGGATTGCGAGTGAATCCGACACCGGTGCCCGATCGATCCCCGGTATTGCCGAACACCATCATCTGCACGTTGACGGCCGTGCCGATCGAATCGGGAATGTCGTAGATGCGCCGGTACTCTTTCGCGCGCGGGTTGTTCCACGAACGGAACACAGCGTTACGCGCGAGGCGCAGCTGCTCGATCGGGTCCTGCGGGAAGTCGCGATTGGTGTGCCGACGAACCACTTCCTTGTAGCGCTTGACGACTTCGCGCAGCGCGTCCTCGTCCAGATCGGTATCGACCTTGGCTCCGCGCTTGCGTTTGACCGCTTCGAATTCGTGTTCGAACGCGTCTTTCGGAATTTCGAGCACCACGGCGCCGAACATCTGGATGAACCGCCGATAGCTGTCGAAGGCAAAGCGGCCGTTGTCGGTGCGCGCCTTCATCGCTTCAACGGTGGCATCGTTGAGGCCGAGGTTGAGGATCGTGTCCATCATGCCGGGCATTGAAAACTTCGCGCCCGAGCGGACCGAGACGAGCAGCGGATTGTCCGACGATCCGAGCGCGGCGCCCGCGGCCTTTTCAAGTTTCCTGCGGTTGGTCTCGATCTCCGTTTCGATGTCCGGAGTGAGTTTGCCGCCCAGCTCGTAAT